>DATFUO010000199.1:0-26210 GCA_035260785.1 Burkholderiales bacterium
CCAACGGTCGATCCGCGGCCGGCAGGACGACGTTCAGAAGAACTTGTCCGGATTCTTGCTGATCAGCCCGCAAGCCACGCGAGCTCCGGAGTTGCCGGACGGCGGGGTCTTGAGATCGTCGGCGCCGGCATGCACGATCACAGCCTTGCCGGTAATGCTGTTGGGTCCGGTGCCCAGTGAAATGCCGCCTACTTCGATCGACATCTGCGCAAAACCGTTTGCGTCTGCCTTCAGATTGCCCAGATCGCCGCCGTGGCGTGTCGCCCCGGAGGGGCCGCCGTGCTGGGACGAGGACGGATTGAAATGGCCGCCGGCACTGGAGGCGTCAGCGGCACTGCAATTGCCTTTCTCGTGAACGTGGATGCCGTTGGTCCCATTGGGTTTGAGGCCGTTTACCTTGGCTTCGACCAATACCATGTCGCCCTTCTGGGTGAAGTTTACGGTGCCGCTGACCGAATTGCCCTTGGTCGGGGCGAGGACGGCGGTAGCGGACTGTTTCTTGCTGAAGATATTGTTGCCGCCACTGCAAGCTGCCAGCACTACGCTGCCACAGATCAAAATCCAGACGGATTTCATTGCGTTCTCCCGAGTGTTGCACAGGGCCGGTGCGCCGAAGACAGCACGGTTTTTAGCACTCGCCTCCCGAGGTGTCAAATCAGCGCCGCGCGACCCCACTGCAAACGCAGCGGCGCGCTGCCGTAGAATCCGCGAACAATAAGGGGTACGCAGATGATTTCCGCATCGACACAGACCGGGGTTTCCGGGGCGGATCGGCCTTCGGAGTGGGTTGTACGCTGGGCGCACAGCATCGTGCCGCATGGCGCGGTGCTGGATCTGGCCTGCGGCGCCGGCCGCCATAGCCGTTTTCTGGCTGCGCTGGGTTTGCGGGTCTGCGCTGTCGACCGCGATCCACAGGTTCTCGGGAGTCTGGACGGTATTGCCGGCATTACGGTCCGGCTGGCTGATCTGGAAAATGGGCCCTGGCCGCTCCAGGGCATGGTATTCGATGGCGTCGTGGTCACCAACTATCTGCACCGACCGCTTTTCCCGTGCATTCTCGATGCGCTCGCGCCGGCCGGCGTACTCGTTTACGAGACTTTCGCCACGGGCAATGAATGCTTCGGCAAACCATCGAATCCGGATTTTCTGCTGCGGCCAGGCGAACTTCTCGACGTCGTTCGCGGCCGATTGCGCGTAACCGCGTACGAAGATCTCGAAGTAACGGCGCCGAAGCCCGCGAGAATTCAGCGCATCTGCGCGTCCGGTCTGTCCGACAAATCGTGATGCGCCTGCGACGGGGGGGAATCGGTTAAAATCCGGCTTTCTTGTTGAGGGAAGCCGCCATGCTCAAGGGCAGCCTCGTCGCCATCGTCACACCCATGTTCGAGGACGGCAGTCTGGATCTGCAACGACTGCGGGCTCTGATCGATTTCCATATTCGCGAAGGCACAAACGGCATCGTCATCGTCGGCACCACCGGCGAATCGCCGACGGTGGATTTCGAAGAGCACTGCCTGCTGATTCGCACCGCGGTCGAACATGCAGCCGGGCGCGTGCCGGTCATCGCCGGTACCGGCGCGAATTCCACCCGCGAGGCAATCGAGTTGTCCGCTTACGCCAGGCAGGCCGGGGCCGGGATGAGCCTGTCGGTCGTGCCGTACTACAACAAGCCGACCCAGGAAGGGCTGTACCGCCATTTCCGCGCAATCGCAGAGGCCGTGGACCTGCCACAGATCCTGTACAACGTGCCTAGCCGCACGGTTGCGGATATGCAGAACGATACGGCGCTGCGGCTCGCGCAAGTCCCGAACATCGTCGGGATCAAGGATGCGACCGGTAACATGGAGCGCGGTGCGGAACTTTTGCGCCGCGCTCCAAAGAACTTCGCCGTCTACAGCGGTGATGACGGCACCGGTCTGGCGCTGCTGATGCTGGGCGCCCATGGCGTGATTTCCGTGACCGCCAACGTGGCGCCCAGGCTGATGCAGGAAATGTGTGCCGCGGTGCTTGCCGGAGACTTTACCAGGGCAAGGTCGCATAACAACAAGCTGCTCGGGTTGCACCGCCATCTGTTTGTCGAGGCCAATCCGATTCCGGTCAAGTGGGTGCTGCAGCAGATGGGTCTGATGGAAGGCGGCATCCGGCTGCCTCTGACGTTGCTTTCGTCTTCCTTCCATGACCTGCTGCGCGGCGCAATGGAGCAGGCCGATATCAAGGCCGCCGTTTCGATGCCTGCAATGGCGAAGTGAATCCGTTGCGGCCGCGGTGGCCGCAATTCTGAATTGAAAGATCCCCAAGAATGAATTCTTCGCGGTTACTCGCTGCCGGCATGACGGCGGTGTTTGCTCTTGCCGGTTGCTCGGGCAGTCTGATCGAAGGCAAAAAAATCGATTACAAATCGGCAGGCAACGTCAAGCCGTTGGACGTTCCGAAAGACCTGTCGGCTCCGCCGACCAGTGATCGCTACAACATTCCGGAATCGTCCGCGGGATCGGCAACGGCGTCCGAATACGCCGATGGCCAGGGTAATCGCGCCGCGCCGGGGCCGGCGCCCGTGCTGGCGCCGCAGGACAAGGTCCGGTTCGATCGCGGTGGCAGCCAGCGCTGGCTGGTGGTCGATGCCGAGCCGGAAGCATTGTGGCCGGTGATCAAGGAGTTCTGGCAGGACAACGGTTTCCTCATCGACACCGAATCGCAACCGACCGGGATCATGGAAACCGACTGGGCCGAAAACCGCGCCAAGATTCCGGACAGTTTGATACGCAAACTGATTGGCAAGGTTCTCGATAGCGCCTATTCCTATCCCGAACGCGACAGGTTCCGCACGCGACTGGAACGCGGCGAGCAACCCGGCGTGACGGAAATCTACATCAGCCACCGTGGCATGGCGCAGACCAATATTTCCAAAGACCGCTTCACCGAGAAAGCCGTCTGGCAGGTTCGCCCCGTCGATCCGGATCTCGAGGCGGAAATGCTGTCGCGTCTCGCGATTCGCCTGGGTGCGCGCGACGAACAGATCAGGGCGCAGGCGAAGGGGCCGGAACAGCCGAAGGCGACCATTTCGAAGAATGGCGAACTCCCTGAGGCACTGCTGCTGGTGGACAGTTTCGATCGCGCATGGAGGCGCGTCGGTCTTGCGCTGGATCGCGTCGGCTTTACCGTCGAGGATCGCGACCGCTCGAAAGGGTTGTACTACGTGCGCTACGTCGACGCCGATGCGTCCGACAAGGCCGAAAAAGGTTTCTGGTCGAAACTGGCGTTCTGGAGCGGCGACAGCGGATCGAAGAAGGACGGACAGTATCGCATCAGCGTGGCGGGTGCCACGCAGGGCAGCGAGGTCAAGGTGCTCGATGCCCAGGGGGCGAAATCGACTTCGCCGACGGCCGGACGCATTCTGGCGCTGCTGCAGCAGGAATTGAAATAGCGATCGTTTCGATGCCCACGATGCCGGGAACCTGAATGCGGTTCGCTTCTCTGGGCAGCGGCAGTCAGGGCAATTCGCTGGTCGTCGAGGCGGGAGGCACGCGGCTGCTGCTCGACTGCGGTTTTGGACTTGCCGCTACCGTGGCCAGGCTTGCCCGTCTCGGGCTCGTTCCCGAAGACATCTCGGCCATCGTCGTCACGCATGAGCACGACGATCACATTGGCGGCGTGGTCCGTCTCGCGCGCCGCCACAACATTCCGGTCTGGCTTACGCCCGGGACGCTGGCCGGGTTCGAGGCGCTGTTCGCCGATGTTGCCGACGTCAGGATGATTCGCAATTACGAAGCTTTCGCGGTCGACGACCTGCAGGTGCAGCCTTTTCCGGTGCCGCACGATGCGCGCGAACCTGCCCAATTCGTATTCGGCGACGGCGCGCGCCGGCTGGGCGTGCTTACCGATGTCGGTTGTTCGACCCGGCATATCGAGGCCGTGCTGAGCGGATGCGATGCGCTGGTTCTGGAATGCAATCACGATGCCGAGATGCTGCGTACGGGAAGCTACCCGAAAAAATTGCGCGAGCGAATAGCGGGCCGCTTTGGACACCTCGACAACGCTGCAGCGGCCGAATTATTGGGACGCCTGGACAAACGCAGGCTCAAACACCTGGTCGCGGCGCATCTGAGCCAGGAAAACAATCGTCCCGGTCTGGCGCGTGCCGCGCTGTCGGCGGTGATGCAGTGCGAGCCGGACTGGATCGCGATCGCGGACCAGGACGAAGGGCTCGCCTGGCGGCAAATCAGCTGAGAAGCGCGCTCAAAGACCCAGCGTCGTGGCGGATACCGCCGGTGAAGACGCTTCGCGGATTTCCCCGAAACGTTCGATGAACGCGTACGTACCGATCGGATCGTCCAGCCCGAGCAATCCTCTCATCTCGTCGAAGTGGAAGCGATGCACGAAACAACGGTCATCGACGATGACGAAAGGATCATAGACGGACTTGGCCGCCGGATGGGTTTCGTGAATGCTGATCGAATGCCCGTATGTGCGCAGCAAATGCAATATCCGCGGACAGTCGCGATCCAATGTCCGGACCTCGTGAAGCACGATCTGCAGGCAGTTGCGCCGGCTCGCGAGCAGAAAGCTCCGCAGCCGTTCGGCGCGGCGCGGGGAGTTGTATTCCCGGCCCAGCGTGTGGTCGAAAATACGGATCGTGCTGGTGGCCTTCTGCAAAACGGTGTCGATCGCAGTTTCGTATTCGGCATTGCCAAAAATCGGCGAGTGTAGCGGGTTGGGCTCGTCTGTCATCGCTGTCGGCCTGCGGCGCCTGATCCGGACAGGTAAATATAACCGGCGCGATACCAGCGGTAAAGCGTATCGACAAGCGGACCATTCAATGTTATCCGCCAACCCGGCAACCGGCGCGCATCGGCAAGACAGCGCATCGGCTTTGCCAGTCCCGCGTCCATTCTGTGTTGCTCGCCGTTGATGAAAAGATTCGCTCGTGCGTAGAGCATCATGGAGGCGAGGGCCAGGTCCACTCCATTGCGGCGCGCCGCACGTGAAAAGGCGATTTCCGAAAGCGGTTTGCGCGGCGGCGCGAACAGGACGTGCGGCTTGGGCTCGGTCAGATAGCTGCCCAGAAAAACGGCCACGTCGCGCCGTGTCCAGCGGATGCCGCCCAGAATGTGCTCGACTTTCTCGATCATGCCTGCACCGAGTTGCGCCGGGCGGATCTGCGGGGACAAATCCGGGTCGCCGTAGCGACCGCCGCTCTGAAGCTTCTCCTCCAGGAAAATCAGGAATTGGGACATGAGTTCGCGGTGCGAAGGGGCGCGAAAGCCTATCGAATACGTATAGCAGGCGCTGACGGCGGCACCATCGTGGGCAAACTCCGGCGGCAAGTACAGCATGTCGCCCGTTGACAACAGGCATTGCCCGTCGGGCCTGAAGCGCTTGAGGATTTTCAGCGGCGCGTTTTCCAACAGTGTCAGATCCCGTTGCCGGCCCACCTGCCAGAGCCGCTGGCCCGGACCTTGCAACAGGAACACATCGTAGGAATCGAAGTGCGCACCGACGCCGCCCCCTGACGGGGCGTAACTGACCATGAGGTCATCGAGCCGGCTATACGGAATGAAGTCGAAATGCGACAACAGGAGCCGGGCAGCCGGCAGCCGCTGTTCGAGACCCTGCAACAACAGCGTCCAGTTGCGCCGCGGCAGCCTGGAAAACCTTTTGCGGTCGAATGGACCGTGTTCGACGGTCCAGCGATCGGCGTGGCGCACGACCAGCCGCGACTCGCAATCGTCGCGGCAGGCCAGATCGACCATGCCGCCGAAATCGACCATCCCTTCAAAACCGGGAATGGCGCCGCGCACGAGCAACGGCTGTTTTTGCCAGTGCCGTCGCAGAAACGCCGAAGCTGTCAGGCCGCCGAGAAGTAGTTTGTCCACGTTCGCCATTTTATCGCCACGCGCCTGAGCGAAGGCGCGATATTCGTGCATTCGAAATCGGTTAGAATTCAACCTGAATGTGATCGGAGTTGTTCATGCTGAAAGTAGGCCAATCCGCACCCACCTTCGAACTGCCCGATGGCGACATGAACGTAGTGAGTCTGAGCGGCTATCGCGGCGTCAATAACGTAGTGTTGTATTTTTATCCCAAGGATGGCACGCCGGGATGCACGCTGGAAGCCATCGATTTCAGCGACCTTCAAGATGAGTTTCTCGTTCTCGACACCGTGGTGCTGGGCGTGAGCATGGACGACTGCATGAGCCATGGCACCTTCCGCGACAAACACGGCCTCGCGGTTCAACTGCTGGCGGACGCGGAGGGCGAAGTCTGCGAGCAGTACGGCGTGCTGCAGGAAAAGGAAGTGGACGGGAAAACGAAGAAGCGCTGCATCGTGCGCTCGACTTTCGTCATCGACAAGAACGGCGCGGTGCGGCACATTCTGTACGGAGTCAATGCGCGCGGCCACGCGAACGAAGTCTTAAACCTGGTCAAGGAGTTGAACTGAGCATGCAGATCGGCAAGGACACGGTGGTGTCGCTGAACTATGAATTGATGGACACCAGCGGCAAGGTAATCGAGAAAACCCAGGCGCCGATTATTTATCTGCATGGCGGATACGACGGCATCTTTCCGCTGGTGGAAACCGCCCTTCAGGGCAAGAGCGTCGGCGATAAGTGCAAGGTGACGCTCGAGCCGGACGACGCCTTCGGGGAATACGAGGCGAACATGGTGCGCACCGAACCGAAAAAACTGTTTCCGGAAAGCATTTCGGTCGGCATGCAATTTGAAGGGGCGATCGAGGGCTCCGACGATTACACCCTTTACACCGTAACGAAAATTGCCGGTGACGAGGTCGTTGTCGATGGCAATCACCCGCTGGCAGGGCAGACATTGGTATTTTCGGGCACCGTGATCGAAGTGCGGGCCGCCACGCACGAAGAACTTCATCATGGCCATGTGCATGGCCCGGAAGGGCATCACCATTGATTGCCGCGCTGGCGCGGTGCGCCGGCCGGATATCCAGGGTTCAGCCGTCGCGCTTTCCGGTCAGGATGCGGATCATCGGTTCGTATGCGCTCTCACGTGAGAATCGCCAGCTCGCAATCAGGAGCGCGGCTGCAGTGAAGACGGCCAATACCGCGATGTCGGTCGACGTCGCGAAATCCGCTCCCATTCCGGATGGAAGCACGCCGAGCACGGCGTGCTTGAGCAGGTCCACGCCGTAGGTGTAAGGATTGACCAGGGCCGCGACCTTGAGCGCCGCGGGAAGATGGCTTACCGGATACAGCGACCCGGAGAGGAAAAACACCGGGAAGATCACGAAATTCATGATCGCCGCGAAGTTGTCCAGCGTGCGTGTGAACGCGGCCACGAGCATGCCGATGCCCGCGCAAGCCGCCGAGGTCGCGATCAACGCCAGCGCAAGCAGGCCAAAGCGCATTTTCCAGTCCAGATAGCCCAACACGGCGAGCAATATCAGCAGTAATACGGCCTGCAGGATGGCGGCGAGCGCAGCCGCCAGCATCTTGGCGACGACGATCCAGTAGTGGGGGAAGGGCGCAATGATCAGCATGCGCATGACGCCCGATTCCTTATCGTAAACCATCGTCAGCGCCGCAAGCATGGCACCGAACAGCATCGTCATTCCCAGTACGCCGGGTACGAGGAATTGCTGGTAGCTGATGCCGCCGGCCTGCTGCAATACCGCGCCGAATCCTGCACCGATCACGAACAGCCAGATCAACGGGCGCACCATTGCGGACACCAGCCGGGTGCGCTGGCGGACCATGCGCACCACTTCGCGTTCCAGAACGGCGTAGACCGGCCGCCAGTGCACCATCATGCCTTGCCTTCCGCGACCCACAGGAATACGTCGTTGAGATTCGGTTGCCGCCAGCGCAGCGCGGCTACCTGAATGCCGGGTTCGGATTGCAGGCGGGCGAGGCGACCGACGTCCTCGTCCGCGTAACGGAAATGGGCGACATTGCCGTCGCGCAGGCAGGTTCCGAGCACCGGAGCCAGATTTCGCGCAAGCGATTCGACATCGGAACTTTCGATTTCGATGATGTACCGTCCGAGATTCGCAATCATTTCGGCCGGGGTACCGCTTTTCACGAGTTTGCCGTTCTTGATGAAAGCGACTCGGTCGCAACTGTCCGCTTCCTCGAGATAATGCGTGGTCAGCAGGACGGTCATACCGGTCTGCGCACGCAGATTTTCGATGAAGCGCCAGATCTTGCGGCGGTTCGGCAGGTCGAGTCCTATGGTTGGCTCGTCGAGAAATAAGATCTTCGGATGATGAATGACGCCGCGCACGATATCCAGAGCACGGCGCATGCCGCCCGAGAGCGATCCGACCGGGCGGTTGCGTTTGTCCGCGAGCCCGAACAGGTCGAGCAGTTCCCCAGAGCGCTGCTCGATGATCCTGGCGGGCAGGTTGTAGAGCAGGCCGGCGAAGCGAAGGTTTTCCGCGATGGACAACGTGCGGTCGAGCGCGGATTCCTGGAACACGAGGCCGATCGAAGCACGGGTCGCCACCGCATCGCGCACGACATCGTTCCCGAATACGCGGGCATTGCCGCCGCTCGGACGAATCAGCGTGGCCAGCATGTGGATCGTGGAGGTCTTGCCGGAGCCGTTTGGTCCCAGCAGTCCGAAGAATTGCCCGGGCGGTATGTCGAGATCGAGGCCGTCGACGGCGAGTACATCGCCGTAACGCTTGACGAGTCCGCTGGCATTCACGGCCAGCAGGGTAGCGGCCGCCGGGTTCATGGCGCGAGAGTGTGAACTAGGCGGGTGTCTTGCTCAAGGCGCGGGAATTCTTGTCGTCGCGGAACAGGATTGGCTTGACTTCGACTTTCGGGGCCACCGGCATCTGTGCCTTGTCGACGACGTCGGTGACCAGGTGATGCAAAGGCGACAGCCCGCATACCGGGTCGGTGCTGGTCGCATCTCCTGTCAGCATGTAGGCCTGGCAGCGGCAGCCGCCGAAGTCCTTGACCTTTTCCGGACAGGACCGGCAGGGCTCCTTCATCCAGGCGTCGCCGCGATAGGCATTGAACCCGGGGGAGTCGTACCAGATCCAGCCCAGGTCGTGATCGCGCACATTCGGAAAGGCGAGCCCCGGCAGCATGCGTGCCTCATGACAGGGCAGCGCCAGGCCATCGGCGGTGACGGTCAGAAACAAGGCGCCCCAGCCGTTCATGCATGCTTTCGGGCGTTCTTCGTAATAGTCAGGAACGACAAAGAAGATCCGCATCTTGTTGCCGACCCGTTCGCGGAACTTGTTGGTCACTTCTTCGGCGCGTTTCAGTTGTTCGCGGGTGGGCAGCAGTTGATCCCGGTTGACGTAGGCCCAGCCGTAGTACTGGGTGTTGGCCAGCTCCACGTACTCGGCATCCATGGCTTCGGCCATTTCCAGGATCTGCTGCACATGGTCGATGTTGTGTCGGTGCAGCACACAGTTGAGCACCATCGGATAGTCGTATTTCTTGATCAGTTTCGCCACTCTCTGCTTCAAATCGAAGGTCTTGGTGCTCGACAGGAAATCGTTCATTTCGCGCGTCGAGTCCTGGAACGAAAGCTGGATGTGATCGAGGCCGCCTTGCTTGAACGCGGCAATGCGTTTCTCGTTGAGACCGACCCCGGAAGTGATCAGGTTCGAGTAATAGCCGAGTTTGCGCGATTCGGAAACCATGATCTCGAGATCGTCGCGTACCAGCGGTTCGCCGCCGGAGAACCCCAGCTGGGTCGCTCCAAGCTCCCGCCCTTGCCTCAGCACCCGCAGCCAGTCGTCGGTCGACAACTCTTCGCCATAACGCGTGTAGTCCACCGGGTTGTAACAGAATACGCAGTGCAACGGACACTTGTAGGTCACTTCAGCCAGCAGCCAGAGCGGATTACCCGGCTTGCTTGGTTCGAATCCAGCCTTTTCCATGTACATGCTCCAGAAATCCGATGACGTCCCCTCGCAGGTCCGTACCGGGAAATGCGGTTTGCAGGTCTTCGACAATACCGCGCACGGTCAGTTTGCCGTCGATGCGTTTCATTATTTCTCCGGAACTGCCGGGCAGTTTCACCATGCCTTCCGGGTAGAGCAGGACAAAACCCTGTTGCGCCGGTTCCCACTGAAAGCGGAAGTGGCGCTGGAGTTCGAATACGGTGTCGTCGGTGAATTGTGCGGCTTCAGACATAACGCGTTTCGCCGATTCCGTAGTTGATCTGCATTGCGTCGAGCATGCTCCACAATACATCGAGCTTGAACTGCAGGATGCCCAGTGCGCGCTCCTGCTCCGAGCGGGTCCGGAAATAGTCGAGCGTGATCTGCAGACCGTGTTCGACATCGCGGCGGGCTTCCGACAGGCGCTTGCGGAAATAGGCATAACCTTCGGGCTCTATCCACGGATAGTGCACCGGCCAGCCCTCCAGGCGCTTCTGGTGAATTTCCGGCGCGAACAATTCGGTGAGCGAGGAACAGGCGGCCTCCTGCCAGGGAGCGCGGCGCGCGAAGTTTACATAGGCATCCACGGCGAAGCGCACGCCGGGCAAAACGTACTTCAGGCAGGTGACGTCTTCGCGCTTGAGCCCGCAGGCCTCGGCGAGGCGCAACCAGGCTTCGATGCCTCCTTCATGGCCTTCGATGCCATCGTGATCGATGATGCGCTGAATCCATTTTCGCCGCTGTTCGCGATCGGGCATGTTGGCGAGCACGGCCGCATCTTTGACGGGAATGCTGATCTGATAATAGAAGCGGTTATAAACCCAACCCTGCACCTGTTCCCTGGTGCACTTGCCGCTGTTCATGGCAATGTGGAAGGGGTGGTAGATGTGATAGCGCTTGCCCTTGGCGCGCAGTTCAGCTTCGAATTCCTGCTTGTTCCACGCCAGATTGTCGGCGGCGCCCATGTCGTCCTCCCGGTCAGAGCTTCACGTCCATGCCGTCGTACGCGACTTCGATGCCGGCGCCGGCGAGTTGCCTGCGTTCGTCCGAGTCTTCGTCGAGGATGGGATTGGTGTTATTGATGTGGATGAGGATCTTGCGCGCCGCTTTCAGGGGCTTCAGCACATCGATCATGCCACCGGCTCCCGATTGCGGCAGGTGGCCGATGTCGCGGGCGTGCTTTTTGGACAGGCCCAGGCTGATCATCTCGTCGTCGGTCCAGAACGTGCCGTCCACCAGCAGGACATCGGCCTCTTCCAGGAACGGCTTCAAGTGGGACTCGATCTCGCCCAGTCCCGGTGCATAGAACAACACCTTCCCCGAGCGCGGGTCGGCGATGCGCATGCCGATATTATCGCCTTCCAACGGATGATCCCGGTGCGGGGAATAAGGCGGCGCATTGCTCTTCAACGGTACTGCGGTGAAGATGAGTTCCTCGGCACCGATTACGGGAAAGCTGTTGCCGGGTGTGGTCGGGACCTTGTGCCAGTTGACGCCGCAATAGTGGCCGAGAATCTTGAACAGGGGATTGCCGGTGCTCAGGTCCTCGCGTGCCATGTCCGTGCAATAAATTTCCAGCGGGCGCCCTTCGCGCAGCATCAGCAGGCCGGTCGTGTGGTCGATTTGCGCATCCATCAGCACGACGGAGCGGATTGCCGTATCGCGGATCGCGCGTGCGGGTTGCAGTTCCGCGAAACTCTTGTATTGGGCGAGCAGGTCGGGGGAAGCATTGAACAGGATCCAGTTGATATTGTCTGCGCTGACCGCAATTGAAGATTGCGTGCGAGGTGTGGCACGCAGGCTGCCCTTGCGTACACCGTCGCAATTGCGGCAATTGCAATTCCACTGCGGGAACCCTCCGCCAGCCGCCGCACCCAATACCCTGATTCTCATTTCAATCGATTCGCAGAAACGCCCCGCAAGAAAGACAAAAGCCCCGTTATGGGGCCTTTGTCCAAGCCCAACGCTGATGACTTAGCGGTTGGCGATATACATCGTGACTTCGAAGCCGAAACGCATTTCGGTGTACTCAGGCTTGGTCCACATAATTTTTCTCCAAAAGTTTAGGTTGTAAAATCAGCGGGATGTTCCCCGACGTTGCCGAATCACCGGACCCGTTCCGTTGCCGGCGGGGCGACGGGAGCATTGCCCGGCGAGTCGCAGACATTCTCCGGGATGACCTCACTCCCGGCCCTATGAAAATCACCAATTCGGCATCATGATTTTCATTAGTTTGGCGGCCAAACTTTACTTATCTCAACACCTTGCACTACCCTTCGGGCATGTCTGACGCTGCCCTCGACAGGGGTTTTAATTTTGGCCCGACGATGACCGACTGGACCCGCGATCGGCCCTTCAAGGTGGCGTTTGCGGTATCGGTCATGATTCACGCGGCTTTGATCGCCTTTATACCCGGCTTGCGCGCCGTCCCGATCGAGACACCGCGGGTATTGGAGGTGGAGATCGCGCCGCAGGATGCACCGCCGAATTCACGCGTTCAGGATAAGCCGGTCCGTCAGCTCAAAGCCGTCGAGCCCAAAACCGAACCCGCGGTCACGCAACCCCGGCCCGAGCCAGCGCCCGAACCGGTCGTGCGACAGGCGCAGCCCGAGCCCCCTCCGGTTGCTCGTGCCGACATCGTCCGGGTACCGAGTGAGGAACCGAAGCCGGAGTTCGTGGTGCCCAAGCCCGAGCCGCGTCCGGAGCCCAGGCTGGAAACCATACCCGAGCCGAAAATTGAACCCCGACCAGAGCCGCCGCTGGTTGCACGAGTCGAGCCTCGCCTGGAGCCGCGCCCGTCACCGGCAGTCGAACCACGGCCTGAACCAAGGCCCGAACCGCGCGTGGAACCGAGCATCGAAGTCAGGCCGGAGGTAAGACCGGCCCCACGCGAAACGCCGCCGGTCGTCCAGCCCCGTGCTGAACCTGCCGTTGTCGCGCCGACTGTCCCGCGACCCGCGCCAGTGGCGAACGTGCAACCTCCGCCGGTCATAGCAGCGCAGCCCAATGCCGTGGATGAAATCCGGGAGCGGACGCTGCTCGAGCAATATCGGCATATCATCTCCGCCAGGATTAAACAGTATGAGGAATACCCGCCGGTCGCAAAACGGCGCCATTGGGAGGGAACTACCGTGGTGCAGCTGCGGCTGACTCCCGAGGGTAAGGTAACGGATATCTTCGTTGTTGAAAAAAGCGGATATGAAATCCTGGATGAATCGGCTGTAAAGATGATCCGCAAGGCGTCGCCGCTACCGCTCCCGCCGGAGGGTCTGAGGGGGCGCGACCAGACTGTCCTCGTTCCCATCAAGTTCAGATTGGACTCCTGAGTTCTTGCACCTTCGGGCCATGGTCGCAGACCAGAATCAGGCCGCCGGCGACATTTTGTACCCGCCGTTGGAACCTCATCACCACGGCTTCCTTAATGTCGGCGGCGGCCATCGAATCCATTTCGAGCAGAGCGGAAATCCGGACGGGTTTCCAGTGCTGTTCATTCATGGCGGCCCGGGAAGCCGGTCGCGCCCGGATCATCGCCGCTTTTTCGATGCCGTCTTTTACCGCATCGTGCTGTTCGATCAGCGTGGGTGCGGCCAGAGCACGCCGGCGGGCTCGCTTGTCGAAAACACCACTTCGCACCTGGTGGCCGATATCGAGAAACTGCGCCAGCACATAGGCGTGGATCAATGGCTGATTTTCGGAGGCTCATGGGGGAGTACGCTGGGCCTGGCCTATGCCATCGCGCATGCAGATCGGGTTGCCGGGATGGTGTTGCGTGGCGTGTTTCTCGGTGGTGCCGCCGAAGTCGAATGGTATCTTTCGGGAATTCGGCGCTTTATCCCCGAGGTTTGGGGTGACTTTGCCAAGGATGCGGGCGACTCTGTCGTCGGGCGCTATCAGCGGCTCATCGATCACTGCGATGAGCCAACAGCACTGGCAGCGGCGAGGCGCTGGTGCGACTATGAGGCGAGAGTAATGGAACCTGGAAATCCGTTTGCTTCCGGAGGTGCCGGGGCGGCTTCGGAAATTCTGGCCCGCGTAAAGGTCCAACTGCACTTCCTTGCCAATGACTTCTTCCTGCGCCCGAATGAATTGCTCGATAATCTCTGGAGGATGGGAAATCGGCCCGTGATCGTAGTGCAGGGAAGACTGGACATGGTTTGTCCCCCTGTGACCGCGTGGGCGGTGGCTCAGGCGATCGAAGGCTCCGAACTGTGCATGATAGAAAAAGGGGGCCATTCAGCGCTGCAACCGGAAATCGCGGCGCAATTGTGCGCGGCGACCCGACGCATGCAAGCTTGCCTCCGGCGGTGAATTAGATGCGCGCCATGAGTTTGCGTTTTCGAATCAACCTGGTGATCACACTTGTGATCGCGGCATTCACCATTGCGACGGGAAATCTGCTGATCGAGGAAACGCGGCGCTCGATCCGCGAGGAGATGGAGGCGGGAACCCGGATTACCGCACAACTGCTGGAAACGGTGATTGCGAACACGCACTCCAGTATTCAGGATGCGCCACACAATCAGATACTGTTGTCCTTCCTGCAGCGCGTGGGCCGGGTGCGGGCAAACGAGATAAGGCTCTATGACGGCAATGACAACCTGTTGTATACCTCACCTCCGCCAGTGTACAAGCGCGGGCGTTGGGCGCCACAGTGGTTTACCGACCTTGTCAAACCCCGCCTGACCGATTTCCGTCTGAATCTTCCGAACGGGACCGTGGTAATTACACCGGATCCGTCGCGTTCCGTGCTGGACGCATGGGACGACCTCAAACAATTTTTCTGGCTGATACTCGGCTTTTTCGTGCTGGTCAATGCCATGGTTTTCTGGCTACTGGGACGCTCGTTGCGGCCGGTCGGCAAGATCCTCGGCGGGCTATCGCTGATGGAAAAAGGGCGCTTCGAGTCGCGCCTGCCATTGTTCGGTTCGCCTGAATTCGATTCGATCGGCCACGTTTTCAACCGCATGGCGCAGACCCTGGAAGAGAGTCTTGCCGAAAACAGAAGGCTGGCCCTGGTGGCAAAGCAATCCAGCGATGCGATCATCATCCATGATCTGGAGGGCCGGATTTCCTTCTGGAATCCCGCCGCAGAGCGGATGTTTGGCTATCGGATGGAAGACATTGTCGGGCGTTCCGCCACGCTTTTGACTACTCCTGACCGGCATGGAGAGGTTCAGGAAAATCTCGATACCGTGAAGCGCCGTGTCGTGATCGAAATGATTGAAACCCAGCGCGTCACCGAGGACGGACGCGTGGTCGACGTTGCCCTCTCCGCGGCGCCACTGATCGATCCGGTCAGCGATGATGTCATCGGCGAAATCTGCAGCATGCGCGACATCACGGAGCACAAATTGGCCCAGCAGGCCGAGCTCGAGCTGGAACAGAATCGCCAGTTGACCCGCGCGATACAGAGTCGCCTGGAGGAAGAGCGCCGCAGCATTGCACGGGAACTACACGACGAACTCGGACAATGCGTTACCGCGATCAAGACCATAGGCACTGCGATATCCAATCGGACGCGGGAGACCGCGCCGGATACTCACGCCAATGCACTGACCATCGTGTCCGTTGCCTCCCACATTTACGATGTCGTGCACGGCATTATTCGTCAGCTCCGGCCTAGCGCGCTCGATCATCTGGGATTGAGCGAAACGCTCAGGGAGACCGTCTCGGCATGGCGTGAAAGACACCCGGATATCGCATGCGAACTGCGGCTCGAAGGTGCGCTCGAAGGATTGGGCGAGACCATCAACATCACCGTGTACCGGATCGTTCAGGAATGTCTGACTAACGTTGCGCGGCATGCCGTGGCGACGCGCTCGGACGTTGACGTGGCAAGATGCGATGACCCGCAGCGCGGGGATGCAGTAAAAGTGGTTGTTCGCGACAACGGCAAAGGGTTTGCTCATCAGCTCGAACGCGAGGCCAACCGCTTCGGCCTGATCGGCATGCGTGAGCGCGTGCAGGCACTTGACGGAGAATTCCGGATCGACAGCCGACCGGGAGAGGGCGCGACCGTGGTGGCGGTCGTGCCAGTAAGAGTGCCGGTATCGGCCTCGCGCGGCGCGCAAGCCGCTTAATGGAAGGAATTGAATTGGAGAGCAAATTGGCAATCGGGAGCATCAGCGTGATGCTTGTCGACGATCACGCCGTAGTGCGCATGGGTTTTCGGTTGCTTCTGGAGGGCTCGTCGGATATCAGGGTCGTCGCCGAGGCGGAAAGCGGCGAAGATGCCTGCCGCAAATTTCCAGAACTCAGGCCGGACGTGGTGGTCATGGACATATCGATGCCTGGAATCGGCGGCCTCGAGGCGATCGATCGAATTCTCGCGCGCGAGCCTGGAGCACGCATCCTGGTTCTTTCCGCGCACGAGGATGCGATGCATGCACGAAGAGTGCTGAAGGCCGGTGCCGCTGGCTATCTCACCAAGCGCAGCGCGGCGGAGGCCCTGATGCACGCAATCCGGCAGGTCCATCAGGGCAAAACGTTCCTGGAGCCGGAAATTGCGCAGCAGCTTGCCATGCAGCAACTCAACGGCGAGCGCAACCCGCTCGATATGCTGAGTGAAAAGGAATTCAAGGTCTTCCTTGCGCTGGCAAAGGGCCAGTCGGTTGCCGATATCGCAACCGTGATGTCGCTCAGCCCGCGCACGATCGGCACCCATCTGTACAACATCAAACAGAAGCTGGGCGCTTCAAATTCCGCCGAATTGGCTATCATCGCGATCCGCGCCGGTCTTATAGAGCCCTGATTTCATTGCGAATATGAGGTTGATGATCAGGCGTCAAAATCTAATGAAAATCATGAGTCGGATTTCAGGGTTTTCTTGTGAGGCGCGGCGATTGGGTTGACCCAGAATGCAGTCCATGGTCGTGATGAGCGGCCTCGATGCCCGATCAGGTGGATTAACTCTCTTATAAGGAGCTTTACCATGTGGACCAAACCCGAATACACCGAAATGCGCTTTGGCTTTGAAGTGACGATGTACATCGCCAACCGCTAATAGCACAGCGTGAATCAAAGGGCTGCTTTCGAGCAGCCCTTTTTTATTTTTGAGTGCGCCTATCGGCACGCGCACGACAAAATATAAAATCAAGAAAAACCAGAATTATTCCAGGGGAGGCCGCGAAATGTGCCGAAGTTTCACTATGTCGTTCAAGTCGGCTTTGAAGCCAGTCTGTATCGCCGTATCGATATTGTGTCCCGGTATTTCCGGCGCGCAGGAAGACCCGGTGCGCCTGGCACCGATTGTGGTGACGCCGACCCGCGTCGAACAATCCAGTTTCGACCTGCCCGTATCGATCGACGCTTTCGACAAGGAGCAGATCCAGCAAGGACAATCCCAGGTCAACCTGTCGGAAACGCTGGTTCGCGCCCCAGGCGTCGTTGCCAACACGCGCCAGAACTACGCGCAGGATCTGCAGGTTTCGATACGCGGGTTTGGGGCCCGCTCGACATTCGGAATCCGGGGCATCCGGTTGTACGCGGACGGCATCCCGCTGACGATGCCCGATGGACAGGGGCAGGCGGCTAACATCGATCTGAGCTCCGCCAGGCAGATCGAAGTCATGCGCGGACCATTCTCCGCTCTTTACGGAAACTCTTCCGGCGGCGTCATCAATGTCTTTACCGAGGACGGCCCGCAGGACTTCACAATTGCAGGTTCCGCCTGGGCGGGCAGTTTCGATTCCAGCCGGGTCGGACTGAAACTTGGCGGGCAACAGGGTGCCGTCAATTACATTTTTGACGTCTCCCGCTTCGACACCGAGGGATTCCGCGATCACAGCGCCGCGACGCGGGATACCGTCAACGGCAAGGTCAGGCTGAACGTTGGCGACGATACCAGGGTCACCCTGATCGCCAACTATCTGAACCAGCCCGATACCCAAGATCCGCTCGGTCTGACCCAGGCCCAGATGCAACAGAATCGGGAGCAGGCCGGTACCGGTGCTATTGCGCAAAATACACGCAAGAGCATCGAGAACTCCCAGGCCGGTGCGATTCTGGAAAAGAAGCTTTCCTCCGAAGATTCTATCCGGGTACTTGGCTACGCCGGCAAGCGTACGGTGCAGCAATTTCTGGCCCTCACCTTTGCCGGACGCGGCGTCGTCGACTTGAACCGGGATTTCGAGGGCGTGGATCTGCGCTGGACCCGGCAGACTGAACTGGCGGACAGGCCGTTCACTTTCACGGCTGGCGTAAATTACGACGTCATGAACGAGACTCGCAAGGGTTTTACCAATATTGCCGGTCAGATCGGTGCGCTCGGCCGTGACGAAGACGACAAAGTATTCGATTTCGATCAATTCATGCAGGCGCAGTGGGATCTGACGGACCGCTGGAGCGCGAGTGGCGGCGTGCGGCACAGCGTAGTGAAGTTCGGGAGCGAAGACCACTTCATCACCGGAACGAATGGCGACGACAGCGGCAACATTCAATTCAGCAAGACAACGCCGGTCGCGGGTGTCGTGTACAAGGTCAACCCGGTATTCAACCTCTATGCCAACGCCGGCAAAGGCTTCGAAACGCCGACGTTCGCGGAACTGGCCTACAAATCGGTCTCGGCGACAAGTACCGGGCTGAACTTTGCGCTCAAGCCCGCCGAAAGCACCAATTACGAGATTGGTGCCAAGACTTACATCGGATCCAATACCCGATTGAACGCGGCGGTTTTCAAGACCGACACCAAGAACGAGATCGTCGTCCTGATCAACAGCAGCGGCCGGGCGGTATACCAGAACGTCGACAGCACCAGCCGAAAGGGCCTCGAACTCGCAGTCGATACGCGGTTCGGCGAGGGTTTTACCGGCCTGCTTGCCTATACCTACCTCGATGCCAAGTTTGAAAATGCATACCTGACTTGCGGCACCAGCGCAGCTTGCACGGTACCAAATGTGAATGTCCCGGCGGGCAACAAGATACCGGGAGTGCCCGCAAACTCCGTATATGCCGAGCTTGGCTGGTCCTACAACCGGTTGGGATTCGCCAGCGCGATCGAAGGGCGCTGGATCGACAAGGTGTTCGTGAATGACTTGAACAGCGAGTCCGCCGACGCCTATACGCTGGTGAATCTGCGGGCCAGCCTTGAACAGAAGGTCAATGGCTGGAAATTCAGCGAGTTTGCGCGTGCTGACAATATTTTTGACGAACAGTACGTGGGTTCGGTAATCGTGAACGCGTCAAACGGACAATATTACGAACCTGCACCGGGGACCAACTACACCGTTGGCGCGTCGGTAAGCTATCAGTTCTGACCACGCGCATTTTGCCGGCGGCACTCGCAGGAATGCCGTGCGGCATCAACGACCGGGTATCGGCGTTGCGATCGAACTTTCCGATCCGGGTTTGTTCGAATCGGAAGGGATGGCGCAAAAAATTTGGTTGATAATTTCATGCATAGAGAGAGAAAAATGAAAATGGCTTGTTTGACATTCGCGAGCACGATCGTTGGTGCGCTGGCCCTTGCCGCCACGGCGGCTCCCTTTGCCTACATTCCGAACGAGGAAAGCGGGACTATTTCCGTGATCGATACCAGTACCGATCAGGTTGTGAAGGAAATCAAGGCGGGAGACAAGCCGCGCGGCCTGGCTGTCGGCAAGGACGGGAAGAAGCTGTATGTCAGCGATCAGCCGCATAATTCCCTCGTGGTCATCAGTCTGGAAAAGCTCGAGCCGATCGACAGCATTTTTTTGGGGGAATCCCCGGAAGGCGTCGGCATTTCGCCTGACGGGAAGTGGGTAGTGGCGGCTGTCGAAGTCAGCAATTCGATTGCGTTCATCAACACCGAGACCGGCAAGAAGGAATTCCTGGTGAAGGTGCGTGGCGAGAATCCCGAACACGCTGTCTTCAGTCCGGACGGAAAATGGGTTTTCTCCAGCGCGGAAGAAGCACATCAGATCGATGTGATCGATGTTGCCCAGAGGAAGCAGGTGAATCAGATTGAAGTTGGAAAACGGCCGCGCGGCATCGGCTTCACGCCGGATGGTAAAACCGCGTACGCCGCATCCGAATTCGTCAGCACCGTCTATGCGATTGACGTCGAGAAACAACTGGTGAAAGCGGTCATTCCCGGCGGCCAGTTTTCCAATGGCGTGACCGTGCATCCGGATGGGTCCAAGGTCTATATCTCGAATGGGAAGGATGGGACGGTTTCGGTGATCGATACGTCGACCAACAAGATTGTGGCCACGATCGAGGTAGGCAAACGGCCATGGAACATGGCAATCACCCCCGATGGCGGGAAACTCTACGTTGCCAACGGCCGTTCCGACTCCGTCTCGGTGATCGATACCGCTACCAATGCGAAGATCAAGGACATTCCCGTGGGAAAACGACCCTGGGGGGTTGTGATCCGTTAGCGGATGCGTAATATGACGCGATAATTAATGCGCAAGCCGTATAGGGGAGGGGAATTGAATATCTACAGCAGCAGTTCGCGCTACACGACGACATCGATGGCATTCCACTGGCTCGTGGCGATCCTGGCTCTTTCGATGATCGGTTTGGGCCTGTACATGACGGACATTCCCAAAGGGTCGCCCGATCGCGCGTTTTATTTCAATCTGCATAAGTCGATTGGAGTCACGACAGCACTGTTGGTCTTGGCGCGGCTGTGGTGGCGTGCGAAGAATCCGCCGCCGACGCTCCCGGCATCAATGCCAGGCTGGGAGATTCAGGCGTCGAAGATCAGTCACGCGTTGCTATACATGTGCCTGGTCGTCATGCCGCTTTCGGGATTTGCCGCGACTCAGTTTACGAAATACGGCGTAAATTATTTTGGCCTCTTCAAGATTCCGCCGATGGGATCGGAGAACAAGGTCGTCTACGACTTGTTACAGGGAATTCACGGCGTAACCGCGACACTCCTGATTGCCCTGATCGTCATCCACATCCTGGCCGCGTTCAAGCACCTTCTGATTAATCGCGATAATGTGTTCCAGCGCATGTTGCCTGGCGAATAGACTTGGAGCCCAACCCGATGGCTCGCGACTATTGGCTTGTCTGATCGGTAAATTTTGAGCCCGATCGACCCGGCCAAACAAAAAAGCCACCGCAAGGGTGGCTTTTTCATTTGGTGGAGGCGGCGGGAATCGAACCCGCGTCCGCAAGTCCTCTACAGGCAGCACTACATGCTTAGTCAGGTCATTTGATCTAACCGCTCCCACGCCGGCCGACAGGCTGGGAAGCGGCGAGTTACCTTGGTTTTAATACCGCAGCAAGTAACCCGCTACAGCACGATCTCACGTATATGGCTCCACCGCTGGTTGCCCAGCCCGGCCCATGAGAGAACCGGTGTGGAGTCCAGCCGGTATTAAGCGGCTAGAGCGTAACGTTCGTCGTTTGCGACTATACGTTTTCCAGCTGTATTAACAAGGTAACTGGGCCTTGGCATGCACTGCACTGCTTTGCAACCCACGTCGAAACCAGGTCGCCCCCAATGAACTCAAGATGGTGCCATTGCGCAACAAATCAATCACACCGATGTCGCATTCTAGCAGATCACAGTCGCAGCCCCTCGAACAGGATCGCGCCCAGTTCCGCGACGGAATCGACAAATGCGTCAGCGCCCCACTCTTCAGGCGGGCGGCCGCTTCCCAGATAACCGTAGCGCACCACGACGACGCTCATCCCGGCGGCATGCCCTGCCTGTACGTCACGCTCATCGTCCCCGACATAGATGCACCGGGCAGCCGTCGTCCTGATCCGGGACAGCGCTTCGATCAGCGGTGCGGGGTGAGGTTTTGAGTGGGGCGTAGTATCGCCGCAGATGACGCATGTCGCGCGATCCAGCAAGTGCAGTGCGCGCAGAAGTGGAAAGGTAAAGCGTTCCGATTTGTTGGTAACTACACCCCAGGCCATTCCGCGCTGCTCGATCGCATCCAGCAAGGCGGGAATTCCGGGAAACAAGGCGCTGCTGCGCGAAAGATTCTGTTCATAAAGGTCCAGAAACTCATCGCGCAATTGCACATAACCGGAATCGTCGGGGCAAATTCCGAAACCGGCATGGAGCAGGCCGCGGGCGCCGGACGAGGCATGGGTTCTGAGCTCGTCTATCGAAAGCTCGGGCATCCCGCGGGCCAGTCGCTGCTGATTCAGTGCAAATCCGAGATC
Source organism: Burkholderiales bacterium (assembly GCA_035260785.1). Taxonomy (GTDB): domain Bacteria; phylum Pseudomonadota; class Gammaproteobacteria; order Burkholderiales; family JACQAP01; genus JACQAP01. The sequence continues at coordinate 21,986 of DATFUO010000199.1, forward strand.
GGGCGCCGTGTCGGCAAGCGTGCCGTCGAGGTCGAACAATGTGCTGTCCAGAGGCGCACTCCCCGATCGTCGAACTGCAAAATTCATCGCGCCAGCAAGGCAAGCAACTCGTCATCCGCGAGCAAATCTTCGAGTGCCTGGGATACGGCGGTATTAACGAGCTGCGTGCTGTCTTTTTCGTACGGGGGGGCGGCACCTTCCTTGCGCGTCTTTACATTGAATTGGCGGTCATAAAACGCAGTGGGATTGGCCGCGTGGGCAGAGACCTCCGCCCGGAGTTCCGTCTCAAAAGTCAGAGGCGTCTTTAACGATTGCAATTGAAGATTGCGAATCGTAATGTCCAGGGTGTGATCCGTTGTTTCGCCGTAAGGTTGCACCGAAAACCCCAGTGTGGTGAGTGCCTGTTTTACCCGCTCGTAGATCGCCGGGCCCGGATCTTCCTCGATGCTTACATCGACCATTTTCCGGTCGGGGTCACCCACCTCTCCCAATTTCTTGTCCGGACGTGCGTCCGAGACCCGGAGCCCCACCGCTTGACCATTGCCAACTTGCGTCTGCTTTACTTTCACTTCCGGGTCGATTCGCAGGTTCTGGGGGGTCAGTGAGCAGCCCTGCATGCTTGTTGACAATGCAACCGCCGCCGTGGCCAGCAGGATCTTTATTTTCATCGACATCTCCTTGAATTTTACGAGGTGATCGGAGCACAAAACGCGCGTGCCCCGCAATTACCCAATGTTGCTCAACTCACCCGCGCGCTCAAAACGTAATTGACCGATGTGTCCGCTACCAGCGAATAAACCTTGGTAAGGGGGTTGTAACTCATACCGGTCAGATGCCCGGCTTGTAATCCCGCACGGCGGCAGAAACGTGCAAGTTCCGCAGGCTTGATGAACCGCGCGTAGTCGTGCGTCCCGCGCGGAAGCAGATTTAATATGTATTCGGCACCCAGTATCGCGAAAAGGTATGACTTCGGATTGCGGTTGATCGTGGAAAAAAAACACCATCCCCCGGGTTTCAGCAGACGCGCACACGCATCTGTTGCACTGGCGGGATCAGGCACATGCTCCAGCATCTCCATGCAGGTGACGAGATCGAACGACCGAGGTTGCTCGCCGGCCAGATCCTCGACCGTTATATTGCGATATTCCACTTCAAGCCCGCTTTCCAGCAAGTGCATCTGCGCCACCTTCAGCGGTTTTTCGCCGACATCGATGCCCGTCACCCTGGCGCCCAACGCCGACATGGCCTCGGAAAGAATGCCCCCGCCGCAGCCGACATCGAGGACACGCTTGCCTTTGAGCCCTGCCATCCGGTCGATATAACCGAGCCGCAGCGGATTGATATCGTGCAGCGGCTTGAAATCGCTGTGCGGATCCCACCAGCGGTGGGCCAGTTCGCTGAATTTTTGCAGTTCGACTGGATCTACGTTGATCATGTTATGCAGCAATTGTTCATATTTACATTGAGCCCGCAATGCGCGATCGCCATTCTCGAGCCTTGTGCATGATGCCGCCCTCATCCAGGTGCAACAACCGGCCGGAGCCGACCAGCTGCCTGCCTGCCACCCATACATCGCTTACATCCTCGCGCCCCGCCGTGTAGACAAGATGCGACGCCGGATCATAGCAGGGAGACAACGCGATCGATTCCAAGTTCACCGCGCACAAGTCGGCGCACTTGCCCGATTGTATGGATCCGATGCGGCGCTCGAGTCCCAGCGCTTGCGCTGCGTTAAGCGTTGCCATGCGCAAAGCCGTATGCGCCGGAAGGATTTCCGCATTGCCACTGGTCGCCTTGGCCAGTAGTGCTGCCAATCGCATTTCGCAGAAGACATCCAGACGGTTATTGCTGGCGGCGCCGTCGGTGCCTATGCCGATATTGATGCCGGCGGAAAGCATCCGGTCCACCGGCGCCATACCGCTGGCCAGCTTCAGGTTCGACGACGGGCAATGTGCCACCGAACAGCCGAGCCGAGCCAGCAGGTCAATTTCGGCAGGCTCGAGATGTACCGCGTGCACCGCGATGAAATTCGGGCCCAGCATTCCGAGTTTCTCCAATCTGGCAAGCGGCCGCACGCCGTATTTCGCGAGACTTTCGCGGATCTCGTCGAGCGTTTCATGAAGATGGGTATTGATCGGAATCTGCAACTGCTCGGAGAGCGTCAGTATCTGCTCGAAACTTTTGTCGCTGACGGTATAGGGCGCGTGTGGCGCCATGCAGAAGCTCAGCAGGGCCTCGTGCTTCAACTCGTCGCGCATTGCCAGACCCTTGCGCAAGTAGTCTTGCGCGTCGCTGGCGTACGCGGTCGGGAATTCAATAGATATGATGCCCAGTGCGGCGCGCATGCCCGCGTCCAGGGCGGCCTTTGCGGTCATCTCGGGAAAGAAGTACATGTCGTTGAAGCAGGTAATGCCGCCGCAGAGCATTTCGGCGCATGCGTGCAGCGTCCCGTCATAGGTGAACTGCGCCGAAACGTGCTTGCTTTCTGCGGGCCATATGTGATTCGAAAGCCAGTCCATCAGTTTGAGATCATCCGCGAGGCCACGCATCAGCGTCATCGCCGCATGGCTGTGGAAATTGATCAACCCGGGAATCAGGACATGCGAATCCAGTCGACAAGTCTGCCCGGAAGAGCAGCGCGTGCGCATTTCCTCCCTCGGCAGCACCGCCGTTATGGTTCCCCCGGCGATCGCGACGGCGTGATTTTCGAGCACCACACCATGGGGTTCGATCGGGATAACCCAGGACGCCTCTATTACGAGATCAGCGGAAAAACGCGAAATCGAGTTCTGCATGTTGACAGTGTCAAAAAAAAGCCCCGCGTCTGCAGGGCTCTGGTACGGGTGCGCAGGGAAACGGGATCAATTAGCTTGTTTGATTGCGCTTACGCTGACGTCTACCCTGCGGTCCGGCTGCAGGCAGGAGATCAGCGCCTTGCCGCGAATATTGTTACAGGCATCGCCTGTTACCGATTCCGATTTGCCGCGACCCTCGGCCTGGATCTTATCGGCCGATATGCCTTTTTCCATCAGGTAAGCTTTTACCGCCGCGGCCCGGCGCTCTGACAGTCTTTGATTGTAAGCGTCCTTGCCGATGCGATCCGCATGGCCCACCACGGTGATGGAGTCGTACTGCGTTCCGCCAAGGCTGGATACCAATTCGTCCAATTTTGCGCGCTGGTCGGCGCGAACCGTGGACTTGTCAAAATTGAACAAAGGCTCTGTCTCAAAATTGACGGTCATCACCTTCGGCGCCGCAGCTACGGCTTTCGGAGCCGGTTCGTCCGGATAAACCTTCGGTTCACTGACTACACTGTCGGCGGACGCATGCTTTTCTTCCGGAAAGCTTACGGTCCCAGAATCGTCAGGCTGGGTTCCAAGGTCCTCGACCTCGCCGGAATCCGCCTCCTGCTCATCGGCGTAATCAGTGGTCTCGCCGACCGAACTTTCCTCCTCCGGTGCCGCCTCCTGCTCCGCGGATGCGGATTCGTCTTCCTGGGTGCCGAGGTCCTCGACCTCGCCGGAATCCGCCTCCTGCTCATCGGCGTATTCAGCGGTCTCGCCGACCGAACTTTCCTCCTCCGGTGCCGCCTCCTGTTCCGCGGATACGGATTCGTCTTCCTGCGGACCGAGATCGTCGACTTCCTCGTCTTTTGCCTGATCTTCCGGCAACTCGTATTTCGTCACCGGGAAATCGGGTGTCGTTTCGTCCTTCGGAGGGGCCGCCTTGGGAGCAACGGCCACCGCGGGTGGCTTCGGAGGCGGGCTATCATCGAGGGGGCGATCGACGAACTGCACAGACTCCTTTTCGGGCTCAGCCTGGGATTGAGCGCCGCCGCCGGAGCTGCTGCGATCAGTTTGCGTGGCGCAGCCTGAAATCACCGCACCTACCAACAACATCAACAGCCGATTGGTTTTGGGTTGCATTGCCTTTTCTCCTGATCGTGCTGGTCATGGATAACCCGATTATTGCCGATTCGCCGGCAGGTTAACAGCGAATCCCACCACATTTTGTGATCGATATGTCAAGCGGCTGATTCGACGAAAACGGCCGTGTCGGACTGCGGAATAAACCGCCTAGACGCGGGAATTTCCTTGCCGAACAACGTCTCGGGCAGGGTCGGCATGTTAAAATGCCGCGCTTGTGCCGGTCGGTGCCGCCAGGTGCCTGCAACCGGGTTTACGCCCGCTCTGTCAGCCCATTGTACGAGATGAAGCGGTGCATT
>DATFUO010000200.1:0-3237 GCA_035260785.1 Burkholderiales bacterium
GGCGACGAAGATCGGTGTCATGACCGAAGGCGAAGCGATTCTGGCCATCGCGCCATGAGCACGCCCGCCGGGCCGCTAACCGCCGCCGCGGCGATTACCTGCGCTACATGCCGAGCCTGTTGCTGCAGGCTGGAAGTCATCCTCATGGGCGAAGACGATCCCCCGGCCGAATTCGTCGCGACGGACCAATGGGGCGGGCAAGTCATGAAACGCCTCGACGACGGTTGGTGCGCCGCCGTCGACAGGGTCACGATGTTGTGCCGTATCTACGAACGCCGGCCGGGCGTGTGTCGCGAATTCGCAGTCGGCGAAAGTGAATGCTTGACCGAGCGCATGGCCCTTCATTCCTCAACCTGACACAGAGGCACAGAGGGCACAGAGGACACAGAGAAACGCATGACATGAAAAGCGTCAGCAAGACGAACGAGTGTTGCGGATATGCCCCACGCGGCTATCGCGACATTCCGATTCAGCTTCTCTTTCGTTGGTTTTCCTCTGTGTCCTCTGTGCCCCTGTGTTGGGTGTAGATAGGCGTCAGAGGAAAAATGGAAATGATGGGCCAACCCGGTGCTGAAGAAGTCGTCATCGCGACGCGAACCTGGCTCGAAAGGGCGGTGATCGGCCTCAACCTGTGTCCGTTCGCCAAAACCGTTCATCTGCACGATCGCATCCGGTATTTCGTCAGTGACGCGCGTTCACCTGCCAGGCTGCTCGAAGACCTGATGGCTGAATTGCGCGCGCTGGACGATGCCGACCCGGCGCAATGCGAGACGACGTTGCTGATCCATCCCCGGGTACTGGCCGATTTTATCGACTACAACGATTTTCTCGGGCAAGCCGACGATGCCGTGAGTGAACTCGGACTCGAGGGCGTGATTCAGGTCGCGAGCTTTCATCCCCGCTACCAGTTCGAAGACGCCGGGCCGGACGACATCGGGAACTACACCAACCGTTCGCCTTATCCGATGCTGCATCTGCTGCGCGAATCGAGCGTCGAGCGTGCTGTCACCACCTATCCGGATGCCACGGCCATCTACCGCAAAAACATCGATACGCTGCGCCGCCTCGGTCACGAGGGCTGGCGCCGATTGTGGCTGACGGAAGCGCCCCTAATAGCAACTGCGCGGCAGGGTTTTGAGAGTAATCCAATAAACTCTCTCACCACAGAGGACGCGGAGGACGCGAAGGAAAAACGCGAAGAATAAAGAATTATAGATGACATACGAAATATGCATGGCATCTGGGCAAATTTCCAACAACACTCTACGCTCCCCGGAAACCTTGCCGAATTTTTCCAGTTTTATTTCCTCCGCGTCCTCTGCGGTGAGTGCGTATTTTTTTGAGCCGTCTTTTCGGCGGCTTCGGGTATTGCACAAGTTTCGACGCCCGCCGTTCGAAGGCGTCGCGTTGCGCCAGCAGGCGTTCCTGTCTCTTCGATATGAGGGCATAGTGGCGGGCGTTCACCAGCCGATCGTGAATCTCAATGCAGGCGGTCTCGCTGGTCACCCACAACGCACAATCGACTTTTCGCAGATCGATCGTCGTCGAGTAGCTGCGAAGCGTCTTCTGGTACTTCTTGTTGAAATACTCGTGGAAGTACGACATCGCCAATTCGCGCAGCGTGCGGTACACCGGATCGCGATAGCGCAGAGGCGTGCCGTTGGTTTTGGAAATCGCCCCCCAACAGTCCTTGCGCCGGAACACAGCGATCACATGCGGATAATCGCTCAGGTCGCAGTCGAGGTGCACCAGCAGCGGCGGATCGCCCTGTATCCAGAGCGCGCAGGCCGCCACGAAGGCGCCTTCGATGCAGTGTGCACGCCGCTGGCGGAGCACTTCGCGGACCGAGAGTATCGTCTCGCCCGTCAATTCGTGATTGATCGGAATGGCGTTGAGAAAAGCCTGGATTTTCTGCGGTGTGTCGCATCGGCTCAACAGCGAAAATTCCTTCGCCGACAGTCCCAGGCCGTGCCTGCTGCCATTGCGCTTGTTCACGGAGCGGCTCATCGATCGAAAACAGGATGATCAATGGTCATGGTACGCCGTGTCCCGGGTGCAGGCGCATCTTGCCATCCGGTCGATGTGGGCATAACGTATTCGGACTGGTCGGAATCGTGGATCAGGACGGCAATTCAACGAGGAGAAGATACGTGAAGCTTATCAAAATCAACCGGCTGGGACTCGATGCGATTCTTCTCCTGGCGGGCCTTTGTGCAGTGCCCGCGGCCTATGCAGGCCAGGACAGCGGCGGCTATTTCGGGGCGACAGTAGGACAGGCGTCGGCCAGCGACTATTGTTCGGATGCCGGAGGAGTCGCCGTCGCGACCTGCGACGACAAGGATACGAGCTTCAAGGTATTCGGCGGTTACCGGTTTACACGCAACGTTGCCGTCGAAGCGGCCTACGTGGATCTTGGAAAATTCCGCGCATCCGGGTCGTTTCTCGGCTCCCCCTTTGATGTCAATACCACACTGACCGGCGTTACCGTGCAAGGCGTCGGCATAGCGCCGTTCGGCAACGAGTTTTCCCTGATGGGAAGGGTCGGCGCGATTTTCTGGAACCTGAAAACGTCGGGGACTGTCGGCGGCTTTCCCGGATCCACCAGCGATAACGGCGCAGATCTCGCGCTCGGAGTGGGCGCGCAATACAAATTCGCCCCCAGCTTCGGCGTGCGCGCGGACCTTGATTATTATCCCAATCTTGGCAACAGCAGTACCGGCGAAGATAACGTCACGTCAGTCTCGATCGGATTGGTGTTCCTTTTCTGACGCAATGTGTTGGCGCAGGGGCGGGGCGCCTGTTCATCCGCCCGCATGAGGGAAGCAGGATGGATTTCGAGACGAAGCGTCTGCCCGCGCTGCCCGACGTTGTCGCGCCCGACGGTTCCGATGTGCGGGTGCTGCTGAAAACGCAGCGCGGCAGCATGGCGCATTTCGAGCTTGCGGGTGGCCGCGCTTCGAAGCCCATTCGCCACCGCACTGTGGATGAGATCTGGTTCGTGCTTTCCGGTCGCGGCGAGATGTGGCGCAGCCGCGATGAGCGGGAGGACGTGGTCGCGCTCCAACCCGGCGTCTGCATCACCATTCCGGCAGGCACACATTTCCAGTTTCGTGCGACGGATGGCGCAGCGCTCGCGGCGGTGGGTGTGACCATGCCGCCGTGGCCGGGACCGGACGAAGCCGTAGCCGTGCCGGGGAAATGGGGTACGCGGTAGTCGCGATGATGCAATCAATCGCA
>DATFUO010000201.1:0-11656 GCA_035260785.1 Burkholderiales bacterium
CGCCCTGGCTCGCCGCCTGCGCGATAACGAGGACGTGGACGCCGCCCGCCAGTTGGTGGTATCTCATCTGCGCGTGGTGGTGTCGATCGCTCGCGGCTATCTGGGTTATGGCTTGCCGCATGCCGACCTGATCCAGGAAGGCAACGTCGGGCTGATGAAGGCGGTCAAGCGCTTTGATCCGGATCGCGGCGTGCGGCTGGTTTCATTCGCAGTGCACTGGATTCGTGCCGAAATCCATGAATTCATCCTGAAGAACTGGCGCATGGTCAAAGTCGCCACCACCAAGGCACAGCGCAAACTGTTTTTCAACCTGCGCAGTCTGAAGCGCAGCCATTCCACCATGACCCCTGACGAGGTCGATGCGGTTGCCAAACAGCTCAACGTCAAGCCTGGGGACGTGGTGGAAATGGAAACCCGCATGGGCGGTCACGATATAGCTTTGGAACCGCTGAGCGACGACGACGAAGACAGTTTTTCGCCGATCGCCTACCTGACCAACGCGGAGGACGAACCTGGTCTGGTGCTCGAGCACGAGCAATCGGAACGTGCCCGCAGCAAAGGGCTGGAAACTGCATTGACTGCGCTCGATCCACGCAGCCGGCGAATCATCGAGGCACGCTGGTTACGTGAGCAAGACGGCGCAACGCTGCACGATCTCGCGGGTGAATTCGGTGTCTCCGCAGAACGCATCCGTCAGATAGAGAGTCAGGCGATGAAGAAGATTCGCGGCCTGATGGTCGCAACCGACTGAAATTCGGCAGCGGTCGCATTAAAAAACCCCGCGTTGCGGGGCTTTTTTTTGGTCATGCTCAGGACTGCTTGAGCAACAAGTCGATGTCGTGTGCAAATACTTCCGCGCCCCGCCCATATCCGACATACAGGCGCAGCCGGCCTTGTCGATCGAAAATGTAACTTCCGGCCGAATGATCCATCGCATAATTTTCCGGGCGCGGACCAGCCACCTTCTGGTAGATCACCTTGAATTCTTTTGCAACGCGTGCCGTCTCGTCGGCGCTGCCGCGCAACGCCAGGAATTTCGGATCGAATGCGGTGACGTATTTCGCGAGCAACGCAGCCGTATCGCGCTCCGGATCGACGGTGACCAGCAACACCTGTACTTTTTCTCCTGCCGGCCCGAGTTTTCTTATCGCGCCGGCAAGTTCCGCCAGCGTGGTCGGGCACACATCGGGGCAATGGGTAAACCCGAAAAACATCACGACCACCTGTCCGCGAAAATCCTCCAGCGAACGCTGCCTGCCGTTATGGTCGGTCAGTGTGAAGGTCCTGCCAAAATCTGCCCCGGTGATGTCCGTCGACTGAAAGCTTGCCGGGCCCGAATGGCAACCCGCCAGGACGGATAGAGCGGCGAGGACAAATGTGCGTAAAACCGAGACCACTGGATTGTGAACTGAAAAAGGGCCGGATATCCCGCGTTGATCAAAACCTCAGGTAATGATCGACCAGAAGGGCGGCGAACAGCAGCGAAAGGTAAAGAATCGAATAACGGAAAGTCCTCTTCGCCAGTTCATCGCTGTAGGACAGGCAGATGCGCACTGCATAGATCAAAAACAATCCCCCCAACCCCGCCGCCGCAGCCAGATAAATCAGCCCGCTCATGCGCGTGGTGAAGGGCAGCAACGTTACGGCGACCAGAATCACGGTGTAGAGCAAAACGTGCAGGCGCGTGAATCGATCGCCGTGGGTGACCGGCAACATCGGTACGCCGGCGCGCGCATACTCTTTCTTTCGATATAGCGCCAACGCCCAGAAATGCGGCGGCGTCCAGGCGAAGATGATCAGGAAAAGCAGCAGTGCGTCATGCGAAATCCCGCCGGTCACTGCTGCCCAGCCAAGTACAGGCGGCATCGCGCCCGAAGCCCCACCGATCACGATGTTCTGCGGAGTAAGCGGCTTCAGCAATACAGTATAGATAACGGCATAGCCGACGAAAGTTGCCAGTGTCAGCCACATGGTCAGCGGGTTGACGAGCACGTAGAGAAGCGTCAATCCGATGCCGCCGAGCGCTCCGGAAAACAACAGGGTTTCCTGAGAGGTAATTGTGCCCATGGGAAGCGGCCTGGCACGTGTACGCGCCATTACGGCGTCGATTTTCTGCTCCACCAGGCAATTCACAGCGGCAGCCGAGCCGGCAACCAGCCCAATGCCCAACGTCGCAATAACAGCCGCGGTCCAGAAATGCGGCGACAACAACGCCTCCCCGGGTACCGCCAGAAACATGCCGATCACCGCGGTAAATACAATCAGCGAAACCACGCGCGGCTTGGTGAGTTGCAGAAGCTGTTGCAACCGCGAGGCGTAACTCCTGGATGGAAGCGAAACGGACATTTACCGGCCGAATGAGGATGGCGATCGAGTGGCAAAGTTTAGCATTACCAGCGTGGCGAGTAACAGCGCGGCGACGCCGTTGTGGGCGACGGCTACCGGCAGCGGCAGACTACCGAGTACATTGGCCATTCCCAGTGTTATTTGAATAATCAGGAGCATCAGCACCATGCTGGCCAATTTGCGCAACGCTGGCAGCCGTAACGCACGAAGCGCGACATAAATCAGGGTGAGGAAAGTCAGCAGCGCACCGACGCGATGCGCCCAGTGAATCGCATTCAGGGCGTCGTTCGATAAAGGCTCACCTTCGGCAGTCATCCCGAGCTCGCGCAGAAAATGAAATCCATGCACAAAATCCGTCGTCGGTTTCCAGGATCCATGGCAGGTCGGAAAATCCACGCAGGCCAGTGCAGCATAGTTCGTGCTCACCCAGCCACCAAGCGCGATCTGCATTCCGAGCACAATCAATCCGATTGCGGCCAGCGGGCGGATGCCACGTAAAGTAGATGGTTGGCCGCCTGTCAGAAGCGAATGGCGCGCGTATAACCACGCCAGAAATGCGACCAGCGTCATTCCGCCGAGCAGGTGCAGCGTAACGATCACCGGTTTGAGCAGCAGCGTCACGGTCCATTTTCCGAACAAACCCTGTAGTACAACGATGGCCACGAGCGCGAGCGGCAATCCGATTTGTGTGGCTGGATCGTCCGGATCCGCAAAGCGTTTGCGGCGGTTGTTCAGAACGCGTATTGCGAAAGCCAGGATCATGACGCCGACAAAAGACGCGAAATAGCGATGGACCATCTCCCGCCACGCTTTCGGCAACGATACGGGGCCGCCCGGCGCCGCCGTTTCCGCAGCCTGTATCTGGTCGGCAGCCTGAGTGGGGGAGAGCTTCCCGTAGCAGCCCGGCCAGTCCGGACAGCCGAGCCCGGCGTTGCTCAGGCGAACGTAGGCTCCCAGCGCCACCAGCGCCAGGCTCGCCAGCAAAGTGGCTCCCGCGAGCGTACGCAGCGTCATAAAACGTGAGAAAACAAGCAGAGCGACGAGCAGTGAACCACCCCACACCGTCGCGTGCAGAGCGTTCAACGAAAATTGCCAGATCTGCGGATTGCTCATCGCTGTTCCCACGCTACTTCCCGGTTTGAATCCATCCGCCCGAAACCTTCATCAGCTTGTTGATGTCCTTTTTCATTCGTTGCGGATCGACGTTGCGTGGAAATCTCATCATCAGATTACCGAACGGATCGATGACGTAAATGTGGTCCCGCGGCGACTCGGACGCCGGTAAACGCGCGAGAAAATCGTCGCTGGCCGGCAAGATTGTTCGCGTGCCCTGATACTCGGCTTCGATGACCGGCAGCGGCCGCACACCGTCCGGGATCAGCCAGATCCGTTCGATGCGCTCCCGGTCCTTCCCCTGCGTAAGCCGGATCTGGCGCATAACATATAACTTGGATTGGCAGTAGTCATTGCAGTCGCCAGCGTCGGCCATCAGAAATACCCAGTTGCCGCGCAAATCATCGATGCGAAAAGGCTTGCCACTGCGCACCGGGATTGTCACTCCAGCCAGCGGTTCGACTGCAATCAGTTCGCCGTAATTCGTGAAAGTCTGTGGCTCCCAGAAATAGTAAAGCAGCAACGAACCGGCGAACGGAGCAAGGCTAATCGCTCCCAGGAGGAGGAGCATCCGCCTGGTTCTTTTTCGATCGGGAAGATTTGACATGAAAAAATACGCTTAGAAAAATTATCAGGCCGCAAAGAGAGAACCATTGCACGGCGTAACCATAGTGTTTTGCGATTCCGAAATCAGGGCGATCCCACGAGCGCAACAGACCGTCGTCCAGGTCATTCTGTTGCTGAACCACGAAAGGCTGAACCTGAAGTCCGGTGTGGGCGGCGTAGCGCGCGACCGTCAGGTTCTGCCACACCGGGGCGCTGTCATCAAACCTGGACAGTTCGAGGAAGCGCCCCGGAACTACCGCCATCCCAATCACCTTGACGATGCCTTCCGGAGTACGGACGACAGGCAGCCGGGCACGCTCCGGACCGGCGGCAATCCAGCCGCGATTGATCAGCACATGCATTGAAGAACCGCCGATCTTCAGCGGCATGACGGCTTCGTAGCCGGCCCGTCCGTCGCGCATCCTGTTGTCCAGCAACACCAGGCCCTTCGGCAGGAATTCGCCTTCGACTTCGACCCGTCTCATGCGCAACTCGTCCGCACCGACAGGTGCTGCGCTCACTCGGACGGGCGCGTCGGACTGGCCCCGGTCGTATTCCCGCTCGAGGCTTTCCTTCACATGCGCGCGATCAAGCTGCCAGTTTCCTGCCACCGCGGTCAATGCAATGCCGAAAACCGCCGCCAACGGAGGCAACCAGTCTGGCCGCCGTGCGGGATTCGCACGCAGGGGATCCGGTCGCATCTGGAAGCAGCCCGCCTTATCCTTTACACTTCAATGCAGATTTCCTGTCGTCACCCGCCATGCGATATGTCGTCATTGCCTTTCTCGTCATCATTCTGCTGAGTCTCGGCTCGGCGATGTTCTATCTGATTCGCGACAAGGGGAAGTCCGATCGCACCGTCAAGGCACTGACGGTGCGGATTGCGCTTTCGGTCACCCTGTTTCTGCTTCTGATGCTCGGTCATTATTTCGGCATCATCCCCAGGTCCGGTCTCTAGAAAAAAACAGCCGCACTTGCGTGCGGCCCCAGTTCTCCGCCTTTACCAGCCAGCGGAGGATCCTCCTCTGTTTTTATTTTTGTTCTCTTGGTCTCGTCAGAGCCAGTAAACGAGTACGAACAGCAGCAGCCAGACCACATCCACGAAGTGCCAGTACCAGGACACCCCCTCGAATGCGAAATGATGATCGGCGGTGAAATGGCCGGCCAGCGATCGACCAAGGATGACGATCAGCATGATCGTACCGACCGTCACGTGAAAGCCGTGGAATCCGGTCAGCATGAAGAACGTGGCGCCGTATGCACCCATTCCCAGCGTCAGATTGTACTCGTGATAGGCATGAACATATTCGTAAGCCTGCAGGGAAAGGAACAGGATACCGAGCGCCACCGTGGCAGCCAGTCCCGCGATCAACTGCACGCGATTGTTCTTTTTCAGTGCCCAGTGCGCCCAGGTCACCGTTACGCCCGAGGAAAGCAGGATCAGGGTATTGATCGCGGGAATGCCCCATGCACCCATTGGCGTGAAGGTCTCTTCGATGCCCGGGCCCGAGACCGGCCACTGAGCCGCGAAACCGGGCCAGATCTGTTCCATGGTATCGCCGCTGGCGAGTCCGGGAACGGACAGCACGCGCATGTAGAACAGGGCGCCGAAGAATGCGGCAAAGAACATGACTTCGGAGAAAATGAACCAACTCATGCCCCAGCGGAAGGAGAGATCCACCTGTTTGTTGAACTTGCCGCCCTTGCTTTCGCGGATCACGGTGCCGAACCAGCCGAACATCATGTAGATCATGAGCGCCATCCCGGCGACAACGACCCACGGGCCCGCTCCGACTCCGTTCATCCACAGCACGCCGCCGAATGTCATCAGGAACAATGCGCATGAGCCGACGACCGGCCAATGCGAAGGTTCCGGCAGGTAATAGCGTGTAGATTGGCTTAGCATTTATCGATTCTCCCCAAGGTTCCCAATAGTTCCGGTATCGCCATTGTTCCGTGGTTCATGTCCATCGGCAACTCACCTTGCAATGAACCTGACCAAAGTAATCAGGGTGGTGACGAATATCACTGCGCCTATCACTCCCGCGACGATTATCTGCACTGGTGTAATGCCGGCAAAATCGTCTTGATTGTCCGCGCGCCTGCGCACCCCAAAAAACGACCAGAACACCGTTTTCAACACGCGCAGCGGTGAGGCCTTCCGCGCCGGCCGCTTTTCAACCGGATCAGCCGGCTTTGCCATTTCTCGATGTAGCCGCGGTTGGCGCCGCACCTTCGACATTGAAGAAGGTGTACGAAAGCGTAACTGTCGTCACATCCTTCGGCAGCCCGGGTTCGATCACGAACACCACGGGCATCTGCCGCACTTCCCCGGGTGCAAAATTCTGCTTCGCGAAGCAGAAGCAGTCCAGTTTGCGGAAGTACAGCCCGGCAATCTGCGGGCCATAGCTCGGGATCGCCTGTCCGGTGATCGCACGATCCGAAATATTACGCACCTCATACATGACCTGCACCAACTGCCCCGGATGCACTTTGAGACTCACCTGCAGCGGCCGGAACTTCCAGGGCAGATCGCTGCGCACATTGGCATCGAACTCCAGCGCCACCAGCCGGCCGGTATCAATCTGCGTATTTGGCAGCGGCGCGTTCGCTTTTTCGACTGCGTTGATGCCGGTGACTTCGCAAATCTTCTTGTACAGCGGCACCAGCGCGTAACCGAAGCCAAACATGCCGATCGTCACGACAAGCAGCTTGACCAGGATCACCCGATTGGCATCTATCCTGCTCATGTCCAGCGACGCAAAATAATCCCCACGAAAAAAGCCAGCGCAACGGATGCCAGGATCAGCCCCGTCCTGAGGATCCTGGCCTTTTGCAACTTCACCTGCTGATCATCCATGACTCGAATTATTTATGGCCGTCGGGCCGATCATGATTACTTTACCGTCGGCGGCGTCTCGAAACTGTGATACGGAGCCGGCGTCGGCAAATGCGTCCATTCCAGCGAATCCGCGCCTTCCCATGGCCGCTGCGGCGCCATCTCGCCGTTGCGTATGCATTTCACCACCACGTACAGAAACAGCAACTGCGTGAGGCCGAAGCCGAATGCACCGATCGACGAGATCATGTTGAAATCGGTGAACTGCGGCGCATAGTCCGGGATCCGGCGCGGCATTCCCGCGAGGCCGAGGAAATGCTGCACGAAGAAGATCATGTTGAAGAAGATCATCGACAACCAGAAGTGCCATTTGCCGAGCGTCTCGTCATACATGTGACCGGTCCATTTCGGCAGCCAGAAATAGACGCCGGCAAACGCCGAGAACAGTGCGCCTGCCACCATCACGTAATGGAAGTGGGCGACAACGTAATAAGTATCGTGCAACTGAATGTCGACCGGGACGATTGACAGAACCAGTCCGCTGAAACCGCCCAGCGTGAACAGGAACAGGAAGCCTATGGCAAACAACATCGGCGTCTCGAAGCTCAGCGAGCCTTTCCACATCGTCGCCACCCAGTTGAACACCTTCACACCGGTCGGGACTGCGATCAGCATGGTTGCGTACATGTAGTAGAGCTGGCCGGTCACCGGCAGGCCGGTGGTATACATGTGATGCGCCCAGACCAGGAAGGACAGGATCGCAATCGAAGCAAGGGCGTATACCATCGAGGTGTAGCCAAACAGCGGCTTGCGCGAAAATGCCGGAATTACCTGCGATACCACCCCGAAGGCGGGAATCGCGATGATGTAAACCTCGGGATGACCGAAGAACCAGAAGATGTGCTGGAACAGAACCGGGTCGCCGCCACCGGCCGCGTTGAAGAAGTGAGTGCCGAAATGGCGGTCGGTCAGGGTCATGGTCACCGCGCCGGCCAGAACGGGCATGACCGCGATCAGCAGGTAAGCCGTGATCAGCCAGGTCCACACGAACAGCGGCATCTTCATCATCGTCATCCCGGGCGCCCGCAGGTTCAGGATGGTGGTGATGATGTTGATCGAGCCCATGATCGAGGACATGCCGAGGATGTGGATCGCGAATATTGTCAGATCCATGCCCATTCCCTGCTGGACGGAGAGCGGAGCATAAAGGGTCCAACCCACCCCGGGTGCGCCGCCGGGAACGAACAGCGAAAGCAGGAGCAGCAGTGCTGCCGGCGGAAGCAACCAGAAGCTCCAGTTGTTCATGCGCGGGAAAGCCATGTCGGGCGCGCCGATCTGCATCGGGATCAGCCAGTTCGCGAAGCCGACGAACGCCGGCATGATCGCGCCGAACACCATGATCAGCCCGTGCAGCGTGGTCATCTGATTGAATGCTTCCGGATTCACTACCTGCATCCCCGGCATGAACAATTCTGCCCGAATGACCATCGCCATGAAGCCGCCGGTCAGGAACATGATGAAACTGAACCACAGGTACATGGTGCCGATGTCCTTGTGATTGGTGGTCTTGACCCAGCGCATAATGCCGCCGGGATAATGATCATGCCCGTCTGCGTGGTCGTGTTCGTGGCCGATGACTGCGCTCATGGTTGTTTCTCCTCGATATCCTGCGAAATTCTTTGCCTTTAATACGGATCGGACAGGGATTACTTGGCTGCCTTCACCATGTAATCCACCGCGGCCACGATGTCGCCGTCAGGCGTGGTAACCATGCCGCCCTTCGGGGGCATTGCGTTCTTGCCTTTCAGCGCGCTGTTATGCAGTGCGTCCACGCCGGTGGCGATACGCGGCGCCCAAGCTGCCTTGTCGCCAAATTTCGGCGCACCGGCCACGCCAGCAGCGTGGCAAACCGAACAGACTTTGTCATACGTACCTTTGCCATCACCGCCGCCGGTCGCAGCAACAATGGCTGTCGCAGCATTCGGAGCCGCTGCCGACTTTTGCTTGGCAGCCCACGCGGCAAATTTTTCCGGTTCCACGGCTTCCACGACAATGGGCATGAAACCGTGCTCTTTGCCACATAGCTCGGCACACTGGCCACGATAGGTACCGGGCTTGTCCACCTTGAACCAGGCGTCGCGGATGAATCCGGGCACAGCATCCTGCTTTACGCCAAAGGCCGGTACATACCACGCGTGCAGCACGTCGTTGGCGGTGATCAGCACGCGCACCTTCTTGCCCACCGGCACCACAAGCGGGTTGTCCACTTCCAGCAAATAGTGTTCGCCTTTCGGCGCGTTGCCGTAGATCTGGTCATGCGGCGTAGCCAAAACGCTGTAGAGCTGAACACCGTCGGCAAGCCCTGCAAGGTCGCCTTCGCCTTTCAAGTATTCGTAGCTCCACTTCCATTGATAGCCGGTGACCTTGATCGTGATGTCGGGCGAGGATGTGTCGCGCATCGCCAGCACGCTCCGCGTTGCGGGCCACGCCATGCCGATCAGGATGAAGAATGGAACGACCGTCCAGAGAATTTCGACGGTGGTGTTTTCGTGGAAGAGTGCCGCTTTGTGGCCTGCCGATTTGCGATGCTTGATCACCGAGTAGAACATCACCCCGAACACACCGACGAAAATGATCAAACAAATAATGAGAACAACGCTATGGAGGTCGTACATCTCGCGGGCGACCGATGTGTGCGGCTCCTGCAGATTCCATTTGGCTTTGTCCTGCGCCCAAACCAGGCCAGGGACCAGCATCGTCAATGCACCTACGCCTATTTTCTGAAACAACGTCTTGATCATACTTCCCCCAAACAAATGCCTTGTATTAACGGATTTTCAAGTGTTCTTTCAGGTGGCGCGCCGCGGCGGCATGCTGCCCGTCGGTTAGATGGATGCCGAGCTCCACTTCGTTTCCAGGGGACCGCAATACCAACCTGCCGCTTTCCACGCCCTGGGGCTCCCTGAAAACCACCTGCGCCCAAGTGCGATTGAGTTCGAATCTGCTGAAGCTCCCCCCTCTCCCAACGCTCAATCACGACCTGATCCCCACGGACGATCATGCACTCGTAGTCGCCAGCATGGCGTTCCACATTTCGGAATGCGAAAACCACCACTAGAAGATCCAATCCGGCGAAAGGCAGAAGCAGCAATGCACCGTTGAACGCAAATCCCACGGAAATCGCAACAACGACCAGCGCAAGGGAAACCAAAACGAGGAACCTGCTCTCCCGAGGAGAGAGAGTTATTGCGCCAGGCGACGAGCGCCAGTTTCGCCGCCGTTTCCCTGCTGTTGCAAGTTGCAATGCACGCCAAAGACCCGTTTCCCAATCCCCTACGAAAGGCCGACCAGACGAAAACCGTCGTTTTTCGCGGGCCGAAATGTAGCACATGGCCACCAGCCATAGCAATGAAGCAGGCCGGTTGGACCCTGTGGACAATAAGTCCACAATGCCTTATAAGGTCTGACCAATTGGGCTCTGAGAACTGGCGATGCCACACTCAATGATTTTGTCCAACGCGTTCGGGTGCATCCCAGCTGCGAGCGTAGTGCGATGATCGATCAGGACCCGAAGAAGCCAATCGCGGGCCCTTGGGATGTCTCGATTCTCTCGCGCGCTTCGGCGCACGATCCGTCGCGGTCGCTGCATGGGGGCGCACCCGGTGCTGTAGACAACCCCTTCTCCAGTTCATCGCTTATCGCCGACGAAATTCTGCCCAATCAACCGGGGCCACCGCTATTATGATCCTAGCAATCGTATTCGTTTTGTTGGTCGTTGGCTCCGTCTTGTTCCACTTCCTGAGTCCGTGGTACTTCACGCCGATCGCCTCCAACTGGGTTGCGATGGACGACACGATCAGCCTCACGTTCTGGGTCACGGGGTTTGTCTTCATCGCCGTCAATTTATTTGTGGCTTATTGTGTGTTCCGCTACCGTCAACGCAAGGGGACCCGGGCGGTGTACGAACCCGAGAACAATAAGCTGGAGACGTGGCTTGTCGGATTGACCGCGGTGGGAATCGCTGCGCTGTTGGCCCCCGGCTTGTTGGTATGGGCGAAATTCGTCGACGTCCCGCAAGACGCGGCGGTGTTTGAGGTCGTGGGCAAGCAGTGGCACTGGAGCTTTCGCTTCCCCGGGGCGGACGGCAAGCTGGGTACCGTCGATGCCCAGTACGTCAGCGATAAAAACCCGTTCGGCTTGAACCCCGACGATCCAAACGGACAGGATGATGTCCTGGTAGCAAGCCCGGAGCTGCATCTGCCCATCGGCAAGCCGGTCAAGGCGCTGCTCCGCTCCATTGACGTCCTGCACGATTTCGCTGTCCCACAGTTCCGGGCCAAGATGGATATGGTGCCGGGCTCGGTCACCTATATCTGGTTTACCCCCACCCGGACCGGGAAATTCGACCTCCTCTGCAACGAATTATGTGGCGTCGGGCATTTCGCCATGCGTGGCAAAGTCGTAGTGGAAGAAGAGAGCGCGTTTCAGGCGTGGTTAAGCAGCTATCCGACGTTCGCGCAAACCTCGGCTCAGGTCGCCGGCAATGCTTCCGCAGGTGAGCCGCTCTATGCAGTGTGTTCCGCCTGTCATGGCTTGCAGGCGGAGGGTAATCCTGCGCTGCATGCGCCGAAATTGAGTGGGCAAGGAGACTGGTACCTGAAACGGCAATTGAAAAACTTCCAGCAAGGCGCCCGGGGGACACACGACAAGGATGTCTTTGGAAAAATGATGGCGCCAATGGCGGCAACGCTG
>DATFUO010000202.1:0-7528 GCA_035260785.1 Burkholderiales bacterium
CCAGGACTACGCCCGCCTTCTGGAGGACATCTGATCCCTCGGTCACTCATTGTGGGGAGATTTTGGGGACTGAAGCGACCAAGAGCGGGCAAAACAGCGCGAAATGGGGAACGGGCGGCGCTGTAGCATTAAATTAAACAAGAAGTTGCGCACGTAGGACCAGCTACGAACCAAGGGGTCGTGGGTTCAAATCCTGCCGGGCGCGCCAATAATCAAATGGTTAGACGCAAAATGTCTAGCCATTTGTCATTTTTTGTGGGGACTTTTTCTTATTACAAGGTTCGCGCGTAATAATCTCCAGGCTGCGGCTCGCGTGACTTGCTCATCAGTAGTCTGAGGCAACGCTCGCACCAACTCTGATAGTCCGACGACCAAGTAAAGAGGTGTTTCCGGGGCGTACGAGCTTCAGGATATCGGCAATTTTTTTCGCAGGGAACCTGCGCAATCGCACGCACACGGTATGGCGCACATCCTGGATGTGCGGATCGGGAATACCTATTGCGTTGTGCGAAAATTACCACGCCGTGTTGGTCTCACACTAAGGGGTCGTGGGTTCAAATCCAGCCGGGCGTGCCAGCAAAACGAACGGCCAGATGCAAGAGTATCTGGCCGTTTTTCATTCCACTTGGAGAAGCGCATCGCGATGATGTCCCGCTGCGCGATCTCGAACCATCGTTCGAGCGAATCGAATTTTCTACCCGAGCATTTTGAGCATTCGCGCACTTGCTGCCACACTCAGCAACAAGGCTGAAAGGATCAGCAAGGCGGTGGCCAGATTGGTCGCATGCACGACGAACCCGATCAACACGGGCCCCAGCAAAACCCCCGCGTACCCCATCGTCGTGATCGCCGGAACTGCGATGCTTTCGGGCATTTCATTCTGCTTGCCGGCCAATGGAAACATGACCGACACGATGTTTGAACATCAGACGCCCACCAGCTTACTGGACTGGAGCGCCGTATTTCTTGCCGAAGGCCGCGGTATGTCGCCCGCCCAGGTGGGACTCGGCTATGCCGCCTTTGCCGCAACCACGACTGTGGGTCGTCTGAGCAGTTCCTCCGGGAGCCCTTAGCCGTTGAGGAACTGCAGTAGCTTCGGAATCACCTGCTCCGGTGCCTCGTCGATCAACCAGTGGCCGGAGCCCTGGACAATAACACCCTCGACGTTGTCGTCCACGAGCTTGCCCTGATCGATCAGGAACTGACCGCCCGCCTTCTCCCCGCTCAGGACCAGCATCGGCATGTGCAGCGTTGTATCGGCGAAGCCGGCGAAGTCCTTGCCGTCTTGCTCGAAGGCGCGGAACACTTCGAAGCCGGCCCGCATCCCGCCTGGTTGCGCATATTGTTTCGCGTAGTACTGGCGGTCCTTTTCCGAGACGGAGTGCGTCTCGTCGGCGGCGAATTCGTTCCAGAAGTGCTCGAAGTACGTGCGCTCGCGGCCCTTTACCAACGCCAACGGCGTCTTGCCGTAGAAGTGGAAATGCCAGAGATCGCGCAGCAACCACACTTTCGTCCAGTCGCCTACACCGGGCAAGAACGCATCCATGAGTACGATGCGGTCGACCTCTTCCGGATACTGGGCCGCGTAGGCGTACGCGACCATGAGCCCGATGTCATGGCCTACGACAGCGACATTGCCGAAGCCGAGCGACTGCACCAGCGCATGCGCGTCCTGGGCCATGGTTTTCTTGTCGTAGCCGGATTCTGGCTTGGCTGAGCCGCCGAAACCGCGCAGGTCCGGTGCGATAACCGTATGGGTCTTGGCCAACTCGGCAATGAGGGGTCGCCACATGTGGCTGGTCTGCGCATAGCCGTGTAACAGCAAAACCGGTTCACCGTTTCCGGCAATCAGATAGTGCAGCCGCACGCCGTTGGCTTCCGCGTAACGGCTGGCGATCGCCGGCGACGCGGCGGCCACTTGCGTGAGGAGCGTAATTGCCGCAAACAGTCCGGCGAACAGGACGAGAATTTTCGGAACGGGATTGCGCATTGTTCTTCTCCTGGGTTGCGTTGCGGACAGTGCCGAGGTTTGTGGACACAACTATAAGCGGAAGGTATCTTCCGGATAAACCTGCACATCTAGAATCAGGTTTCCGGAAATTCCGAACAATGCTGAAGCTCGATGGATTAGCCGCTTTTGTGGGCGTTGCCGAAGCCGGATCGATCACGGAGGCCGCGCGGCGGGCGGGAATTTCCAAGTCCGTCCTTAGCGACCGTCTTGCCGAACTGGAACGAGCCGTTCGTACGCGCCTGTTGCAGCGGACCACACGGAAGATCTCTGTCACGGAAGACGGGATGGTTTTCCTTGAGCGGGCGCGCCGCATTGTGCGCGATGCCGCCGACGCGGCAGCCGAACTGGCGGAGCGCCGCGGTACTTTGGCTGGCCCCTTGCGGTTGTCCGCACCGGTGAGCTTCGGCAGCCTGCATCTGGGACCGGCGCTCTATCCTTTTCTCGCCGCGCACCCAGCAATCGCCCTTAGCCTGGAATTGGAGGACCGCTTCATCGATGTTGCCTCGGAAGGGTACGACGCCGTCGTGCGGCACGGGCCGATACGGGACAACCGGTTGGTCGTCAAAAGGCTGGCTTCCAGCCGCCGCGTGCTGGTCGCCTCACCGGGCTATCTGCATAAGTCCGGCACGCCGCGATCGGCAGCTGACCTTGAAGCGCACGAGGCTATCCTCTACAGCAATCGCGATACGGACTGGCGCTTCCCCAAGCCCGGCGGCGACACCGTTATCCGTCCCCGCAAGTGGCTGCGGATCAACAACGGCCTGGTCATGCGAGACGCCGCGATCGCGGGCCTTGGCATCGCACTGCTGCCGACTTTCCTTTGTTATGTCGACGTGGCAAGCGGCGCCCTGCAAATCATCAATGTAGGGTTGGATGCGGAACAGGCGGAAATATTCATCGCCTATCCCGCAGACCGAAGTCCATCGGCCAAGATCCACGCGCTGACCGTGCATTTGCGACAGGTTTTCGGCGCGCCGCCGTATTGGGAATCCGCAATGCCCAAACCGCGCAAATCCCAGCGAGGAAAAATTCCTGCACCACCCCAGTGAGGGTAGCATTGACGATCCAGTGGTCCGTCAGCTTGCGATGCAAGGTTACGTCGACCAGCGCAACTTTGACGGCTTTGCGCCGCCTTACATCGGCGATGCGCCGGCGAGCATCGACGCGCATATCGTGCAAAGCGACGAGCCACCCACGGGGTGCGGTGAACCTCCCGTTCCGGTGATCTCACCGGCGGTGGTCAATGCCCTGGCCAAACTGACAGGCAAGCGTTATCGCAGATTGCCGATCGGAGAGCTCTAGGCTCACCGTGAACCAGCGGCAGTAGAGGCCGTGCAAGCGCTTCTTCGGGCGTTTTTCGGCATTTCCGGCAAACGCTCGGGGCACCAATGGGTTCTTGAGACTGACTGCTTTCTGGAAATCTACGCGCTAGCCTTGAATGCCCGCTCTTGGCCCGTATGCGGGCCTAGACTTGACGAGACTCGGGAGATAGACGGCTCACTTTTAAGTTTGGAGGCGCGAGCCGGAATCGAAGCGACACACAAGGATTTGCAATCCTATACCTGCTGGAATTGTAAATCATATAGTTACCAACTCTTTCCACGCGTCTCGCCACACGGCAAGCATCCAACGTATGGACTGTTTCCTGACGTTAGGTCGCACCGCTCTGAGGCACTCCAGGGAGAAGCAAAAGTGGCGTTGCTGGGGCGGGACCCGCTCGTGCTGGGACGGCTTCAGATCGGCGCTAAAGTATGATACCGCCGTTTATTGCGCGCTTCCGACAAGATGTACTCCGGTTAGTTTTTCCGCGTCGCCCACCCAACCGCCGCCCATCGCCTTGTACAGGTTCGCGTACGACTGGAACAGCTGCGATTGCACCGCGACGTAAGACAGTTGCGCGCTGAACAGCGACTCCTCGGCCCGCGCGACTTCCAGGTAGATCGTCGCGCCTTCCTGGTAACGCAGCACGGCAAGGTCGCGGAAGCGCTGCAACGCCGCCACGTTGGCGGCCTGCTCGTCGCGCGCCTGGCTGAACTTGCTGCGGTCGACGAGCGCGTCCTCCACTTCCTGGAAGGCAGTGATGATCGACTTCTGGTAGACGGACAGCGTCTGGCGCTGGAATGCCTCGGCCTGCGCCACTTGGTTGCGGATGCGGCCCGCGTTGAAGATCGGCTGGACCGCGCCCGCGCCGAACGACCAGGTTTTCGACGGCCCCTTGAACAAATCCGAGAGATCCTGGCTCTCCAGGCCAAGCAGCGCGGTCAGGCTGATCTGCGGGTAATAGGCGGCCTTGGCCACACCGATGTCGGCGTTGGCCGCAATCAGGTTTTGCTCGGCCTGGCGAATGTCGGGCCGGCGCTGCAGCAGCGAGGCCGGTAGTCCGCCGGGAACGTCGGGAAACATTAGCGCGTCAATGGCGCGGCCGCGCGCAATTGCGCCGGGATTGCCGCCTAGCAGGACACTGATGAAATTCTCCTGGCGCGCGATCTGGCGCTCCAATTCGGGGACCTGCGCGCCAGCGGCGCGGTATTGCGACTCGGCCTGGCGGTAGTCGCTCTCCGGCACGGCGCCTTCGTCGAAGCGGATCTTTTGCACGCGTGCCGCTTCGCGCAGGGTCTGCAACGTGCTCAGCGCAATCTCGAGCTGCCGGTCCAGCGCGCGCAATTGGATGTAGCCGTCGGCGACTGAACTGACCACGGTCAACACCACCGTACGACGACCTTCTTCGCTGGCGAGCAGGCTGGCGCGCGCGGCTTCGGTGGCGCGGCGCAGCCGGCCCCATACATCGAGCTCGTAACTGGCCGACAGGTTCACCTTGAAATCGTTGAAGACCTGAAAGCCGGGCAACACCGGGCCGGCGTTTTCGCTCACGCGCTTCCGCGCCGCCGACACGCCGGCATCGATCTGCGGCGCCAGCGCCGAGCGCGTAATGCCGTATTGGGCAAAGGCCTGATCCACGTTGGCCGTGGCGATCTGCAGATCCTTGTTGCTCTCCAGCGCCGTGTGCACCAGTTGCGACAGCACCGGGTCCTGGAATTGTTCCCACCATGCGATGTTGGAAATCTCGCCGGCTTCGGCGGTCGCCAGCCGCCAGGCCGCGGGCGCCCCTGTGTCCGGACGCCGGTAATCGGGCCCGACCATGCAGGCGGACAGCGTCAAGGCGAGCAGCGGCGCAAGAATGAGAGCGCTCGCAACGGATGGTTTCATGCGAGGAACTTTGTCATGGTTCGCGGCAGATGGATGGGGCTCAACGCAAAGGCGACGCGGGTGCACCGTCCCTAATTGCGACGCCGCCGCCGGCACCGGGCGTGCCGGGCTGTTCGCGCTTGAATGGCCATTGACGCTCGCTCACGCGCTGGAGCATCACGTAGAACACGGGAATGAAAAACACGCCGACCATCGTGGCAACCAGCATGCCGAACACCACCGCGGTGCCTAGAGCCTGCCGCCCACCCGCGCCGGCGCCGAGTGCGATCGCGAGCGGCACATTGCCGAGGATGAACGCGAACGAGGTCATCAGGATCGGCCGCAATCTGAGTTCTGCTCCTTCCAGCGCCGCCTGCACGATGGACTTGCCCTCGTCGCGCTTGAGCTTGGCGAACTCGACGATGAGGATGGCATTCTTCGCTGCCAGCCCGATCAGCATAATCAGGCCGATCTGGGTATAGACGTTGTTGTCCAGCGCGCGCATCCACAGCCCGAGGAAGGCGCCGAGGATACCGAACGGGATGACCAGCAGGATGGCCACCGGCATCGCCCAGCTTTCGTAGAGCGCGGCCAGCACCAGGAATACGAAGAACAGGGACACGAGGAAAATGAAGCCGGTCTGGCCCCCGGTCTTTTTCTCCTGATAAGTCGCCTCGCTCCACTCGTAGGCGAAACCCGCGGGCAATGCGCGGGCAAGCTCTTCCATGGCGGCGATGGCCTGGCCGGAGCTGAATCCTGGCGCGTTCGAACCGTTGATGGTGGCCGAGCTGTAAACGTTGTAGCGCTCGAAGTACTGCGGGCCGTTGATCGAGCGGCTGCTCACCAGGGTGCTCAGCGGAACCATCGTTCCCATGCCGGTGCCGTCGGTGCTGCGAACGTAGAAACGGTCAACATCCTGCGGCTGGCTGCGCTGCGCGCCCTCCGCCTGGGCCTGGACCTTGTACGTTCGGCCATACAGATTGAAATCGTTGACATAGTAGCTGCCGAGGAAAGTCTGCAGCGCAAAGAACACGTCGCTCAACTGGATGCCAAGCGCCTTGACCTTGTCACGATCGACCTTGAACTCGATCTGCGGCACTCGCGGATCGAAACCACTGTAGGCGAAACCGATCTCGGGTCGCTTGCGCGCCTTGGTCAGCAGATCTTGCAAGACTTCGGAGAAACGCGCCACATCCGCGCCACCGCGGTTCTGCAGCACAAACGTGAAGCCGCCGCTGGTGCTCAGTCCGCGGATAGGCGGCGGGTTGAGGACCAGCACGTTGGCATCCTTGATTTGCGAGTTGAGGCGTCCCGTTAGCGTGCGCACCAGGCTGCTGGCGCTCTCGGCGGCTTCCTTGCGTTCATGCCAGCGCTTGAGCCGGATGAACGCGGTGGCGTTGTAGGAAGCGCTCTGGCCGGTAAGCAGGTTGAAGCCGCTGATGGCGACGACGCCGTCGACGCCCTTGACGTCGCGGGCAATTTTAGTCAATTGCGCCATGGCCGCATTCGTGCGCTCGAGCGAGGCCGCGGCAGGAAGCGACACCACCCCAAGCACGTAACCCTGGTCCTCCGGCGGCACCAATCCAGTGGGACGCGTCGCAACCAGGCCCCACACCGCCACCAACAGTGCAGCGAAAGTCAGCGTCACCAGTACCGTGTGCCGCGCCATCAGCGACACCGACTTCAGGTAGCCGCCGCGCGAACGCTCGAAGGCGCGGTTGAATCGGCTGAAGAACCAACTGAGCGGACCGCGCCGCGACTGGTCGCTCTTGACTGGCCTCAACAGCAGGGCGCACATGGCAGGGGTAAACGTCAGCGCGCAGATCGCGGACAGGATCACCGATATCGCGAGCGTCAGCGCGAACTGCTTGTACAACTGTCCAGTAAGCCCGCCGAGAAAAGCCACGGGCACGAACACCGCCGCCAGCACTAGCGCGATGGCGATGACCGGGCCGCCGACTTCCGCCAGCGCAGCCTTGGCCGCCTCGAGCGGCGACATCCCGCCGTCGTCCAGGCGATGTTGTACCGCTTCCACCACCACGATCGCATCGTCGACCACGATGCCGATGGCGAGCACCAGCCCGAACAGGGTCAGCGTGTTGATGGAAAAGCCGAGCGCGGAGAAAGCGGCAAAAGTGCCGATCAGCGAGATCGGCACCACGAGGATGGGGATCAGCGTCGCGCGCCAGCTCTGCAGAAACAGGAACACGACGATCACGACCAGCGCGAAGGCCTCGAGCAGCGTGATGACCACTTCCTTCATCGACTCGGTCACGAACGGCGTGGTGCTGTAGGGGATCGAGTACACGAGTCCGGGCGGGAAACGCGGTG
>DATFUO010000203.1:0-23509 GCA_035260785.1 Burkholderiales bacterium
CAGGCGGGAAGTGAGTGTCTAGCAATGGGCGCAGTGCCTTGCCGGGAGTGGCCTCAGTATCGGGTTGCAAACTCCTTGCCGGGACAGTACCATAGCGCCCTTTTCCGCAGCCCCGGTTCAAGGAAGACCTCATGGCCAATATTGCCTCCGCAAAGAAACGCGCCCGCCAGGCAGAGCATCGCCGAGCCCATAACGCCGGTCAGCGTACCGAATTGCGCTCTGCCATCAAAAATGTGAAAAAGGCCATTGCCGCCGGCGACAAGAAGGCCGCCCAGGCACAGTTTCAACTGTCGCAAAGCCGGATCGACTCGATTGCGGATAAGCGCATCGTGCATAAGAATACCGTTTCACGGCAAAAAAGTCGGCTGGCCGCAGCCATCAAGGCAATGCCCTGATCGGTCACTGCAGGGAAATGCAAAGGCCCGCTGATGCGGGCCTTTTGTTTTACATCGCACTCCAATACGGTCACGCCACCCTGACATCCTTCCGGACCTGCAACGACTGTCGGATTTCGTGCCTGCCTTCCCTCACCTGCAATTCATTGTCGTTGCAAAAGGACATCAGGAATTTGAATGCTTCCGGGCTCATATGCTCGAGCCGGCGGTCCACCACCACACACTTCACGCCCGACACGATGATGGGCTTCAAATACGGTGAATAGCTGATGCGCTGGTCTTCGCCGAACAACGCCATACAACCACAAAGACGCTCAGCCCAGTCACTGGGCCGGAACGTTCCACCGTCCGCAATGATACCGACGATGATGATTTCTATTATGGGCGGGCCGGACATTTCGCTTGCGCATCCTGAGTTCGTGTGCATCGTATCATATTTTGCAACGCACCAAATTACTTTGCGTATCTGATCGACCAATCATATCTCATTGATAAAACATGACAGTTTTTCGTTCATGGCCGGTACCTCGATGGTCGCAACAGTGAATAATCTTGTGCCTCGGGGGACGACTAAGGCCTCGATGAGGCGCCGCAACTTCGCATCCGTGTTGACGGCGGAGGTTTTCTCGAATCGACGGATCGCGGCATGGAACGACGGCATCATCAGGCATCGTTCCATCGTCCCGCGGGGGAAATCGAAGGTAAAGCGCTTGCATCAATGCACCGATTCGGATAAATATACAACCTGAAAACCCCAACATTTTCAATGGCACGCACGGCGGCTTGTTGCCGCCGTGTGCTTTTTGGAGCCGCGGAAAAACGGCCGGGTGGGCGACATGATGCAACACGTAATGACAACTTATGGCCGGCAAGCGATCGCGTTCACACGGGGCGAAGGTTCATGGCTCTGGGACCTGCGGGGCAAGCGCTATCTCGACTGCGTCAGCGGTGTTGCGGTCACCGGTGTAGGGCATGCCCACCCGCGGCTGGTCGCCGCAATTTCCGCACAAGCTGCGCGTGCCATGCACGTATCCAACCTGTACGAAATTCCCGAGCAGGAGCAACTCGCCGCACGCCTGTGCGCTCTTGCAGGGATGGACAATGCCTTCTTCTGCAATTCCGGATGTGAAGCCAACGAAGCAGCGATCAAGTTAGCGCGGCTTTATGGGCACCAAAAGGGCATCGAATCTCCAGCCATCATCGTGATGGAGCAGGCCTTCCATGGTCGCACCATCGCCACGTTGTCGGCGACGGGCAGTCGGAAAGTGCAGGCGGGGTTCGAGCCCCTGTTGACTGGATTTGTACGCGTACCCTACAACGACCTGCCGGCTCTTGAGCAAGTAGCGGCGGTCAACCCGAACATCGTAGCGGTGCTGGTCGAACCCGTGCAAGGCGAAAGCGGCGTTCATGTTCCGGATGACGGTTATATCCCGCATCTGCGCAGAATCTGCGACGAAAAGGGATGGCTGTTGATGCTCGATGAGGTTCAAACTGGAATGGCACGGACCGGGAGGTGGTTCGCGCACCAGCATCTTGGGATCAAACCCGATGTGATGTCGCTTGCGAAGGGACTCGGCAACGGTTTCCCCATTGGGGCCTGCCTGGCGCGCGGGGTCGCCGCCAGCGTGTTTACGGCGGGCAAGCACGGCTCGACCTTCGGCGGCAATCCCCTGGGGTGCGTTTGCGCCCTCACGACACTCGCCATCATTGAGGATGAAGGTCTGGTCGAACGCGCCGGCAGGACCGGACAGAAAATCCGGGAAGAAATGGCAAAAAATCTGGCCGGAACGGCCGGCGTGAAAGAAATTCGCGGAAAAGGTCTCATGATCGGCATTGAACTCGACAGGCCCTGCGGCGATCTGGTGTTCCGCGGATTCGACGCCGGCCTGCTGATCAACGTAACGGCGGACACGGTAGTCCGGCTGCTTCCACCGTTGAACCTGAAGGACGCGGAAGTGGAAACGCTGGTGGACGGTGTCTCCAGCCTGGTCAGAAACTTCCTGAATACCGCCGCCGCCACGGCAGTGTCACATTGACGATCTGAACATGCAGTCGCCGAAGCATTTTCTGCAGTTCAAGGATTTGTCCCGCAATGAACTGGATCGCCTGTTCGAGCGTACGCGCTGGATCAAGCAGCAGTTCAAGGCGTACAAGACTTATCACCCCCTGTTCGATCGTACGCTGGTGATGATTTTCGAGAAACAGAGCACACGTACGCGGCTTTCGTTCGAGGCCGGCATGCACCAGCTCGGGGGCTCGGCAATTTTCCTAAGCACACGCGATTCCCAACTCGGCCGCGGCGAACCGGTGGAGGATGCAGCACAGGTCATCTCGCGGATGTGCGACATCGTGATGATCCGGACATTCGAACAGGACATCATCGAGCGCTTCGCTGCGCACTCCAGGGTTCCGGTGGTGAATGGCCTCACCAACGAGTACCATCCCTGCCAGATACTGGCGGACATTTACACCTATCTCGAGCACCGCGGGCCGATCCAGGGCAAGACCGTCGCTTGGATCGGCGACTCGAATAACGTTTGCAACACATGGTTGCAGGCCGCGGAGGTGCTCGATTTCAATGTCCACGTTTCCACGCCGCCGGGCTATGAAGTCGAGCCCGAGCGCGTCGGCCTTTACGGCACCGCTCATTACGAGGAATTTTCCGACCCGATGCAGGCCGCACGCGGTGCACACCTTGTAACGACGGACGTCTGGACCAGCATGGGATTCGAAGCGGAGAACGAGGAACGAAAACGCGACTTCGAGGATTGGCAGGTCGATGTCGAAATGATGAAGCACGCCGCCCGCGATGCCCTTTTCATGCACTGCCTGCCCGCGCATCGAGGGGAGGAAGTCGAGGCAGCCGTGATCGATGGTACCCAGAGCGTGGTGTGGGATGAGGCCGAAAATCGGTTGCATACCCAGAAGGCTCTGATGGAATACCTGCTGCTGGGAAACCTCGAGTCGGTTTGAGGAAAGCGTCACGGCAAACGATTGCCGAAGGTCGCAGGTACAACGAAAGATACGTTGCGGCGATAGTGCCTGCATTCCGGAATAGTCAAGTCACTGCGAAGGAGCAAACATGATCCGTTTGAGCATTTCCCGAGTTGCACTGGTTGTATCGTTATTGGCGCCCGTCGCGGGCCTGTCTGCCGACGACGATACGGCCTGGATCGCGGACAAAAGCGGTTGCAAGGTCGCCAACCCTTTTCCGCAAGCGGGCGAGTCCATCGTTTGGAACGGTCAGTGCAGGAATGGTGCGGCTGACGGCGAAGGCCTGCTGCTGTGGTACATCAACGGCAAGCCTACGGACCGTTATGAAGGCTCACTGAAACAGGGCTGGGCGGAAGGCAAGGGCACGCTCACCCGCGCGGACGGCGGGCGCTATGCCGGCGAATGGAAGCATAGCTTGCAGGACGGGAGCGGCCGCTACGACGCACCCGACGGAAGCTGGTATGAAGGACAGTGGAAAGAAGGCCAGCCCCACGGGCACGGCCAGTACCAGACACCCGACGGGCGGTTGTTCGTCGGGGAATGGGTGGACGGTGTCTTTGAGGGCGACATGGACTCCGACGACAATCCAAACAAGACCTGACTGAACACGAACAAGGGACAAAGTGAAGAAGAAACGCACCGAAAAGCCGGTCAAAAAAGTCGTGCTCGCTTATTCCGGCGGGCTGGACACATCGGTCATCCTGAAATGGCTGCAGGACACCTATCACTGTGAAGTCGTCACCTTCACGGCCGACATTGGCCAGGGCGAAGAGGTGGAGCCGGCGCGCAGAAAGGCGAAGAAACTCGGCGTCAAACAGATTTTCATCGAAGACCTGCGCGAGGAATTTGTCCGCGATTTCGTGTTTCCGATGTTCAGGGCGAACGCGTTGTATGAGGGGGAGTATCTGCTCGGCACCTCGATCGCGCGTCCCCTGATCGCCAAGCGCCTGGTCGAGATCGCACGCAAGACCGGGGCCGACGCGATTTCCCACGGCGCAACGGGCAAGGGCAACGACCAGGTTCGTTTCGAACTCGGCGCGTATGCGCTGATGCCCGACGTAAAGATCATTGCGCCATGGCGCGAATGGGACCTGCTGTCCAGGGACAAGCTCCTGGCGTATGCGGACGAGCACGGCATCCCGGTGGATTTCAAGAAGCGCAAGGGCGGTGGCGCGCCCTATTCCATGGACGCCAACCTGCTGCATATTTCCTACGAAGGCGGCATTCTTGAGGACCCGGATTTCGAGCCGGAAGACTCGATGTGGCGCCTAACCGTGTCGCCCGAAAAGGCGCCCGGCCGGCCGGAGCATGTCGAACTGGAGTACCGCAGGGGCGACATCGTCGCGGTCAACGGCAAGAAGATGACGCCGGCCCATGTGCTCACGAAACTCAACCAGATCGGCGGCAGGCACGGCATCGGACGCCTGGACATTGTCGAAAACAGGTACGTCGGGATGAAATCCCGCGGCTGCTACGAGACACCCGGCGGCACCATCATGCTCAAGGCACATCGCGCAATCGAATCCATCACCCTGGATCGCGAAGTGCTCGCGCTGAAGGATGACCTGATGCCGCGTTATGCGCGGATGATCTACAACGGGTACTGGTTCAGCCCGGAACGATTGCTGCTGCAAAGCCTGATCGACAACTCGCAGCAGACTGTGAACGGTACCGTGCGGCTCAAACTGTACAAGGGAACGGTGCTGGTCGTCGGTCGTGCATCCAGATCCGATTCACTGTTCGATTCGCGCATCGCCACCTTCGACGATGACAAGGGAGCTTACAACCAGGCGGACGCCGCCGGATTTATCCGCTTGAACGCGTTGCGCCTGCGCATTGGCGCCAAGCATCGCAGAAAGTAGGTTGTGTGCCCGGTGAATTCGTTCCGACGGCACAGCACAACCAAATGAATCAGGCAGTTCTGACGAAGGGATAGGCCATGCCCAGCTTCGACATCGTATCCGAGGTCAATCAGGTTGAACTGAGGAACGCGCTCGACCAGACCAACAAGGAGGTATCCAACCGCTTCGATTTCAAGGGATCGGATGCGCGCGTTGAGCAAGCCGACAAGGTGCTGACTGTCTTTGCCGATGACGACTTCAAGCTCGGCCAGGTCTACGACGTGCTGATCGGCAAACTGGCCAAGCGCGGAGTGGACATACGCTGCCTGCAGCGCGGCAAGGTCGAAACGATCAGCGGCGACAAGGTCAAGCAGGTGATCACGGTCAAAGTCGGGGTCGACCAGGAACTTGG
This sequence comes from Burkholderiales bacterium, assembly GCA_035260785.1. Lineage (GTDB taxonomy): Bacteria > Pseudomonadota > Gammaproteobacteria > Burkholderiales > JACQAP01 > JACQAP01. The sequence continues at coordinate 5,643 of DATFUO010000203.1, forward strand.
GAAAAAACTGCAAAAGTTGATCAAGGATGCCAAGCTCAAGGTTCAGGCCAGCATCCAGGGCGATGCAGTACGTGTTTCCGGCGCCAAGAAAGACGAATTGCAGCAGGTCATTGCGCTCGTGAAAAGGAACGTTACCGACTTTCCGATTCAGGTCGGAAATTTCAGGGACTGAACCGGGCTGAGGACTAAGGGCAGGCGCAGCGGCGAACGAACATACCTCGAGGTTCGCGGAGTTCTGCTTTCTGAGCCCTAGGTCCTTTGCAATCCTTTGACCCAGTTGTCGTAGAGACGGTCGGCGATGCGGCGCATTGCGGCGATTTTCTCCTCCATTCTGCTCTTCATCTGCTCGGCCGACTGCACCGCGGGGCTGGCCCTGTTCCCGGCGATTTCATCCGCCCCCGATTCGCACCAGGAATCGATGAGCTGCTCGGTCATCTCCACGTGGCATTGCATGCCGAGATTCTTGCCTACGACGAAGCCCTGATTCTCGCAATTCCGATTACCCATGATGCGGACGCCACCGGGAGGAATCGTGAAAGATTCACCGTGCCAGTGAAAGGATTCGAAACGCGTCAGATCGGCTCCGAACCACAGCCGCGCCAGGCTGTTGTCCGCCACTTCGATTTCGCCCCAGCCGATTTCCTTGACCGGATTGCGCCCGACGCTGCCGCCCAGTGCCTTTGACATCAACTGCCCGCCGAGACAATGTCCAAGCACGGGCAGATCGTCAGTCACCGCCCTGCGAATTAGCTCGAGCACCGGTGCTATCCAGGGTAAGTCGTCATTGACGCTCATCGGCCCGCCCATGAACACGAGGCCGCTGAAATCCGTAGTACGCGTTGGGACCGGCTCACCCCGATCGAGCGCCACTAATCGCCAAGGCAAGTGGCGCGAGTCGAGATACGTGGCAAAATAGCCCGGTCCTTCCGTGGGCGAATGACGAAATATCGCAACTGGTTTCATCAACAGAGGATTCTCATGCGGTTCGGCGCCGCAAATATTACGCGAGTTTTGCTGGGGCTTTCGGTCCTGTGTGCCCCGGCGTGGGCGGTCGACGTCAGTGTCGTTGCGCTGTTTCCGGGAAAAGCCATGCTGGTCATGGACAAGGGTAAGCCCCGCACCTTGCGGGTCGGCGAAACTTTCGCTGACGTTACGCTGATCGGCGCGACCAGCGAGGAAGCCATTGTTTCGATCAATGGCAGGCAGCAACGATTGCACATCGGAGAGGGCGTCTACAGCGCGCTTTCCGTCCAGAGCGAGCATGCCACGGTGGTGTTATCGGCGGACAGAGACGGGCATTTTGTCTCCTCCGGCAGCATCAATGGCGCATCGGTCCGGTTCCTCGTCGATACCGGTGCCACGATGGTCTCGATGAGCGTGGACGAAGCACGCCACGCCGGTGTCAACTATTTGGCGGGCAAACGCGGTTACTCACAAACCGCCAACGGCGTGACGCCTATCTACAAAGTGAAACTCGACCAGGTTACTCTGGGAGACATCACATTGCGGGACATCGACGGCATGGTGCATGAGAACGGCGGTTTCCCCGTTGTGCTGCTGGGCATGAGTTTCCTCGGCAAGCTGGAAATGCGACGCGAAGGCGACAGCCTGACGCTGACGAAGCGGTACTGAAAGTCCGGGCCAGAATTCCAACCAAAAAAGGAAATCGAAGCATGATTTACGAATTGCGCATCTATCACGCCTTCCCCGGCAAGCTGCCCGCGCTCAACGCGAGGTTCTCGAATCACACCCTGAAGCTGTGGGAGCGGTTCGGCATTCGACAGGTCGGTTTCTGGACGACCGCGATCGGCGAAAGCAACAACGATCTTTACTATATCCTGGAGTGGGAGAATCTTGCCGAGCGCGACCAGAAATGGAATGCCTTCGCGACCCACCCCGACTGGCTGGCGACCCGCGCGGAAACCGAGAAAGACGGGCCGCTGACCACTCACATCACCAATCTGATCCTGACACCGACCGCCTACTCGAAAATGAGATGAGCAGGCTATGCCCCGAGCGCGGGATTACGTAGAATTCCCGTTCCCCAAAAACCAGTCGCCCGCAACGGCAACCGATCATGGATGAAAAGCTGATTTACAACGTCAATGTCGCCGCTCAGGACGTCCTGCTCAACCCGGACGAAATCAAGCGCCGCATTCCGTTGACCGAGAAGGCTGAACAAACCGTGCTGCGCGGCCGTCACGCGCTCGAGCGCATCCTCGACCGGCAGGATCATCGGCTGGTGGTGGTGGTGGGCCCGTGCTCCATCCACGATCCTGCGGCAGCCATGGACTACGCGCAAAAGCTGAAGAAAGTGGCGGACGAAGTGGCCGATACACTGCTCATCGTCATGCGGGTGTATTTCGAAAAGCCGCGCACGACCACCGGCTGGAAGGGCCTGATCAACGATCCGCACATGGACGATTCCTTCGACATCGAGGAGGGATTGCAACTCGCCCGCAAGGTGTTGCGCGACATCAACGAACTTGGATTACCGGCGGGTACCGAGGCGCTCGACCCGATCAGCCCGCAATATCTGGGAGATCTCGTCTCCTGGAGCGCAATCGGGGCGCGTACAACCGAATCGCAGACGCATCGCGAGATGGCGAGCGGCCTGTCGACGCCGGTCGGCTTCAAGAACGGCACCGACGGCGGCCTGCAGGTGGCAATCAATGCGCTGCTGTCCGTATCACGACCGCACAGTTTCCTCGGTATCAATCAGCGCGGCCAGGTGTCGGTCATCCGCACCAGCGGAAACCGCTACGGTCACATCGTGCTGCGCGGGGGTGCGAACGGCCCGAACTACGACTCTGTGACGATGGCCGTCGTGGAAAAGGATCTGGCCAGGAATAAACTCGCGGCCAATATTATGGTGGATTGCAGCCATGCGAATTCGAACAAGGATCACAATCTCCAGCCGCTGGTGATGCTCGATTGCGCGCACCAGATCCTGGAGGGCAATCAATCGATTGTCGGCGTCATGCTCGAGAGCAACATCAACGCCGGAAATCAGGTGATTCCTGCCGACCTGACGCAGCTCAAATACGGCGTATCGGTGACGGATGCCTGCATCGACTGGCCGACCACGGAAAAGCTTTTGCGCGACGCGAGAGCCAGACTCAAGGATGTGCTGCCAAAGCGAATGCCACGGACAGCGGAAATCCGCAAGATCAGCGGCTAGGTCGAAATCGATCGCATGAAAATGGCGGCCATCCGGCCGCTATTTTTTTCGGTTCGGCGGCCGCTTGACCGGGACGCCTGCTTTTGCCTTTCCCAGCTTGCGCTTTTTCGGTTTTTCCTTCGCGCCTGCGGCGGGCGAGGCAAACACGCTCTCACTGCGCAGCCATTGCACGAAGGCGTCGACTTCCGCGCGGCCGGCAGTGGCCGCCGTGCGCACGATGAAATAGGCGCGATCGGTTACCGCTCCCAGCGAAAACGGCATCGCGAGCAGTCCCTCCTCCAGCAGCGTCCTGACCAGCGGACGCCTTCCTATCGCCACGCCCTGGCCGCCGACTGCGGCGCCGATGACCTGGTCATAGTGATTGAAGCGCAGGGCGCCCGCCGGTCTGAGGTCCGGCACACCCGCAGTCTCCAGCCACACGTTCCATGAAAGCCACGGCGCGGAACGCTCCGGATCATCGAAATGCAGCAGCACATGGCGCCTGAGGTCTGCGAGCGATTTCAGCGGCCGGCCGCGGTCCACGAGCAATGCCGGGCTGCAGACCGGCAGGATCTCCTCGCCGAACAGGCGAACGGAACCTGCCGGCGCGACCGTGGCGGGACAATAACGTACCGCAACGTCGATACGCTCGCGATCGAGGTCCAGCAATTGGTTGTTGGCCGCTATGCGCACGTCGACGTCGGGGTGCAAGCGACGAAATCCGGCGAGCCGCGGAATCAGCCACAGCGAACAGAACGCCATCGAGGAGGTCACGGTGACCATTGTCTGCTTGGTCCCAGGTGCGATGCGGTCGGTGGCCTCGCGCAACGTGCGCAAAGCGATGCTGGCGGCGCGATACATCCGTTCCCCTGCTTCGGTCAGCGCGAGACCGCGATTGCGGCGCAGAAACAGCGCGACACCAAGGCGCTCCTCGAGCGCCTGGATCTGCCGGCTGACGGCGGATTGCGTCACGAACAGCTCATCGGCGGCCTTGGTAAAGCTCAGATGGCGGGCTGCCGCCTCGAATCCGCGGAAGAAGTCCAGCGTGGGCATCGGACCGGAGGATTTTCTAGGCATTCTTTGTACTCATGCGAATCATTCCAAAATATCGTTTGTCGCCGGGCAGGCGTTGCGGAAAATGCACATCGGTAATGATTTACTGGAATGTCTGGCGCGTCAATGCGGCGCACATTATGGAGGCAGTTATGCAAATCGAGGCTGGGCCAATCGAATTCAGGCAATCCACCTTCGAGCTGGCCCGCGAAGGTCTGCTCGCGATCCGCGATGGACAGGGCACGCGGGTGGAAGCTCATGAGGGCGCGTTGTGGGTCACCGAGGAAGGGGATCTCAAGGACACGGTCGTTTCCGCCGGCGAGTCATTTACGATCCGCCACGCTGGGCTGACCGTCATCACGGCCCTGAGCGCGTCCCGGCTCACGGTCGAGGAACCGGTGCGGGAAACGCTTGCGAGGCCGCCGGATTCGGCAAGAGCCGACGTGGAATGGCGCAGGTGCGCTTGAGTTACATCGGGCAATTGACGCAACTGCGCAACAGCAAGGCGGTGCAGATACGGCCGGTCGCACCGCGAGATGCTGAAGCCGTGCAGGCGTTCGTCCGCGGGCTGTCCATAAGCAGTCGGTACTTTCGCTTCATGATGGGCATCAGCCAGCTTTCCGACGACATGCTGGCGCGATTCACAAACCCGCGCGCCGGGCGGGAAGGCGTGCTTGTCGCTTGGGCGGCAGAACCCTCAATCGATTCAACCCTCATCGGAATGGCCCAGTACGTCGCCGACGAAACCGGCGGCAGTTGCGATTTTGCCGTCGTCGTGAGCGATCCATGGCAGCGCCAGGGACTCGGCCGCCGACTGGTATCCGATCTGATCCGCATTGCCGCGCAGGACCGCATCACCTGCATGCATGCCGACGTGCTGGCGGATAACTACGCGATGCGCGGGCTGGCAGAAAAGCTGGGCTGCGAGTTGCACGTCAATCCGCAACTGCCGTTCCTGCTGCGGCTGTCCCGGCCGCTCGTCGCGCCGGCGCCGGAATATTTCGACGCGCTCGGCAGCGGCGTCGTTGCCGAGCGTCAACCCCTGTCGCCGCACGAATTCCACCGGGCCTGACGGGCCATGCGGTTCTCCTTCGGGCGTTGGGCCGCCAAAAGCGTGCGCAGCGAGGCGTTTATAATCGTGTCGCATGCGATCCCTGAGCGAACTTGGATAATCACTCCCGACCTTCGATCGGCCTCGTGCTCGGCAGTGGCTCCGCGCGCGGCTGGGCGCATATCGGCGTCATCCGCGCGCTGCAGGAAGCCGGCATTGAACCCGATATCGTATGCGGTACGTCGATCGGATCGCTGGTCGGTGCGGCTTATGCGGCAGGCAGACTTGACGACCTGGAAACCTGGGTCAAATCGCTGACCTGGAAAACCGTAGTGGGCCTGCTCGACTTTACCCTCACGGCGGGCCTGATAAAAGGCATCCGGCTGGTGGATTTCTTTCGTTCACACTTTAACGACGTGGAAATAGGCAAACTTGCAAAACCGTTCGGAGCGGTGGCGACAGACCTGGCAACGGGCCGGGAAATCTGGCTGCGCGAAGGCATGGTCATCGACGCCGTGCGCGCTTCCATCGCGTTGCCCGGCTTTTTTACGCCGGTCGAACGTGACGGCCGGCTGATCGTAGACGGCGGACTGGTCAATCCGGTGCCCGTATCGCTGGCGCGCGCGATGGGAGCGGACATCGTCCTCGCCGTGGACTTGAGTTCGGACATGGCCGGACGGCGCCTGCGCCGGCCGACTGCGCCCGTGGCGGCACCCGGCAGGGTCGCCAGCCAGCTTTCAAGCATGTTGGGAAAACTTCAACTCGGCCGCAATCGGAAAAAGAACGGACCCAAAACCTCGCTGCCAATCCCCTCGATGATCGACGTCATGACCACGAGCATCAACATCATGCAGGAACGCATCACCCGCAGCCGGCTCGCCGGCGAGCCGGCGGACATCGTGATCCGGCCGCGCCTGGCGCAAATGGCACTGATGGATTTCCACCGCGCCGCGCCCGCAATCGCCGAAGGAAAACGCGCGGCCGAGCAAGCCGTGCCACAGCTGCTGCACATGCTCGGCGGCGGTGAAGCAGGCGATGAGCCCTAGCGCATCACGAACGGATTGCCGGTCTTGACCCCGGTATTGATCCAGACGCTCTTCATCTGCAGGTATTCGTAGATGGCGCTTTGGCCGTTTTCCCGGCCCACGCCGCTGTCCTTGTAACCGCCGAACGGCGACATGAAGCTGACGGCGCGATAAGTGTTGACCCAAACCGTGCCGGCCTTGATGCGTTCCGACATGCGTATTGCACGACCGACATCGCGCGTCCACACCCCGGCACCGAGGCCGAAACGGACGTCGTTCGCGATGCGCACGGCATCCTCCTCGTCCTTGAACGGGATAATGGAAAGCACCGGGCCGAATACTTCCTCCTGCGCAATGCGCATCTTGTTGTCGACGCCGGTGAAAATCGTCGGCTCGACGAACCATCCGTTGCCGCACTCCGGACGTATCGCCGGACCACCGCCCATGCGCAGCTTCGCCCCCTCGTTCTTGGCCACATCGATGTATGCCAATACTTTCTGATATTGCGGCTGCGTGGTCACCGGACCGACCTGGGTTTCCAGACTCATCGGATTGCCCATTTTCGCGGTCTTCGCAAGCGCCAGCAGCTTATCGACGAAATCGTCGTGGATGGATTGCTGGAGCAGAAGCCGCGAACCCGCGATGCAAGTCTGGCCGGTTGCCGCGAAAATTCCTGATACCGCGCCGTTGACCGCATCCTCGATGACGGCGTCCTCGAACACGATGTTGGGCGACTTGCCGCCCAGTTCGAGTCCGACTTTCTTGAATCCGCGCGCCGCTGTCTCGGCGATGATCCTGCCGGTCGTATCCGATCCGGTAAAAGTTATTTTTGCAGTAAGCGGATGCTCGACCAGCGGCATCCCGGCTTCCTTGCCATAACCGGTGACGACATTGACGACGCCAGCGGGGAACCCCGCCTGCTCCACCAGCTTGACAAATTCCAGCGCGGAGGCAGAAGTGAACTCGGAAGGCTTGATCACCACGGTGTTGCCGGCGGCCAGCGCAGGCGCCAGTTTCCAGGCGGTCAGCATCAGCGGTGAATTCCACGGCGTGATTGCCACGACCACGCCGAGCGGTTCATAGCGGGTGAAGTTGAAATAGCCTTTCTTGTCGAGCGGAATGACCGCGCCCTGGACCTTGTCCGCCAGCCCGCCGAAGTAGTAATACCACTGCGGCACGTAATTGAGCTGCGCGGCCATTTCGGCGATCAGCTTGCCGTTGTCGCGCACCTCGATCTCGGCAAGATGCTGTGCATTTTGCGCGACCAGATCTCCGAGCTTTCTGAGCAACGCGCCGCGCTGCGTGGGCGTCATCTGCGGCCAGGGGCCATCCGTGAATGCGGCATGCGCCGTGCGCACCGCATGATCCGCATCGGCCGCGTTGCCGCGCGGAATCATGGCCCAGGGTTCCCCGGTGAACGGGTTGTAGCTTTCGAACCATTCACCCGACGAAGGGGCGACCCATTCACCGCCGATGTACATCTGGTACTTCTGCATTCTCGCCTCCTGAAATGTTTATTATTGAAACGCCGGTTGGCGCACCCGGCGCGGCCGGGAAACAGGCCGCGCCAAATTCTGTGAAATTATCGGTCCCGTCTGTTCGATTCGATCCGCTGGATCCTGACCTTGTTGTAGCCGATCAAAGAATTCAGGATAAAGCTGAACACGGATACGAAAATGGCGACGAGAAATCCAGACCAGAATCCCGAAACGATGAAACCGGGCACCAGCCATGAGACCAGCAACAGCATGAGCGCATTGATGACCAGGACGAACAGGCCCAGCGTCAGGATCGACAATGGCAACGTCAGGATCACCAACACCGGTTTGAGAAACGTATTGACCACGCCGAGCATCAGGCCGGCGACGAACAGCGATTGCGCAGTCGTAAACATAATGCCGTCGAACAGATCGTCGGCCACCCACAGAGACAGCGTGTTCACGCCCCAGAAAATCAGCAAGCGCAGGACAGGATTGGTTGTCATTGGGGGGATAGTAACAAAAAAGGACTCGGCACTCAGTGCTTAGGAGTCAGGGGAAAAGCTCTTCGCCCAATACTTTAGTCCCGAGTCCTCAGTCCTGTTTTTCTGTAAACTGCGCCGTCTTTTTACCCGACGATTCCATGTCCGCGCAACATCAAACCCTGCCCCGCTCGATGTGGGTCCTGCTGGCCGTGCTCACGCTGGGCTGGGGACTCAACTGGCCGATGATGAAAATGACGCTGGCCGAACTGCCGGTGTGGACCTTCCGCGGCCTTTGCGTCGCCTCCGGCGCGATCGGCCTGTTCATCATCGCGCGCGTAAGCGGTCAGGCGATACGCGTGCCAAGGGATCAGTGGGGACGGCTGATCGTCGTCTCGATCTGCAATGTCACGCTGTGGAACGTACTGATCGGATACGGCCTTAGAATGCTGCCGGCAGGACGCAGCGCCATTCTGGCTTACAGCATGCCGGTGTGGGCGGTGCTGCTTTCGGTTTTCATCCTCGACGAGAAGCTGACGCGCCGGCGGGTTCTCGGCCTGCTGCTCGGCATGGCCGGCATGGCCGTCCTGCTCGGCGGAGAATTCAGCCTGATGCGTACCTCGCCGCTCGGGGCGATGCTGGTCCTTGGCGCCGCCATCGCCTGGGCCCTTGGTACTGTGCTGATGCGGCGTTTTCCAGTCACGCTGGGCACCATCGCGCTGACCGCGTGGCAACTTCTCCTGGGTGGATTGCCGATCATGATCGGTGCGCTCATGATCGACTGGGCAGACTGGCGGCCGATCGGGACCGCGGCAACCGTAGGGCTCGTCTACAACATGACGTTCGTCTTCATTTTCTGCTACTGGGCCTGGTTCCGGATCGCCACCGCCGCGACGCCGGGTGTTTCCTCGCTGAGCACGCTCATGATCCCGATCGTCGGGGTGTTCAGTGGCATCTGGTTGCTCGGGGAATCCCCGCAGTGGCAGGAATACGCCGCACTGGTGTTGGTGATTGCGTCCCTCGCCACCGTGCTGATTTCGCCGCCGCGCCGCATACCCGGCTGACGCTTGCCGGCCCCGGTCAGTCGCTTCAACCGGTATCATCGTCGGTACGCGGGCAAGTCCCTGTTGCGGGTCAACCGGACGGCCGACGCAGTGGCCTGGAAGTTGCACAACTCAGGATTCAGATGAAAATCCGGCTTCTACTCTTACTCGTTGCGGCGATTTCTGCCGGAATTGCGCGCGCCGACATCTATCGTTATGTCGACGCCGACGGAGCGGTGCACTTTACCAATGTGCCGCAGGACAGCCGATTCAGGGTTTACCTGAAGGAAAAGCGCAAACCGGACCCGGTTACCGAGACGCTGGCCAGCGAAATCCGCTACTACGATGACAGGGAGCGGGCGCGCTATGCCAAGCCCATCCAGGACGCGGCGAAGGCCACACGCCTGGAACCCGCCCTGATCCACGCCGTGATTTCGGCGGAATCCGGCTATAACCCGTTCGCCCGCTCACGCAAAGGCGCGGCCGGCCTCATGCAGTTGATGCCGGAAACGGCGAAACGCTATGGCGTGAAGAATCGCCTCGATCCGGCGCAGAACATCAGCGGCGGCGCACGCTACCTGCGCGATCTGATCCGCATGTTCAATAACGACCTGCAGCTTGCCGTCGCGGCCTACAACGCCGGCGAGAATGCAGTGGTCAGGGCGGGCAATCGCATCCCGCCGTTTCAGGAAACCATGACCTACGTTCCGCGGGTCATGACGTACTACCGGAAATATCGCGCGACCTCCTAGTCCCGGCCTTTCCGGCGCCCTCCCGCAAACGCGTGCATTGGCCGTAAGCGGCCGTAGCGCATGTCGCCTATCATTACCCTCCTGCCCGTCGAAATTGCCGGAGAACAACAATGAAAATCGCGAACATCGAAACGATCGTCCTGCGCATTCCCTATACCAGCGGCGGCCCGTCGGACACCGAGGTGTGGGGTGGAAAAGCGTGGAAAACCGCGGATGTGCTGCTGGTGAAGATCAGCACCGACGCAGGCGTCACCGGCTGGGGCGAAGCGTTCGGCTACAACGTCATCCCCGCCACCAGGATCGCGATCGACCAGATCCTCGCACCGATGTGCCTCGGCCGCGATGCGCTGGCAATAGAGAACCTGATGCAGGAAATCCAGCAGAAGTTGCACATCTTCGGGCGCAGCGGCCCGGTCATCTTCGGCCTGTCCGGCATTGACATCGCACTGTGGGACATCGCCGGCAAAGTTGCGCGCCAGCCCCTGCATCAATTGCTCGGCGGCGGCAAACCACAATTGACTTGCTACGCGAGCATGATCCGCTACTCGGATCCGAAGGTCGTGGCCGCCAATGTCGGGCGCGCGCTGGGCGAAGGCTTTCGCCATATCAAGCTGCACGAGATCGAAGTTGCGCCGACCCGCGCCGCGCGCGACGCCGCTGGCGAGGACGTGGATATCATGCTCGACGTGAACTGCCCCTGGACGCTGCGCGAGGCGCTGGACATGGCGCAAAAGCTGCGGCCACTGAACCTGCGCTGGCTGGAAGAACCGGTGTGGCCCCCGGAAGATCACACGGCGCTGGCGCAGATTCGCGCGCGCGGCGGCATCCCGATCGCCGCGGGAGAGAACGCCACCACGGTTGCCCAATTCAAGCACCTGTTCGATGCCGGTGCGGTGGACTTCGTGCAGCCCAGCCCGGCCAAGATGGGTGGCGTGTCCGAACTGCGCAAGGTATTCGCATTGGCCGCCGCGTACAACGTGACGGTGATGCCGCACAGTTTTTATGACGGTCCTGCCTTCCTCGCCGGCGTTCACGTCAATGCCGCGCTCGGCCACGGGTCTATGCAAGGGCTCGGATCGATGGTGGAATGGCGTTACTTCGATCTGCAAGCGCGGCTCTATGGCGATCAGGCGATTCCCCGGAACGGATCGATCTGCGTGCCGCAACTACCCGGCCTGGGATTCGACCCCGATCCCGCAGTCATCCGCGCATACCGCGCGGACTGATCCCGCGGCAACGGGGTCTTCCTTCCCCGAGCCGGTTGCGCGTAATATTGACTTTCATGAACCTCGAACGCATCACCGTGGAGTTCCATGCCGAAGAAGACCGCCTGATGGTGCGGGTGTTCTTCGACGGCAAGGCGGAAATCCAGTTCTGGCTGACGCGACGCCTGGTCAAGCGCATCTGGCCCGTGTTGCTGCAGATGGCGCAGGCCAAGCCAGACATCCAGATGCAGCCCAATCCCGAAGTGCGCAAGGCGCTTCTCGGCCTGCAGCATGAAAAAGCGTTGCAGGAGGTAAAATTTTCCAAGGCCACGCAGGAGCCGCAGCGCGAACATCCGCTGGGCAATGCGCCGATGCTGGTGAGCAAAGTACGTGCGCGCCGCAACGACAAAAGCCAGACCGTGTTGTCTCTGCAGCCGCAGCAGGGCAACGGCGTGGACCTCGCGCTTGGCGACACGCTCTTGCACGGATTGATGAAACTGGTGCAGGACACGGCAGTCAAGGCGGAATGGGACCTTACGCTCGCGGTGCCCGCCTTCACGCACGCGCCTTCCGAAGAAGACGCCGGCCGTACAGTCAACTGACGGAGGGCTGCGGCGTTGTTGCCGGCAGGATTGCGCCTTGAACGCCCGCCCCTCTTCTTTTTTCCGTGCCCGGACTGTGGCAGCCGCCCTGCTGCTGGCAGCGCTGTCCGCCTGCGCCACGTTTCGCAGCTACGATTCCGAATTGAGCGGCACCATCAATCTGGCAGCGACAGGCGACGTCGATGGCGCAATCCGGCGGCTCGATCGCAACAACAGGTTCGGCGCCAAGGACCTGCTCTATTATCTGGAACTCGGGGAGCTGCAGCGTCTGAATCGTCGATACGACGAAAGCCTGAAAGCGTGGAGGGCGGCGGATGCCCATGTGCAAGCGTGGGAGAGCGCGGCGCTCGCCAATCCGGAGAAACTGCTCGGCAACGTCGCCAGTGCGGTGGTCAACGACAAGAGCATTCCGTATGAAGGACACGACTACGAGAAAGTCATGCTTACTACCCGCCTTGCGCTGGATCATCTCGCACGCGGCGATTTCGACACCGCCCGCGTGGACATCAAAAGGACACACGAGCGTGAAGCCGTGATCGCGGAACTGAGGCGAAAGGAACTTGAAAAGACCGAGGACGAGGCCAGCAAGCGCGGCATGAAGACCGGCTTCAAGGAATTGAACGGCTATCCGGTGCAGACCATCGACAACCCGGAAGTCAATGCCCTCAGGAACAGCTACGAAAGCGCCTTCAGCCATTACTTGGCCGGCTTCATCTACGAAGCCCTCGGCGAACCCAGCCTGGCCGCTGCCGGTTACCGGAAGGCGATCGAATTGCAACCGAACCACCCGCAACTCGAGGAGGCCCTGGCGGGATTGGATTCACGCGTCGCAACCAGGGACGATCGCTACACCGATGTGCTGTTTGTCCTGGAATCCGGAACGGCGCCGGCACGGCAGTCGCGGCAATTCAGCCTGCCCTTTCCGCACCGGGGCCGGCTGCTGATCGTGCCGGTATCGTTCCCCATCCTTGCGCCGAGCCCGCCCTCCTTCATGCCGGCACAGTTGCAGATACGGGGCGAAGCGCCGATTGGCACGAGCGTCATCACCAGCATCGACCTGATGGCACGCAAGGCCCTGCAGGAAGAAATGCCGGGCATCGTGCTCAGAGGTATCATTCGTTCGAGCACCAAGGCGATTGCGCAGTATCAGGCAGGCAAGAACGACCAGACCGGGCTCGTCGGGCTGGCGATGGCCATCGGATCGATTGTCACGGAATCCGCGGATGAACGCGACTGGCGTTCGTTGCCGGCGCAGATTGCGATTGCGCGGGCGCGCATACCGTCCGGCGAACACACGATTGGATTTGGCGCCAGTCCCGGCGGGCAGGATATACGCTTCAGCGTTTCGGGACGTTATGCGGTGGTCGGATTGCGGTTTCTGGGCGGAACCACCTTTGCCATCCTCCCTGCGGCGGTGTCCGCCGCAAAACCGGGCTCCGAAGGAATTGAACATACGCGGGTCCCCACGCGGTCAACGGTGATGACGGCGGGAACGTTTTGATCACCATGTTGCGTTACTCTAGGAGCGAATCATGAATCTCCCCGTACTTGCCTCCATCCTGATCGCATCGATCGCCGTTGCTGCCTGCGGCGGCAGCAAGATCGAACGCCCCGCTGTTGCCTATGGCTGCCCGGCCAGCGACGACAAGAAGGTCAATTCCAAGGAAGACCTGATCAAGTCAAAACTTGAAATTGCGGGCTCACTGCCGAATATCGACGTGGTGGATCTGCGCTGCTCGGAACGCGCCAGCGGGCTGCGCATAGATGTCGACCTGAAGAACGACAGCAACGAAGAGCGTCGCATCGCCTATCGTTTTCGCTGGCTCGACAAGGAAGGCATGCGCGCCTGGGACGACGAATCATGGAAACCGCTGCTGATCTACGGCAAGACGCTCTACACCGTGACGACGATGTCGCCTGCGCAGGAAGCGGTGGACTTCAGGGTCGTCATCATGGATCAGGACAAATAACAACGCTCATTTCGAAGGAGTAACGTCATGACGCAATCCCCCTCAATCCGGTTTATCAGTGCATTCGCGCTGTGCGTGGCACTCGGCCTGTCCGGCTGCGCCGCGAAAACACGTTACGGCGATGCACGCGGCGTCGAAACGGTGACCAACCAGTTCGGCTCCACGGACCTGCAGATGATCGCCGAATCCATGACGCGCTCGATGCTCAATACACCGATCGCGTCCGGCGGAGAACGGCCGATCATGACGGTGCAAGAGGTCAAGAACAAGACCAGCGAGTACATCGACACGCGCGCGATCACCGACTCCATCCGTGTCGAATTGCAGAAGAGCGGTCGGGTGCGTTTCGCGGTGGACGCGGCGGCGATGGACCAGCAGGTCGAGGAACTGAAACGCCAGCAGAGCGATTATTACGACGCCAAGAAATCGACCGAAATCGGCAAGATGGTGGGCGCAGCGTTTCGTCTGGAGGGCAACATCACTTCGATCGTCAAGGAAGCCAGTGGCGTGAAGGACGTGTACTATAAATTCAACCTGCAACTCTGGAACGTGCAGAACGGATTGCTGGAATGGACCGACGAGAAGGAAATCCGCAAGACCACGTCGAGATAAGACACCCCCGTCTCCCGCAAGGGCAGAGGGGTTCAGTCGCTCATGCCCAGCGCTTCGGCCATGACGTGGAAGATGACATGCTGCTCCAGAACGCCGCGAATGAGGTGGGCCTGCGGGCCGCGCGCGTAGATCGCGACATCCTCGCCGCCGTGGGTTTCGCTTTCCATCGGCATCGCCGATTCCTGCATGTAGTCCGGCGCCGTCGTATCCACGTCGGTCAGATCCGGCCTGCCGTTTGTTATGCCGTGATATCCGGGGCCGTGATGGGGATATTTCTTCGACCCCTCCTGTTGCGCGATCGACTGGCCCGTATAGCCGGGGCCGTTGACGTAACCAAGCGTGGTATAGGGTTGACCAAGCGCATCGCGCGCGTATTCCTTGGGGGGATGCCCGGGCTCGACCACCTTGCCGAGAATCGGATTGCCGCGCCTGGGATAGCCGGCGATGGTGAAGGTGTGGCTATGGTCGGCTGTGACGATGATCAGAGTATCGCGCGGATCGGTGCGCTCCATCGCGAGCTTCACGGCGCGCGCGAATTCGATGGTATCGGTCAAGGCGCGGTAGGCGTTTCCCGCATGATGCGCGTGGTCGATGCGGCCGCCTTCCACCATCAGGAAATAGCCCTTCGGGTTCTGCGACAGAATATCCAGTGCCTTGCCCGTCATTTCCGTAAGTGACGGCTCGCCCGCGCCGTCCTTGCCGCGATCGTGCTCGTATTGCATGTGCGAGGGCTGGAACAGGCCTAGCAGGTGCCTGACTTGTCTGGTGTCGATCGCGTCGAGCTGCGCCTTGTTCCAGACGTAAGCTGATTTCGGATAGCGGGTCTGCCATTCCCTGGTCAGGTCGCGGCCATCATGTCGCTCGCCGGTCTTTTCCGGGTACTCCGGATCGTGAACGGTGCGCGGCAGGAATTTTTCGCGTCCCCCGCCCAAGGCCACCTCGAGTCCGTCGCCGTGCTGGAACTCGATCAGTTGCCTGGCGATATCGGGAAAGCCGGCCTCGTTGGCCGCATCCGGCTGGTCCGCGTCGCTTTCCCAGTCGCGATCGGGCGAGTGTGCGTAACACGCAGCGGGCGTCGCGTGCGTAATCCGCGTAGTCGTTACCACGCCGGTGGCCATGCCGCGATCCTCCGCCCGCTCCAGGACGGTTTTCATCCTGTTGGCCGCGACCGCGCGAAAATCGCCGCGCGCAACGTGCTCATTCACTGAAATCAGGCCGTCGTTGGTTTTCATTCCGGCCACGATCGCGCTCATGGTCGGCGCCGAGTCCGAAGTCTGTTGGTTCGCGCTATAGGTTTTCGACAGCGCCACGTAAGGCAGCTTCTCGAAGGATAGCTGGTTCTTTTCGCCGGACATGCCGCGCTGCTGTCCTTCGAGGATGCGTGCCGCGGTGACCGTGGAAATTCCCATGCCGTCGCCGAGGAACAGGATCACGTTTCGGGCGTGCCCCATTACAGGTTTTTCCTGTTTGGCTTTTTCCACTGCGGCGCGACCGCCGCGAAACCATTCTTCCGGAGATTGCGCCCACGAACCGGCGCACAGCGATGCCATCGCAACTGCGACGATCGATCCCAAAACACATTTCTTGATCATTCCAGTGGTCCCAGTGCAGCAGCGTAACGTTGCGCGCATCGCATCCCGAAGCCGTTCGGCTGCAGGGCCGGGGCGCGATCGAATACTTCTCCCAGACCCAGGCGCATCGCTGCAATGCGCTTGCCGTAAGTGTGCAAAGTATCCAGCGATTGCATGACGAATACGATGGCGGGCAGCACGTCGCGATAGAGCGCTTCGGCATCGGTTTCGGCGCCCTCACGCAGCAGGTCGAATATGCGTGCCTGGCGGTCGAAGGTATCGGCGGCCGGGATCATACCCGCACAACCGGCGCGCAGGTTATCGACGAGTTCAAGGCCGCCGCGCCCATTGAATACCGTAACGCGATGCCCTGTCTCTTCGATGACCTGCCGGATCGAGAGTGCCGGCTCCTCACCTTTGAGAATGCGAAAGTTCGGATGACGCCTCGCCAGCGAATTCACGCCCGCCGGCGTCAGACCCACGCCGAGGTATTCCGGCGCGTTCTGGACGGCAACCGGCACATCGACGCGATCGGCCACCGCGCCAAAGAAGCGGATGAAGAATTCCTCGGGCACGCCGCGATCCGGCGGCGGCTGCAGGATTACCCAGGATGCACCATGCGACTGCGCAAACTTCGCGAACTCGACCTGCTCACCGACCGTAGGGTCGTTCACCGTAATTGCCAGCGGCAACCTGCCATCGAGCTCCTCGGCAACCCAGTCCACCAGTTGGCGTCGTTCACTGTTCGAGAGCTTGTTGACCTCGGTGCCGAGCCCCAGAACGGCCACACCGTGGGCCCCGTTGTCGACAAATGCTTTTACCTGCCGGCGAGTGGCGTGCCTGTCCAGGCCACCCTGCGCGTCGAAAAAGGCATATAACATCGGGTAGATTCCGTGCGGATTATCATCATGGTTCATTGTAATTTCCCCCGGGGCTGCATCCTATACACTCCATGGCGCCGCCTCAATTTCCCCGATCCCTCTGGGCATTCGATGTACCATTTTTTACCATGCTGACGTGTGTAAGGGGCACGCCGGAAAACGGCCGATTTCAGCGCCGCGCGATCCCGGAAGCCCGCCGGCAGTCCCGTCTTGGCTTATAGTGGAAACATGAATGATCGACCGGGCCGGAGACCCCAATGGAACTGACGGAGGAGGAGATCGAGCTGGTCCGCAGCAGGCTCGAGGTCCTGAAGATCGAGCATCGCGATCTTGATGACGTTATCGAGCACCTGTCACGCGATCAGAAGCTCGACGAATTGCAGATGCAGCGGCTGAAGAAGCGCAAATTGCTGTTGAAGGACCAGATTTCCCAACTTGAGCGGCAGCTGGTGCCTGATATTTCAGCCTAAACGGATGGCCGCGTTCCCGCCTGCATTGAACCGCGGCAGACTTCCACTGGTCTTAAACAGCAGATATCCGTCCGCACTCGTTGCATGCGCGCCCATTTATTCCCAAGTGTCGCTGTCGTTTTCCTCGGTTTGGTCCTGTTGAGCGGTTGCGCCGCCTTGCAGCACCGGCCCCCGCCGTCGATCGACCAGATTGTGGAAATGGCAAAGGACGGCAAGCCGGCGGATGAAATCATTCGCGAGCTGCAGGAGACCCGCGCCGTCTATCCGCTGACCGCTTCGCAAATCGTACGTCTTCACGAACAAGGCGTGCCTGAGGCGGTGCTCGACTACATGCAGAATGCCTACGCCGAAAGCATCCGCTGGAACGCTCGCATGCAGTATGGAGGCATGTACTGGGGGTACGACTGCTTTTCCTGCTATTACCGGCCTGTCATCGTCGTTCCGCGATGATCGTTATAGGCCCGTGAGATGACATCCGCACCGCGCACCCAGCCAATCCGGAGACAACTATG
>DATFUO010000204.1:0-7359 GCA_035260785.1 Burkholderiales bacterium
TGGTCTACGTCGACCATGGCGATCGAGTAGGACGGTCCCAGCGCGACGAGTTTTTCCTGCAGGGCGCGCCGGCTGGGCAGGCCGGTGAGTTCATCGCGAAAAGCCATGCGATGCGATTCCTGCAGCACGGCCAGCAGCAGCATGGCGCCGGCTGCAAATACGAACACACCGTACACCACCGTCAGGTCCGGCCACTCGCAGGCAATGAAAAAGGCGACCAGCGCGCCGACCATGCCAACCTCGAGCGGGAAGCGCCGCCGCCATGCCCCGATCAGTGCGACCGTGAATGCCGCGACCAGGAAAAGACGTCCGAGCAGCGGCGTCGGTGCGGCCTTGAGCAGCCAGTGGCCCAGGGCTGCATGCCAGAATGTGCCCGAAAGGGCCGAGTGGCCCGCGGTGGCTATCCACGCGGTAATCAGTATTTCGACGACACCCAGCAGCAGCCATCGGTAATTGCGAAAATGCACAATGCCCCGCTCCGGCAACAGCAGCACGAGCAGAATATTCGCGGGTACGAAAATCGCCGCCGCGGTGAGCACCGCGCGCACCGGGAAATCGTCCTGGCCGAAGCTTAGCGAAATGCGGTAGGCGATGAAGGCGACGAGCAGGGAGATCAGTGCGATGAATGCGCGGCCGCGATTGAACCATATCGCGAGCGCCGAACCTATGACGAGCACCGTGTAAGGCCCGAACACGCCGAAGTTGCCCAACGACGAGGACAATTTCAGGCTGATCGAAGCGGCAATGCCGGCCAGGATCAGCACTGCGACAGGCAGGGCCGCCGCCTCCAATTCGTCGCGATGCACAATCATCGGCCGGCGCTCAAGTCTTGTCCTTTCCGGTCTGGTAGGGGCGCGCTTCTTCGCGGATTACGCGGCGCAGGACGTCTTCGAGGTTTTCCTGTTCGATCGCCTGCTTGAGCGCTTCGTTGATCAGGGTCTGGTAACCGCGGCCCCCGGCGCGCGAACGGAAGTACTCCACCACCGCCATGTCGAGATACATGGTCAATCGCGTCTTGCCGCGTGGCGCCGCATTGCCAATGCGCTGCGATTGCTCTGCCGTGGTGTCGGTCCGATCCCCCCCGTTGCGGCGCGCGGAGCGGTTTGCGGAATGCTCGCTGCTCGATTTGCCGGCTTGTTTGCGCATGAGTCCAGTGTGCGTATATATATGCATATAGTCAAGTTTATCCGGGCCAGGTTCGTCGCAGCAATAAAACGCTGAACGGGCGAAGGAAAAACGGCGCAGTTCGCGCAGGACGGAAATCAAGCCCGGATACACGCTAAACTGACCGCTCTTTCCCAGAGGTTCGTCATGTCCGCGGATCCGCTCATCCTCGCGCGAGCCCAGTTCGGCCTCAACATCGGGTTCCACATCCTGTTTCCCAGCATTACGATCGCCCTGGCCTGGATTCTCGTCTACCTGCGCGTGCGAATTGAATTCCTGGGCGATGCCTGGTGCAAGGCAGCCTACCGGCTCTGGGTGAAGGTGTTCGCACTTTCGTTCGCCCTCGGCGTCGTGTCCGGCATTACGATGAGCTTCCAGTTCGGCACCAACTGGCCGGGCTTCATGAGCAAGGCTGGAAACATTGCCGGACCGTTGCTGGGCTACGAAGTCCTGACGGCATTTTTCCTCGAGGCCACCTTCCTGGGCGTCATGTTGTTCGGCCGCGACCGGGTACCGCTCTGGATGCATACCCTGTCGGCCTTCCTGGTTGCGATCGGCACCTCGGCTTCGGCATTCTGGATCCTCGCCCTCAATTCCTGGATGCAAACACCACAGGGCTTCGAGATGACCGACGGTCAGTTGCACGCCACCAGCTGGCTGGCGGTGATCTTCAATCCGAGTTTTCCGTATCGCCTTGCGCACATGATGATTGCCTCCGGACTTACGGCGGCGTTCCTGGTGGCGGGCATTTCGGCGTATCAGTTGTTGCGCAATCGCGAATTCGAACCGGCAACGCGCATGTTGCGCCTCGGCGTGGTGATCGCCGCGGTGCTGATCCCGCTGCAGATCTGGGTCGGCGACATGCATGGATTGAATACGCTCGAACATCAGCCCGCGAAAATCGCGGCGATCGAGGCAATCTGGGAAACCGAGCGTGGCGCGCCGTTGCTGCTGTTCGCGATGCCCAACAAGGATACGCGCAGCAACGACTACGCCATTTCGCTGCCCAAGGGTGCGAGCCTGATCCTGACGCACAAAGCCGACGGCGAATTGAAGGGCCTTTCCGAATTCGGCGACAAGCACCCGCCAGTCGCAACGGTGTTCTGGACGTTCCGCGTCATGGTCGGCGTGGGCATGCTGATGCTGGCGGTGTCCTGGTTTGGCGCGTTTTTTCTGATCCGGCGCCGTGAGTTTCCGCGCTGGATGTTGTGGGGGTATTCCGGCATGGCTTTCTCCGGATGGATCGCCGTGCTGGCGGGATGGCTGACGACGGAAATAGGCCGCCAGCCCTACATCGTCTACGGCGTCATCCTGACCGCGGATACCGCTTCGACGGTGCCGGCTGCGTACATCGCCACGACATTGACCGGCTACGCCCTGATTTACGGGCTGTTGCTGATTTCGTACATGGTCGTGCTCACGCAGCTCGCGCGCAAGGAAGCCGAAGGCAAAGGCCGCGACCTGCCCGCCCCCGGTGCGCTGGACCCGCAGGTGTCGTGACAATGGAGCTCGATCTGCCGCTCATTTTTACCGCACTGATGGGATTGGCCATCCTCGCTTATGTGATTCTCGACGGCTTCGATCTTGGCGTCGGCATCCTGCTGCCGCTCGCCACGCGTGCGGAGCAGGACATGATGGTGGCCTCCATCGGTCCGTTCTGGGATGCCAACGAAACCTGGCTGGTGCTGGGCGTGGGCATCCTGCTGGTGGCGTTTCCCCACGCGCATGGGGTCATCCTGCCTGCGCTTTATCTCGAGGTGGCGCTGATGCTGATGTCGCTGATCCTGCGCGGCGTGTCCTTTGAATTCCGCGTGAAAGCTTCGGGGTGGCACCAGTCGATGTGGAACCAATTGTTCTTTGTCGGCTCGCTCGGCACCGCCATCGCGCAGGGTGCGATGCTGGCGGGGGTCATTACCGGGTTCCGGGGCGGAGCATGGTTCGTCGCATTCGAGTTTCTGGTCGGGACCGGACTGGCCGGCGCCTACGCGCTGCTCGGCGCCACCTGGCTGGCGATCAAAACCGAAGGCGACCTGCACGCGCGCGCGCTCAAATGGAGTAAAGCCGCAGTGCTCCTGGCAGCGGCGGGCGTGGCGGCGATCAGCCTGGCCACGCCGTTTACGAGCGCCGGGATCATGCAGAAATGGTTTGCGTGGCCGAAATTGCTGTGGCTTTCCCCCCTGCCGCTACTGACGGCGGCAGCGTTCGCAGGCATCCTGCTCGCGGTAAGGAGGCTGCAAAATGGAAAGTCAAAACGCGAATGGCTGCCTTTCGTACTGTCGGTATGGATTTTCGTGTTCGCGTTTGCCGGACTCGCCTACAGCCTGTATCCCTATCTGGTGGTGGATCGGCTGACGATCTGGCAGGCCGCCGCCGCGAGGGAATCGCTGATGTTCGTCTTTGTCGGTACCTGTGTGGTGCTGCCGATGATCATCGGCTACACGGTGTTTTCCTATCGGGTGTTCTGGGGCAAGGCGCGCTCGCTCACCTATGGTGAGTGAGCCGTGACGATCGTGACGTTCGTAACGGCGTGACGAGGTAAAAACATCCCGCGTGCACTGTTTGAAATTCAGCCTGGCACGGCGGCATTAACAGCAGTTCCGGCGTCACGATCGTCACGACCGTTACGCGTCACGGCTTCACTCAATTCTTCGTTCCGAACAACCGGTCGCCGGCATCGCCCAGGCCGGGAACGATGTAGGCGTGTTCATCGAGATGGTCGTCGAGCGCGGCCACGAACATCGGGACGTCGGCGTGCTGTCCCTGGAACACCGTAATCCCTTCGGGCGAAGCTACCAGGGCAAGAAAGAGAATGTCTTTCGCTGGCACGCCGCGACGCTTCAGGACCTGCACGGCATGGGCGGCGGAATAGCCGGTGCCTATCATCGGATCGCACAGGATGAATATGCGGCCGTCGACTTCCGGCAGCCGCACCAGATACTCGATCGGCCGGTGGTTTTCATCGCGGTAGAGTCCGATGTGCCCGACGCGCGCCGATGGAATCAGTTCCTGGAGTCCATCCGCCATGCCGATGCCCGCGCGCAGCACCGGCACGATCGCAAGCTTCTTTCCGGCGATGACCGGCGCCTGCATGGATGTCATCGGCGTTTCGATCGTGCGCGTAGTCAGCGGCAGGTTGCGGGTCACTTCGTAACCCATCAGCAGCGTGATCTCGCGCAACAGTTCGCGGAACGTCCGGGTGGAAGTCTTACGGTCCCGCATATGCGTAAGCTTGTGCTGGATCAACGGATGATCGAGGATGAACAGGTTCGGAAAGCGCGGATCCTGCTTCATTGCGGGGGCATTCTGGGGGGCATTTGTCAGCCGGACCTTGGGACGGGCGTTTCGCCGTCAGTCCGGATTGCCGACCAGCGATGGCCAGCGTGTCATGGCAGCTTGATCTTACCCGGCAATCCACCGGGGCCGCCGAATGCGCCGGGCATGCCCTCGGGAATGACGATCGAGGAACTCTGTTGCCGGCGCAATTCCTGCAATTCCCTGACCGCCCGTTCCACGGCAACGGCGGCGAATCCGGCGAATTTCTCCGCCGCCTGCCCGAGGGAATTGCCTTCGATTTCGAATGCCAGGGGCAGCGCGCCGACCGGCGTCATGAGCTGGGTTTCGCCGACGTAGATTATCTTGCGGCCGGTGTCGACCGAACTGTCGCTCTTGACCGGGGTCATTACACGAATGGTGCCTATCTTGCGATCGGTGAAGATTTCCTCGCGATACAGGTTCGCGGGGTCCATCTTGAGTTCGGGTGTATTCTCGGCGGCCATGGCAATATCCCCGCGTTGGGTTCTTGTTGAGAGACGCGACAATTATCCCATGACTTCCGCCGTGCCCAAAACCGCCCGGATGCAGTCGCGGCGCATTCGGCAAGGGCCGAGCTTTTTGACGTTACACGCCTGATCCGGATTCCGATCCAATGCTTGCATACCGACATCTTTTTCACGCCGGCAATTTTGCTGATGTCTTCAAGCACTCGCTGCTGAGCCGTCTGGTGCTCGCGTTCGAGAAAAAAGACAAGCCGTTCTTCGTGCTCGATACCCATGCGGGAATCGGCCGCTACGACCTTACTCACGAATGGGCCCTCAAGAATGCGGAGTTCAGGGACGGCATCGCGAGGATCTGGACAAGAAAAGAAGTTCCGGACGAGTTCATTCCCTACTTCGAAGCGATAAGGGGCGAAAACGCGGGCACCGCGCTGCGCTTTTATCCCGGTTCGCCGCGAATCGTGCGCCGCCTGCTGCGGCCGCTGGACCGCATGGTGCTGATCGAACTCAACAGAAAGGATTGCGAAGTCCTCGGCGCCCTGTTCGGCGGCGATCGCCAGACCACCGTGCGATTGATGGATGGTTACCAATCGCTGAAGGCCTTCCTTCCGCCAAAAGAGCGACGCGGTTTGATTTTCATCGATTCGTCATTCGATCGCGCCAGGGAATTCGACCGGCTCACGCAAGGGCTGGTCGAAGCGTACCGGCGCTTCGCGAACGGCGTCTTTGCGCTGTGGTACCCGCTGATGGAGCCTCTCGCGATGCGAGCGTTCCAGCGTGGCATCGTCGCGTCCGGCATCCGCAAGATACTGCAAGTGGAAATGTCGGTACTGCCCGAAAGCTGGAGCGGCGCCATGCGCGGATGCGGAATGCTGGTTGTCAATCCGCCATTCGGTTTCGAGGCGCAGGCGCGGGGGATGCTGAAATGGCTGCAGCCGGCGCTCTCCTGTGAGGAGGGCGGCAGCCAGCGTGTGGTCTGGCTGGCCGGGGAATAGGAGGGTGGAAAAACCAGGGCGAAGTCTCCCGGGGTGCAGGTAGGTCTCTGTATTGTCACTGCCGAGATTGCACTGATTTTGTGGCATTATTTTCGGTCGACGCCGGCAAAAGTAGCCGTGATTCTGGTGCCGGCTTGGCTAAATATGCACTGTTAGCGTGCATTTGCTCGCGAAACCTTTCATTTGCAGCCCGGGAGGGCAGGTGGCGCGGATTTTGCTTGACCCTTAGTGTAGAAGATAGGTCAATAAGCGTAGTTACCGGCCCGGCGGGGTCGGGAGGAACGCCGGTCCAGGGGCAAGGTATGGACTCCATTTCTCTCGCGTCGCTGGCATTGCAGTTACTCGCTTCCATCCATTCGCTGTCGGGTTATCCGACGACGAAAATCCCGCCTGAAATTCATCAGGCGCCGCTGGCGGAAATCCAACAGCGCTTTTGCCAGGGCGCATGCGCCGCCCAGGCTTTCTACAAACCCGGCGAAGGGGTTTACATCGACGAGGCATTCGACCTTGCGAACGACGAGTTTGCGCGTTCGGTGCTGTTGCACGAACTGGTCCATCACGTGCAACGCGTCAGCGGCACGTTCCAGAAAATGCCCTCCGCGTGCGACCGGTGGTACGCGGCCGAGCGCGAGGCCTATGACATCCAGAACCGCTATCTCGAAGAAGTGCATGATCCGCATCGCGTTAATGTCAACGCGTGGCGGGCGCAATGCGACGATTGACTAACCTGCGCCGCGGCTGATGTAATGCCGCCAGGGGGAGGGCGCTCAAAGGAGCCGCCTTGGATCAGTCTGCCCTGGTTTCGCTGATGGTCGAGTTGTTCGCGGCGATCAGACTCTTATCGGCCTACCCGAGTCCGGAGGTCCTGCCCGAGGTCCGCCGGCTGCCGCAATCCGAAATCCAGCGCCAGTTGTGCAACAGCCGGCCATGCCGCATCAAGGCCTACTATCACCCGGATCGCGGCGTCGTCGTCGACGAAACCCTCGATTTCGAGAACGACCCTTTCGACCGATCCATTCTGCTGCACGAGCTGGTTCATCATTTGCAGAAAACGACCGGCAAGTTCGAAGTCGTCGCCAGCTTCTGCAGTCGGCGGATTTCCGAGGAACTCGAGGCCTACGAAATCCAGAACCGCTATCTGTCCGAGGTTCACGCGTCGCGCCGCGCGCTCGTGATGGGCTGGACGGGCAAGTGCGCCGATGACGGCGACGCCGCGAGACCGGCAGTGGCCGTGCAGTCCGGCGGCGACTGAATCCCCGGCAACCGCAAGCACCCGCTTCGCAACACATAACACGGGCATAATGCGCCCCGCGAGTCCCGGCCGCATGAGCGCGTGCAGGCCAAATGCGGATCCCGGGCGTTAGTGAGCCGCTGTTTGCAAGGTCCGGCGCGGTTGTACGACTCGACCCGGACCAATTAGAGAAAAA
>DATFUO010000205.1:0-3512 GCA_035260785.1 Burkholderiales bacterium
CTATTACCGGCCTGTCATCGTCGTTCCGCGATGATCGTTATAGGCCCGTGAGATGACATCCGCACCGCGCACCCAGCCAATCCGGAGACAACTATGTTGATCAGCCAATTCCGCACCCTTTCCTTCGTCGCGGTCCTTGCCTTGCTGCTCGGCGCCTGCTCGATACTGACGCTGCGACCGGTGATGCCGATTTCCGAAGTCGTGACCCTGAGCAAGGGCGGCCAGCCGGAGCAGGTGATCAACCGCATCGGTAGTTCTCATACCACTTACGCGCTGCGCGGCTCGGATTTCGGCAGGCTCGCCGACGCGGGTGTGCCGCCGAAGGTGCTCGACTATCTGCAGCAGGCCTTCGTCAACGACGTGGATCTGCTCACCCGCTATTGGGTGCTCGGGGAGTCGCTGGGCGGCTGCGCCTCCTGTTATCCGCAACCGCTGGACCTGACAACCCTCGCCAGTGGCGGCAACGGCATGGCCGATGCAAGCAATGTCGGTCGCTACACGACCTTCGCCAAGCCCGAAGGACTGCCCGACTGGGTGACCGCGATGCCCGGCGGCGTCAATGCGCCAAGTCTGACCATCGGGGATGTTGAAAAGATGGTCAAGGACGGCGCACCCGGCGCCGATATCGCCGCGCGCATCCGCGCCTCGCGCCTGTACGACATCATCGGCACGCAAGGCATCAGCAAAATCAGTACGCACTACACCGCCGGCCTGACCGGCTCGGAGCTTGCGCAATTGCACAAGGACAATGCGAGCGACGAAGTCGTGGATGCCTTGCAGCAGAAATTCCTTGCCGAGACCATCGAATTCGCACGCATCCGCTATCAAAGCTGGGGCAAGGGCTCCGACTCGATGCGCTAAATCAAGCCGGTCCGCCGCCATCCGGCCAGAAAACAAAGCGGCAATCCCCTCATCGCGGGATTGCCGCCGCGGGATTGGATTCGGGCAAGTTACTTTTTCGCGTCGTCGAACGAATCCGTCACCGCGCCCTTTGTCGCGGTGGATACGAGATGCGCGTACTTTGCCAGCAGACCACGCGTGAAGCGCGGTTTTGGCTGCTTCCACTGGGCACGCCGCTTGATCAACTCTTCGTCCGGCACATTGAGCTGGATCAGTTGCTTGTGCGCATCGATGGTGATCGAGTCACCCTCTTTCACCAGCGCGATGGTGCCGCCGACGAAGGCTTCCGGCGCGACGTGGCCGACGACCATCCCCCAGGTCGCCCCGGAAAAACGTCCATCGGTGATCAATCCGACGGAATCGCCCAGACCCTGGCCGGTAAGCGCGGAAGTCGGCGCCAGCATCTCCTGCATGCCGGGCCCGCCCTTCGGCCCCTCGTAACGGATCACCACGACATCACCGGGTTTGATCTTGCGTTCCATGATCGCCGCCATGACCAGCGGCTCGGAATCGAACACCCGCGCTGGCCCGGTGATCGACGGATTCTTGAGCCCCGTGATCTTGGCGACGCAACCTTCGGTCGCCAGGTTGCCCTTGAGAATCGCCAGATGCCCCTGTTGGTACATCGGGTTGTTGAACGCACGGATGACGTCCTGGTCCTTGCGCGGCTCTGCAGGGATGTTCTGCAGTTCTTCGGCGATGGTGCGGCCGGTGATGGTCATGCAGTCGCCATGCAGCAGGCCGTTGGCGAGCAGCATCTTGAGCACCTGCGGCGCACCGCCCGCCCTGTGAAAATCAGTGGCGACATAACGTCCGGAGGGCTTCAGGTCGCACAGCACCGGCACCTTCCGGCGCACCCGCTCGAAGTCGTCGATGGTCCACTCGACTTCCGCGGCCGCAGCAATCGCCAGGTAGTGCAGCACGGCATTGGTCGAGCCGCCGGTGGCCATCACCAGGCTCACCACGTTTTCGATCGACTTGCGCGTGATGATGTCGCGCGGGCGAATGTTCTTCTTGATCGCGTTGACCAGCGCCTTCGCCGACTCCCCTGCGGAATCGGCTTTTTCGGCGTCCGGCGAAGCCATCGTCGAAGAGTGCATCAGGCTCATACCGAGGGCCTCGAACGAAGTGGACATGGTATTGGCGGTAAACATGCCGCCACAGGCACCCACGGTCGGACAGGCGTTCTTCTCGATGCCGTCGTAGTCTTCCTTGCTGATCTTGCCGGCGCTGAATGCCCCCACGGCTTCGAACGCGCTGGCGATAGTCAGATCCTGCCCTTTCCAGTGGCCGGGCTTGATGCTGCCGGCGTAGACGTAGATCGCCGGCACGTTGATGCGCGCGATCGCCATCATGCCGCCCGGCATGTTCTTGTCGCAGCCGCCGACGACCAGCACGCCGTCCATCATCTGGCCGTTGACCGAGGTTTCAATGGCGTCTGCGATCACTTCCCGCGACACCAGCGAATACTTCATGCCGTCGGTGCCCATGCCAATGCCGTCGGTGACGGTCGGCGTGCCGAAGACCTGCGGCATCGCACCGGCCTTGCGCAAGGCGTCCATCGCGCGATCGACCAGCGGCTGGATGCCGGCGTTGCAGGGATTCATGTTGGAGTGTCCATTGGCCACGCCGACAATCGGTTTGTCGAAATCGCCATCCTTGAAATCCACCGCGCGCAACATTGC
Source organism: Burkholderiales bacterium (assembly GCA_035260785.1). Classification (GTDB taxonomy): domain Bacteria; phylum Pseudomonadota; class Gammaproteobacteria; order Burkholderiales; family JACQAP01; genus JACQAP01. The sequence goes on from DATFUO010000205.1 coordinate 2,586, forward strand.
GCGGTTGGGCGAGCGGGCAATGCCCGCGGTGATCAGTTTGCTGCGCCAGTTGTCTGCCATGTTTGCTCCTCGATGATGGTGGCCGCACTACCCTGTGCAGACCAGGGCTTGCCCAAGGCAGCGGAGTTTGGCCGCGCCCGGGCGCGGCGTCTAATATATTATTTGCGTGTTTTTGATATTTTTGCCGAATCGGATGGAACTTCGCCACCTGCGTTACTTCGTCACCGTCGCGGAAGAACTGCATTTTGGCCGCGCGGCCGGGAAATTGCACATTTCCCAGCCGCCGCTGTCGATGCAGATCCGCGCGCTCGAAAACGAACTCGGCGTGACGCTGTTCAACCGCACCCAGCGCCGTGTTTCGCTGACCCAGGCCGGCGCTGCGCTTCTCGGGGAAGCGCGACATATTCTTGCACGGGTGGAGCAGGCGGTGCTGATGACCAAACGCGCGGGCCGGGGCGAAATCGGCGAGCTCGCGATCGGCTTCATCAGCGTAGCTGACTACAACGTGCTTCCGGTGGTGCTGCGCGAGTTCCGCCGCCGCTTTCCGCTGGTCAAACTGACCTTGCGCGAATCGACCACCGATGCGCAGATTCGCGACTTGCTTGCCGGACGGATCGACGTCGGTTTCATGCTGCCGCCGATCAACGAGGCGTCGCTCCAGTCGGTGCCGATCCTGCGTGAGCCGCTGATTGCGGCATTGCCCGCAAAACATCCGCTGGCAGGCAGGCCCGGAAAGCTCGGGCTCGAAAAGCTAAAGGACGCACCGTTCATCCTGTTCCCGCGGCCCTATGCCCCCGGCCTTTACGACGACATCGTCAGTTGCTGCAAGGCAGCCGGATTCAGCCCTCAGGTGGAACAGGAAGCGATCCAGATGCAGACCATCGTCAGCCTGGTATCGGCGGAACTCGGCGTAGCGCTGATCCCCGC
>DATFUO010000206.1:0-10448 GCA_035260785.1 Burkholderiales bacterium
CGAGCGCGGCCGCCTCATGACGAAGCTCGGCGAAGCGATCCTCGCCAATCACGAACACCTGTCCCAGCTCGAAGCGCGCGATTGCGGCAAGCCGATGAAACAGGCGCGTGCCGACATCACTGCGGCCGCCCGCTACTTCGAGTTCTATGGCGGTGCGGCCGACAAATATCACGGCGACACCATTCCCTTCCTTGACGGCTACATGGTCACCATCCTGCGCGAACCCAAGGGCGTGACCGGCCATATCATTCCCTGGAATTATCCGGCGCAGATGTTCGGCCGCAGCCTGGCGCCCGCGCTGGCCATGGGCAACGCGGTGGTCATGAAGCCCGCTGAAGATGCCTGCGTCGCGCCGGTGAGGATGGCGCAGCTCGCGCAGGAGGTCGGCTTTCCGCCCGGGTCGCTGAACGTCGTCACCGGTATCGGCGAGGAAGCCGGCGCCGCACTTGCCAGCCATCCCGGCATCGATTTTATGTCTTTCACCGGCTCGCCCGAAGTCGGCACGCTGGTGCAGAAGGCGGCGGCAGAGAACCATATCGGCTGCACCCTCGAACTGGGCGGAAAATCGCCGCAGATCGTGTTCGAGGACGCCGACTTCGATGCGGCGGTACCGGTCGTGGTCAACGCCATCGTTCAGAACGGGGGGCAAACCTGCTCGGCGGGCAGTCGCCTGCTGGTGCAGAAATCCATCTACGAAAAATTTGTGGCGCAGGTCGTGGCGCGGTTCAAGCTGTTGCGTGTGGGCAGCCATGCGATGGACCTGGATTGCGGACCGCTCATTTCCGCTAACCAGAAACGCCGCGTGCACGGCTTCATCGACCAGGCCAAAAAAGACGGCATTCCGGTGCTCGCAGAAGCGCGAATTGCCGACGACGTGCCGGCCGGCGGCTTCTATGTCGCCCCGGTGCTGTTCGGCCCGGTGCCGCGCGACAATTCGCTCGCCTGCGACGAAGTTTTCGGTCCGGTGCTGTCGATCATTGCGTTCGAGGATGAAGCGGACGCGGTGAAGCTGGCCAATTCGACGCAGTTCGGCCTGGTGGCCGGCATCTGGACGCGCGACGGCGCGCGCCAGATGCGGGTGGCGAAAAAAATGCGTTGTGGCCAGGTATTCGTGAACGGGTACGGCGCGGGCGGCGGCATCGAGCTGCCTTTCGGCGGCGTGAAGAAGAGCGGCCACGGCAGGGAAAAAGGCATGGAAGCGCTGCACGAGTTTTCGCATACCAAGACCATCGTTTTCAAGCACGGCTGATTCGGACCGCTGCACGGTGCTGAAATGCCAGGGCGAAAATCTCACCACGAAGGGCTCGAAGGACACGAAGACACACGAAGAAATACTTGAAAAAGTCGATGTGGTCGTAATCGGGTAAAGGCTGAGGGATGTTGACCGCCATACCCATCCCGAGCCGAAGAACTTGATGAATTCGTTCTCGCCTTTCTTCGTGTGTCTTCGTGATCTTCGTGGCGAGACTTTGAACTAGACTTAGGGAATTCGGCAGCCTGTTGGGCTTTAGCAAATGGGCGGCTTGACGATGTCAGGCCGCTTTGTTTTTCGAAGGAGAAGTCGTTGCATCTGATTCGCCCATTCACCGGCCTGCGTCCGGCACCGGGACGCGCCGCCGAAGTCGCCGCGCCGCCTTACGACGTCCTTACCACGGAAGAAGCGCGCGCCCGCGCGGCCGGCAAACCCTGGAGCTTCCTGCATATTTCCAAACCGGAAATCGACCTGGCTCCCGGCACCGATCCGTACGCGCCGCAGGTCTATGCGAAGGCCGCGGAAAATCTCCAGCGCATGCTTTCCCGGAAGGTACTCGAGCGCGACCCGCAGCCTGGTTACTACGCCTACCGGCTGATTATGGAGGGCCGTGCGCAGACCGGCGTGGTGGTGGCGGCCTCGATCGCCGATTACGACAGCAACCGGATCCGCAAACACGAGTTCACCCGGCCGGACAAGGAGGACGACCGCGTCCGGCAGATCGAGGCGCTGAACGCGCAGACCGGACCGGTGCTGCTGGCCTATCCGCATGCGCCGGACGTGGACGCCATGCTTGCGCAAGCCACGAGCCGCGAACCTGTTGCCGATGTCGTCGCGGACACCGGTGTGCGTCACAGCCTCTGGCGCATCGAAGGCACGGGCGCACTGGACAGATTGACGCTGGCATTCGACGCGATGCCGGCCCTGTACATTGCCGATGGCCATCACCGCTCGGCCGCGGCGTCGCAGGTCGCCGCGTCGCGTCGCGGCGCCAATCCAAACCATACCGGTACGGAGAGCTACAATTTTTTCCTGGCTGTTGCATTTGCGCATCACCAGATGCGCATCCTCCCCTACAATCGCACGGTGACCGATTTGAAAGGGCTCAGCCGGCAGGAATTCCTGTCGAAGATCGGCCAGAGTTTTGCGTTGCATGCCGCGCCTGTGGCAGTGACGCCGACGAAAGCGGGCGAGTTCGGCTTGTATCTGACAGGCCAGTGGTATCGGCTGAATATCCATCCCGCGCTGGTCCCGATGACTGATCCGGTCGCGCGGCTCGATGTCAGCCTGCTGGCCGATCGCCTGCTGGCGCCGTTGCTCGGCATTACCGATCCACGGCGGGACAAGCGCATTGATTTCATCGGCGGCATCCGCGGCCTGGCGGAACTGGAGAAGCGGGTCGACGGCTGCGACATGGCCGCCGCGTTCTCGCTGTTTCCGACCCGCATGGAAGATCTGATGGCGGTGGCCGATGCCGGTGAAGTCATGCCGCCGAAATCGACCTGGTTCGAACCCAAACTGACCGACGGGCTGGTATCGCATGTTCTGGATTAGAACAGTCCTGTTAACTCACGGGTAACAAACGGTTACACTACGCGGCAATTGGGCTGTCAAAACCCGCTTTCGAGGCGTCCCGACTCGGAGATGCCCGGATCGGATGGGTTAAAAAAATGGCACATAAGCGCCCAACCGGAGGAGTAATTTGAAGCCCACCGATATCGCGGCACCCGACTATTTCCACAAGGTCGTGGACTGTCAGTGGGCGTGTCCCGCCCATACCCCGGTTCCCGAATACATCAGGATGATCGCGGCAGGGCGTCACAGTGACGCCTACATGGTCAACTGGAAGTCCAACGTCTTCCCCGGCATTCTCGGACGCACCTGCGACCGGCCCTGCGAACCCGCCTGCCGGCGCGGACGCGTAGAAGAAGAAAATCAAATCAAGCCCGAGCCGGTCGCGATCTGCCGTCTCAAGCGTGTCGCTGCCGACAACAAGGGCGATATCCGCTCGCAACTGCCCAAAATGCCGTCGCAGAAGAACGGCAGGCGCGTGGCCTGCATCGGTGCCGGACCCGCATCCTTGACGGTGGCGCGCGATCTTGCACCGCTGGGCTATGAAGTCGTGGTCTTCGATCAGGATCCGAAAGCCGGCGGCATGATCCGCACGCAGATTCCGCGCTTCCGTCTGCCCGAGGAAGTGATCGACGAAGAGGTCGGTTACGTGCTCGACATCGGTGTCGAATTCCGCGGCGGCGTGCGCATCGACAGCATGAAAAAGTTGCTGTCCGAAGGTTTCGATGCGGTCTTCGTCGGCTCGGGTGCGCCGCGCGGCCGCGACTTGGACATTTCCGGCCGCAAGGAGGCAGCGAAGAACATCCACATCGGCATCGACTGGCTTTCATCCGTGTCGTTCGGCCACGTCGAATCCATCGGCCGGCGCGTGATCGTGCTGGGCGGCGGCAATACCGCAATGGACTGCTGCCGCACTTCCCGGCGCCTCGGTGGCGACGACGTCAAAGTCATCGTGCGCAGCGGTTTCGATGAAATGAAAGCCAGTCCGTGGGAGAAGGAGGACGCGGCGCACGAGGGCATCCCGATCCTGAACTTCCTGGTGCCGAAAGCCTTCGAGCACCGCAATGGCCGGCTCACGGGCATGAGCTTCGAAAAGGTCAAGGCGGTATTTGACGACAAGGGGCGCCGGCACCTGGTGCCCACCGGCGAACCCGATCAGCGCTTCGAGTGCGACGACGTCCTGATCGCCGTCGGCCAGGAGAACTCGTTTCCGTGGATCGAGCGCGATGCCGGCATCGACTTCGACAAGTCCGGCATGCCGGTGGTCGACAAGACCACCTTCCAGTCCACGCAGCCCAAGGTATTCTTCGGCGGGGACGCGGCATTCGGCCCGAAGAACATCATCTGGGCGGTGGCCCACGGCCACGACGCGGCGATTTCGATCGACAAGGCCTGCAATGGCGAGGACGTGCGCCAGCGGCCCGGACCGCTGGTGAACCTCGTCAGCCAGAAGATGGGCATCCACGAGTGGAGCTACGACAACGATATCTCGGGCGACCTGCGCCACAAGGTGCCGCTCAAAGATCAGGCGATCGCGCTGAAGAACATCAGGATCGAGGTCGAACTCGGCTTCGACGCCAAGATGGCCTTTGCCGAAGCACAGCGCTGCCTGAACTGCGACGTGCAGACGGTGTTCTCGCCGCCGCTTTGCATCGAATGCGATGCCTGCGTGGACATTTGTCCGATGGACTGCATCACTTTCACGGCCAACGGCGAAGAAAAGGAATTGCGCGGCCGGCTCAATGCGCCCGCAGTTGACCTGTCGCAGGACTTGTACATATCGGACATCCTCAAGACCGGCCGCATCATGGCCAAGGACGAAGATGTCTGCCTGCACTGCGGGTTGTGCGCCGAGCGTTGCCCGACCGGGGCCTGGGACATGCGCAAATTCCTTCTGAACGTCACCCAAGCGGGACCGGCATGTCGCAGCCCAAAATAAACGACTTCGTCGTCAAGTTCGCGAACATCAACGGCTCGGGTTCAGCCTCGGCCAACCAGCTGTTCGCAAAATCCATTCTGCGCATGGGGGTGCCGGTCAGCCCGCGCAATATTTTTCCCTCCAACATCCAGGGCCTGCCGACCTGGTACGAAGTCCGGGTCTCGGAGGCGGGCTATCTGGGCGCGCGCGGCGGCGTCGACCTGATGGTGGCGATGAATCCCCAGACCTGGGACAAGGATGTGCTCGGCATCGATCCGGGCGGATATCTGTTCTACGATTCGACCAAGCCGCTGCCGAAATCGAGGTTCCGCGACGATGTCCGTGTCATCGGCGTGCCGCTGACCGAAATCTGCAACCGCGAGTATTCCGATCCGCGGCAGCGCCAGCTCTTTCGCAACATCATCTACGTCGGCGCGCTGGCGGCGCTGCTTGAGATGGACATCGCCGAAATCGAGAAATTGATCGGCGAGCAGTTCCAGGGCAAGGACAAACTGATTGCGCCCAATATCCAGGCTTTGCATCTGGGGCGCGACTACACGAAATCGCATTTCGAATGCCCGATCGGCCTGAGCGTGCGTCGCGCCTCCGCGGTGGAGAACCGCATTTTCATCGACGGCAACACGGCGGCCGCGCTGGGCTGCGTGTACGGCGGCGCCACCGTGGCGGCGTGGTATCCGATCACGCCGTCTTCGAGCCTGGCGGAAGCGTTCACGCGGCATTGCCGTACCTATCGCAAGGACGCGTCCGGCGACAACCGTTACGCGGTGATCCAGGCGGAGGACGAACTGGCATCGATCGGCATGGTGATCGGCGCGAGCTGGAACGGTGCACGGGCGTTCACCTGCACGTCCGGCCCCGGCGTTTCGCTAATGCAGGAGTTCATCGGACTGGCCTACTTCGCCGAGATTCCCGCGGTGATTTTCGACGTGCAGCGCGGCGGACCTTCGACCGGCATGCCGACGCGAACACAGCAGGCCGACGTGCTGGCCTGCGCTTATGCCTCGCACGGCGATACCAAGCATGTGCTGCTGTTTCCCGAAGACCCGGCGGAGAGTTTCGACTTTGCGGCCGACGCATTCGACATTGCCGAGCGCCTGCAGACGCCGGTATTCGTGATGCTCGATCTGGACATCGGCATGAACGAGCGCCTGAGCCGGCCGCTTGCGTGGGACGATGCGCGCCGCTACGACCGCGGCAAGGTGGCGACCTTTGAGGCGCTGGAGGCGGGCAAGGAATTCGGCCGCTATCTGGATGTCGACGGGGACGGCATTACCTATCGGACCTATCCCGGCACGCATCCCACGCGCGGATCGTTCTTCACGCGCGGCACCACAAAGGACCGCTATGCACGTTACAGCGAGGCGGGTCCGGATTACATGGACAACATGCAGCGGCTGCTGCGCAAGTTCGAGACGGCGAAGGACATTATTCCCAAGCCGCTGGTTCGCCGCGCGTTGCAGCCGAGCCGGCTCGGCGTGATTTACTATGGATCGACCAGTCCGGCCATGCACGAAGCGCTGGATTCACTCGAACAGCAGGGCATCCACTTCGATGCGATGCGCGTGCGTGCCTTCCCCTTCCACGATCAGGTGGAAGAATTCATCGCCGAGCACGACCACGTCTTCCTGGTTGAACAAAATCGCGACGCGCAACTGCGCATGCTGCTGGTCAACGAATGCGGAATCGATCCGGCGAAGCTCACGCCGGTACTGCACTATGACGGCACGCCGATCACGGCGCGTTTCATCGTCAAGGAAATTGCGGAGGACGCCAAGGCACTAAAGGTGACTCCCATGCGAAAGGTGGCACCATGACCTACATAGCCAAACCCAAACTTCATCACCCGCAGCTTCCCGCCAACAAACTGGGCTTCACCCGGCGCGACTACGAAGGTGCGATTTCCACGCTCTGCGCCGGCTGCGGTCACGATTCGATCAGTGCCGCCATCATCCAGGCCTGCTTCGAGCTCGACCTGCCGCCGCATCGCATCGCCAAGCTTTCGGGCATCGGTTGTTCGTCCAAGACGCCGACTTATTTCCTGAGCAGTTCGCACGGATTCAACAGCGTGCACGGGCGCATGCCGTCAGTGCTTACCGGCGCCAATCTTGCGAACCGGGAACTGATTTACCTCGGCGTATCGGGCGACGGCGATTCCGCCTCGATCGGCCTGGGCCAGTTCGCGCACAGCATCCGGCGTGGGGTGAACATGGTCTACATTGTCGAGAACAACGGCGTGTACGGCTTGACGAAAGGGCAGTTCTCGGCAACTTCGGATCGTGGTTCGAAAAGCAAAAAGGGTGCGACCAACACCGATGCCGCCATCGACATGGTTTTGCTGGCAATGGAATTGGGCGCGACTTACGTTGCGCGCGGCTTCTCGGGCGACAAGGCGCAACTGGTGCCGCTGATCAAGGGCGCGATCGTGCATCACGGCGCTGCGTTCATCGATTGCATCTCCCCGTGCGTGGCCTTCAACAACCATCCCGGTTCGACAAAAAGCTTCGACTACGTACGCGAGCACAACGAAGCGGTCAATCAACTCGACGTCATGTTGCCGCGCGAGCCGATCTTGGCGGACTATGCGCCAGGCGAAGTCGAGGAAGTCACGCAACACGACGGATCGGTGCTGAAATTGCGCAAGCTCGCCGCCGAATACGACATCCACAACCGTATTGCCGCGATGAATTTTCTGCAGGAGCGCAAGGTCGCCGGTGAAATCGTAACCGGCGTATTGCACCTTGATCCGGATCCGGAAGATCTGCATGCCCATCTGGGCACCGTGGGCTCGCCGTTCAATCGGCTCAACCAGGGCGACCTGTGCCCCGGCAGCGCCGCCCTCGAGCAGTTCAACGCGGCTCACCGCTGAAAGGCTGTAAACGGCGAACAGTGAACAGTGAGTGGTGAGTGCGGGCTCGCCTTCAGCCAGCCTTTGCTTCGCTGTTTACGATCCGGCTATCCGCAGTTACTCTTCGAACTTGCCGATCTCGATCGGCCTTTCTCCCAATTCCATTCGCCGTGCCCGTTTTCTCTTCCGTCGAAGTCGAGCATTTTCAAACTCACGGATTCGTGATCGCGCGCGGCCTGGCCCCGCGGGCCGCGTGCGAAGCCATGAAGACGTTGGCTGTGCGCCAACTTGCCGCCGAAGTACAGCCTCTCGAGTACGAGGCGCAGGTCCGTTATCCCGGCGCACCGGCCTCGCTGGACGCTCCCGGCGGGCGGACCGTGCGCCGGCTGCTGCAAGCCTGCGCGCGGGACACGCTTTACAGGCGATGGGCGACTTCGCCGGAAGTGGCAGACCGACTGCACCGGTTGCTGGGCCCGAAGCTGGAGTTGTCGCAGGTGCACCACAACTGCCTCATGACCAAGAACCCCGCGTTCAGCAGCGCCACCGGCTGGCATCAGGACATCCGTTACTGGTCGTTCGCGAAACCGGAGCTGGTTTCGGTGTGGCTCGCCCTAGGCCCTGAGCACGAAGAAAACGGCTGTCTTTGGCTGGTGCCGGGGTCGCATCGGATGGAATTCCGCCGCGAGCAGTACGACGACGACCGCTTCTTCCGTGCGGAAATCGACGAAAACCGCAAGATCCTGCAGGCCAGAGTTACGGCGGAACTCGATGAGGGAGACGTGTTGTTCTTCCATTGCCGCCTGCTGCACGCTGCGGGCAGCAACCGCACCGACCTTACCAAGTTCGCGGCGGTGTTTACCTATCATGCCGCCGACAATCATCCGCTGCCGCACACGCGATCAGCGTCATTGCCCGGGATCGCGCTTCCCGACTAGCGCGCGTCATTCCAGTTCGTCAATCGAGCGCGGCCAGCTTTTCTTCAGCAGCCGCGACAGCGCGCGATCGGCTAGGATCTTGCCGCCGGTCTGGCAGCGGGCGCAGTAATTGGTTTCGTTCTCGGCGTACACGATGCGTTGCACCGGCGTGCCGCAGACCGGGCAGGGCTGGCCGTGCCGGCCGTGTACCGCCATCCCTTCGCGAAAGGCGGTGACCTTTTCCGGAAAGCCGTTCCCCGCTTCCTTTCTCAATCTTTCCGTCCAGTCGGACAGCGTGCCGCGCGCGGCGTCGAACAGCCTTGAGACTTCGTCGTGCGTCAATTTCCGGGTCATGGCAATCGGCGACAGCCGGGCGCAGTGCAGGATCTCGTCGGAGTAGGCGTTGCCAATCCCGCTGAAGATATGCGGATCGGTCAGCGCGCGCTTGAGAGTGTGGTTTTCAACCCTGAGGCGGCCGGCAAAAGTCTTCAAATTGGATTCGAGGACTTCCAGTCCGTCCGCGTGCAGGGCCATCACCGACGCTTCGCCCTCGACCAGGTGCAGCGACGCGCGGCGTTTGGTGCCGGCCTCGGTGAATACCAGCGTGCCCTTGTCGAATTCGAAAGCGGCCAGTGAAATCCGGCCAGGCGGTTTCGCCTTGCGGTCGAACCATCGCAGCCGGCCCGCAATCATCAGATGCAACACCAGAAAAAGAGATCCCTCAAATACGATGACGATGCGTTTGCCAAGTCTGTGTACGCCGAGAACCCGCTTTCCTTCGATTGTTGAAAGGGGCGGGAGCGCGGTTCGCAGCAGGAAGGGGTTCAGCAGCCGGATCTGTTGCAGGGTCCGGCCGAGCAGGCGCGTCTCGAGGCTTTCGACGTAGACGACAATGTCAGGTAATTCAGGCACTCTGCGATGTATCCCATCATGCTCTGCCATTTCAAGGGTCTCCCAGCGCTTGCGTGCTGTCAACCGCTTAAAGCCGGGAACGCGGAAGCAGTTGTCTGCATCCAATGCGCTGAGATACCTGAAGGAGTGTCGCGATGCCGATTGGTGCAACTGTTCAGCAAGTCCTGTCGAACGATCTGTCGGACGCAGAGTTCGCGCAACGCATAGCGGCGGGCGACCAGCTCGCATTCGAGGTGCTGATGCGCAAACACAACCGCATGCTGTATCGAACGGCCCGCGCTATCCTGAAGGACGATGCAGAAGCCGAAGATGCGTTGCAGCTTGCCTATCTGCATGCCTATCGTTCCATCGATGGCTTTCGCGGTGAATCCGGACTTTCAACCTGGCTCATCCGCATCGTCGTCAACGAGGCGTTGATGCGCGCACGCAAGCGCAGCAGGGAGAGCGCCATCATTCCGCTTGAATCCGTCACCGATGAAGAGGGAAACATCCTGAGTGCCGAAGGCAGCGCTGCCGGCATCGAACGCCCGGATGCGGCCGCCATGCGCGGCGAGATACGCGCACTCATCGAACGCAAGATCGACGCGCTCCCCGACGTTTTCAGAACTGTTTTCGTTCTGCGCGCACTCGAGGAGCTGTCGGTCGAAGAAACTGCCGTCTGCCTGAGCATTCCCGAAGCCACGGTGCGCACGCGTTTCTTTCGGGCGCGCAGCCTGCTGCGCGAATCGCTGGCAAAAGAAGTCGATTACGCCATCGACGGCGCCTTTGCCTTTGCCGGCAGCCGCTGCGACCGCATCGTGAGCGGCGTGCTCCATCGGCTGCGAAGTCCGAATATCCCCTGAACGGCCGGCATCCGCCGGTTGCTTCTTCCGTCCCCGGCGCAGCGCGCCGGATCTTCAACGAACTCCACTTGCAAGGAGAAGGACATGTCTTTTCTGAAAATTGCCGAATTGGGAACATTCGAAGTGTCGCGTCGGGCTTTTCTCGGCAGATCGGGTGTCGTGCTCTCCGCAT
>DATFUO010000207.1:0-2031 GCA_035260785.1 Burkholderiales bacterium
GATGTGGAAGAGGTAGCGGATGGTTTCGTTGTCGATACGCGCCATCATGTCTTCGAAGAGCACGAAGGCTTCTTTCTTGAACTCGACGAGCGGATCTTTCTGGCCGTAGCCGCGCAGGCCGATGCCTTCCTTGAGGTGGTCGAGGGAGAGCAGGTGGTCTTTCCACTGCGAATCGACGACATCGAGAATGATGCGGCGCTCGAGCCAGCGCATCAGCTCGGGACTGAATTGCTTTTCTTTTTCCTCGTAACGCTTGGTGACCGCTTCGACCGCGGCATCTGAAAGCTCGTCATGGCTCCGCGTGCCGGGATCGGCGCCGGCGGCTTTGGCGTCAACGCCAAACTGGCTGTTCATCTCCGCGAGGAATTGCGAGGAGTTCCATTGATTGGGATGCTGCTCGCGGGGGCAGAAGGTGTCGACGAGTTCGCGCGCGACGTCTTCGGCGATGCCGAGGACATAATCGCGCTGGTCTTTGCCTTCGAGCGCGGACCGCCGGATGGAGTAAATCGTCTCGCGCTGCTTGTTCATCACGTCGTCGTATTCGAGCAGGTGCTTGCGGGCGTCGAAGTTCTGGGCTTCGACGGATTTCTGCGCGTTTTCGATGCGGCGGGAGATGAGCTTGGACTCGATGGGCACGCCTTCGGTCATGCCCAGTCGGTACATGAGGGCTTTGACGCGCTCGCCGCCGAAGATGCGCATGAGATCGTCTTCGAGGGAGAGGAAGAAGCGCGAGGAGCCGGGGTCGCCCTGACGTCCGGCGCGTCCACGCAACTGATTGTCGATGCGGCGGGCTTCGTGGCGCTCGGTGCCGAGAATGTGCAAGCCGCCGAGGGCGACGACTTCATCGTGCTCGGATTTGCACTGATTGGCGAACTGCTCGTAAATGGGTTTCCACTGATCGGTGGGAACCTGAAAAATTTTGCCCTCGTTCTGAAAAAGAACCATGGGCACGCTGGCGGCTTGCGCGCCGTTACCGCTAGCGCCGTCGGCGCCGATCACCGCGGGAGCGGCGGCATAGGGCATGGCGAGCTTATTTTTCAGGAAATATTCGCGGGTGAGGAATTCCGGATTGCCGCCGAGCAGAATGTCGGTGCCACGGCCGGCCATGTTGGTGGCCACGGTGACGGCGCCTTTGCGCCCGGCCTGGGCGACGATGCGGGATTCACGCTCGTGCTGCTTGGCGTTGAGCACCTGGTGCGGAATGCCGGATTTTTTCAAGTGTTCGGCGATGGTTTCGGATTTTTCGATGGAGATGGTGCCGACCAGCACGGGCTGGCCGCGCTCGTGATAGTGGCGGATGCCGTTGGCGAACGAATTGTCTTCCTGCAAGATGCCGTTGACCACGGCTTCAAACTTTTCCTTCTCGGTGCGATACACGACGTCCGGGTATTCTCTGCGAATCAGCGTGCGATTGGTGGGAATCACCACGACATCGAGGTTGTAAATTTTGCCGAACTCGGCGGCTTCCGTTTCCGCGGTGCCGGTCATGCCGGAGAGTTTCTTGTACATTCGGAAATAGTTCTGGAAAGTGATAGTTGCGAGGGTCTGGTTTTCGCGCTCGATCTTTACGCCTTCCTTGGCTTCGACGGCCTGATGCAGGCCGTCGGACCAGCGGCGGCCGGGCATCTGGCGCCCGGTGAATTCATCGACGATGATGATTTCGCCGTCTTTGTTGACGTAATCGACGTCAATTTTGTAGAGCGTGTGCGCGCGCAGGGCCTGATAGACGTGGTGCATGGCGTCGATGTTCGCTGGGTCGGACATATTGGTGAGACCGAGCAGGCGCTCGCATTTGTTGAAGCCTTCTTCGGTCAGCGTGGCCTGGCGATGCTTTTCGTCGATCGTGTAATCGATGTCCTGAATCAGCTTGGGAATGATTTTGTCAATCTTGAAGTACTTGTCGGTGGATTCTTCGGAAGGGCCGGAGATGATGAGTGGGGTGCGCGCTTCGTCGATCAAGATGGAGTCGACTTCGTCAACGATGGCGAAGTGGTGGCCGCGCTGGACGCAATGCGCGAGGTCGTACTTCAT
>DATFUO010000208.1:0-2474 GCA_035260785.1 Burkholderiales bacterium
GATGTGGAACGGACGGTTCAATTCGTTGTCCGGCGATCCGTTCGACAATTCACTGGGATTCCGTTTTCCCTTTCCCGAAGATGACACCCGTTTTTCCAATGCCAACGATGTCCAACACCTTGTGACCCATCTTTTGCAGGCGCAGGCGCACATGCCGCCGACGGAACTGATCGAGGTGGCTGGTTTCAATGGGACATGTCCAGGCGGAGTCCCGGATCCGACGTTAGGCCCCTCGTTCTGTCAGTTTGACGATGGTCAGGGCGAGACCGTGCCGCTGCCAGACAGTACTGGTTCCCGGAACGAACCTATCCGGCAAAAAAGTCTGGCGATCCTGAATGCTACGCCCGCTTACCGAAAACTATTCGGAGAAGTGTTTCCTGAAGTTGCTGCGGGCGCGCCCATCGACTTTTTCATGTTTGGCAAGGCCATCGCCGAATTTGAATTCACTCTGGTATTTGCCGACGCCCCGCTCGACCAGTTCGCAAGAGGGGATAGATACGCGATGACTGCGTCGGAAAAACGCGGAGCGCTGCTTTTTTTTGGCAAAGCCAAATGCGTGCAGTGCCACGCCGTCTCGGGCCGGACCGCGGTAGGTGCGTCCAATGAAATGTTTACCGACTTTGAGGAGCGCGTCGTCGGCGTTCCGCAAATCGCTCCCTTTTTCGGAGTGGGGAAAGACAACGTGATTTTCGATGGGCCTGGGCAAGACGAGGATTTCGGATTGGAGCAGATTAGCGGCAATCCGGATGATCGATATAAGTTTCGTACGGCCCCACTTCGAAACTTGGCCGTGGCGCCCGGCTTCTTCCACAACGGAGCCTTTATCCGGCTGGAAGATGCCATTCGCCACCACTTGAACGTCAAAAAGTCAGCCCTGACCTACAATCCAGTTGAGGCTGGCGTGCCCGCGGATCTCGCGCAGCGCCTTGGGCCGATCGAGCCGGTCTTGAAACGGTTGGACCCGCTGCTTCAGTCTCCGATACATCTAAGCAAAAGCGAATTCGACGATCTGGTCGCATTCGTCCGGGATGGATTGCTAGACAAACGGGCGAAGGCGGAAAACCTTTGCGAGTTAGCGCCGGCTCAGGTGCCAAGCGGCCTGCCGGTACTTCAGTTCGAAGCCTGTAACCAGGCTGAGACGAATCCCGATGTGAATAAGGAATAGAAGAGAGGGGACGAGTAGCCCTGTTCCTGACCTGCACCAGAATTGCTGGTGATACTGGCGAACGGAAACCTTCAAAACAAAATCAGCGATATTCGCCGCATCTATGTCTGGCCTTCGGAATTCGCGCCGCATAATAGGCGACGCGTGTGATGGCAATTTTCGAGCTATCCGGAAGTTATTCCGGTCCAGAAGTCCCGTTCGAGGAAGTAACCAGTGATCTCCTCGAACCCCGTTTCTGGCCAACTTCCGGTTTGCCAACAATACGTCCGGTGACCGCGGTCAGGGGTCACAGCCTATACGCGAAATATCCTTCCCGAGTAGGCAACCACTCGTCCAAGATGTGCCAGGCACTAAGGGCGAATGTTTCGGTTCAAGTGAAATACGTTTGTGGGATCGTAGTTTCGTTTGAGCGCGACGAGCCGCTGATAGTTCCCGCGATACGTGGCTTGCACAGATTTCTCGTTGTCGCTACTTAGATAGTTCACGTAATCGGCGCTCGAAAAGTGCCTCATCGCAGACCACGAGTCGTCCACCCACGCCATCGCCGCTTCGGCCCGTGCCGGGTCGTGCCAGTTTGCGTCGAGAAAATAGGTGAACTGTCCGGAGGTACGCGTCAGCGGTGTTGCGCCGTCAGGCACCCTGCAGATCTGGCCATGCATGTGATGGCCGATTCCGATTGACATGCCCCTCGATGCGTTCGCGATCCCCGACGCGATTTGTTCAATCGAGTGATCTTTGAGCTCCTTCAGGGAGCCACCCTTCCAGTAGTCGTATGTCATGTCAGCCGGAGGAGCGACTGCTGGCAGGGGCCCGAAGACGCGGACACCGAACTCAGGACCTGGGCGGTCGGTCAAGTGCGAGTAAGAGACAGAGCTAATCGCGTCAGCGACAGGTGGGCCGAATTCTCGCAGCGGACGCAGCACACGATCGCCCTCGGTTGTATCGCCGCTCCAGCACACCCTGCACAGGATCGTCGGCTGATCAAGCATGACGATGCTCACCTCGACCACGAGGGCGTCGGGCGCTGCCTTCATGAAGTCACGGTAGAAGCGCAAGAACGACGCGACATCGCCACGAAAGGCGATGAGACCACCCAAGACCCGATCAACCGGGTGGAGTTGGTATTCGAGGGACGTGACGATCCCAAAGTTGCCTCCGCCTCCGCGCAATGCCCAGAAGAGGTCCGCATTCTCACCCGCGCTCGCGTGCCTTAGCTTCCCGTCTGCGCTAATCACGTCCGCGGAAACAAGATTGTCACAAGCCGCGCCAAACCGCCCGAGGAGCCAGCCGAGCCCGCCGCCGACCGTAA
>DATFUO010000209.1:0-27004 GCA_035260785.1 Burkholderiales bacterium
ATCCTCCGTGGTGAACGCCTTTCCGGAGGTTCGCCATGACCAAGAAAATGAATGCCTTCTACGCACAATCCGGCGGGGTAACGGCGGTGATAAACGCGTCGGCCGCCGGCGTGGTCGAGACTGCGCGCAAACACAAGAACAGGATCGGCAAGGTCTACGCCGGCCGCAACGGCATCATCGGCGCGCTCACCGAAGACCTGATCGATACCGGCCAGGAATCCGCCAGGGCCATCGCCGCGCTGCGCCACACGCCGGCCGGTGCGTTCGGTTCCTGCCGCTACAAACTCAAGGGGCTCGAAGAAAACCGCGCGCAGTACGAGCGCCTGATCGAAGTATTCAAGGCGCACAACATCGGCTACTTTTTTTACAACGGTGGCGGCGATTCCGCCGATACCTGTCTGAAGGTTTCGCGTCTGTCCGAGTCGCTGGGCTATCCGATCCAGGCGATCCACGTGCCCAAGACGGTGGACAACGATCTGCCGATCACCGATTGCTGCCCGGGCTTCGGCTCGGTGGCGAAGTACATCGCGGTGTCCACGCGCGAGGCGAGCTTCGATGTCTCCTCGATGGCGAAGACCTCGACCAAAGTCTTCATCCTGGAAGTCATGGGGCGCCACGCCGGGTGGATTGCGGCCGCGGGCGGCCTCGCAGCCGACAAGCCCGGCGACCTGCCGATCATGATCCTGTTCCCGGAAATCCGCTTCGACAAGACACCGTTTCTCGTTCGCGTCGAAGCGCTGGTGAAGCGCTACGGGTACTGCTCGATTGTCGTCTCCGAGGGCGTGCGCGATGCCGCAGGCTCATTCCTGGCCGATCAGGGGCTGCGTGATGCGTTCGGTCATGCACAACTCGGTGGCGTCGCGCCGGTGGTCGCGGCGGTGGTCAAGGAAGGCCTCAAACTCAAAGTTCACTGGGCCGTGGCCGACTATCTGCAGCGCTCGGCAAGGCATATCGCGTCGAAAACGGATGTCGCCCAGGCGTATGCGGTCGGCAAGGCCGCAGTCGAGCTGGCACTCAAAGGCCGTAATGCAGTGATGCCGACCATCGTGCGCAAGTCGAACAAACCCTACAAATGGACCGTCGGCGTGGCGAACCTGGACGACGTCGCCAATGTCGAGAAAAAACTGCCGCGCGATTTCATTACCGACGACGGCTACGGCATCACCGCGAAATGCCGCCACTACCTGGCCCCTCTGATCCTGGGCGAGGACTCTCCCCCGTTCAAGAACGGGCTGCCCCAGTACGTGACGCTCAAGAACGCCGCAGTCGCGCGGAAACTGCCGGAATTCAAGCTTTAGGCACAATCCGGCTTTCCGGCGTGAAGTCGGTTAAAATCGCGCGCTAACTTGCCGGCGCGGCGGCTGTCCATGCGCGCCGGCAGGATCCAGCCCGGGGTTCGCGCTTCCGGGACGGATTCTTACTCCAGGGTTCAGGGGCCGGCCCATTTTCGGCTCTGTATTGAATTGATATCGATAAAGGGGGATTCATGTCTTCAGCGCTGATCTTCGCGCTCGTCTGCGCGATCATCGGGATTGCCTACGGGGCGATTTCCATCCAGTGGATTATCGGCCGACCCGCCGGTAATGCACGCATGCAGGAAATCGCGGCTGCCATCCAACAAGGGGCGCAGGCCTACCTGAACCGGCAGTACACGACCATCGCCATTGTCGGCGGCGTCCTGTTTGTAGTGCTCGGTTTCGGGCTCGACTGGTACTCCGCGGTCGGCTTCCTGATCGGCGCAGTGCTGTCGGGATTGACTGGGTTCATCGGCATGAATGTTTCCGTGCGCGCCAACGTTCGCACCGCCGAAGCGGCCAACAACGGCATCAATGCTGCCCTCCAGGTTGCGTTCCGCGGCGGCGCGATCACCGGCATGCTCGTGGTCGGGCTCGGCCTGCTCGGCGTGGCCGGCTACTACGGCATCCTGCTGACCATGATTGCGCCCGACAAGGCTCTGCACTCGCTGGTCGGCCTGGCTTTCGGTTCGTCGCTGATTTCTATTTTCGCGCGTCTTGGCGGCGGTATCTTCACCAAGGGCGCGGACGTCGGCGCCGATCTCGTGGGCAAGGTGGAAGCCGGCATTCCTGAGGACGATCCGCGCAATCCGGCGGTGATAGCGGACAACGTCGGCGACAACGTCGGTGACTGCGCCGGCATGGCGGCGGATCTGTTCGAAACCTACGCGGTCACCATTGTCGCCACGATGCTGCTGGGCGGGCTGATGCTCGGCAAGGTGGGTCCCAATGCCGTGCTCTACCCGTTGGTCCTGGGCGGTGCGTCGATCATCGCTTCAATCATCGGTACGTTCTTCGTCAAGGCGAAGGAGGGCGGCAAGATAATGAACGCGCTCTACAAGGGCGTGATCGTGTCGGGCGTGCTCGCGGCAATCGCGTTTTATTTCATTACCAACCGGATGATGGGCGACAGCCCGCTGGGTGCGATGCATCTGTTTTACGCATCGCTGGTCGGCCTCATCCTCACCGCGTTGATGGTGGTCATCACCGAGTACTACACCGCCACCGAATATGCGCCGGTACGCCACGTCGCCGCCGCCTCGCAGACCGGCCACGCAACCAACATCATCGCCGGCCTGGGCGTATCCATGAAGTCCACCGCGCTGCCGGTTCTCGCCGTGTGCGCCGCGATTTGGGCTGCTTACTCGTTCGCGGGGCTGTACGGCATCGCCATTGCTGCCACCGCCATGCTGTCGATGACCGGCATGATCGTAGCACTCGATGCCTATGGCCCGATCACCGACAATGCCGGCGGCATCGCCGAAATGGCCGGACTGCCCGCGAAGATCCGCGACATCACCGATCCGCTGGACGCCGTGGGCAATACCACCAAGGCCGTGACCAAGGGTTATGCGATCGGCTCTGCCGGCCTCGCCGCATTGGTGCTGTTCGCCGACTACACGCATAACCTGGAAGCCCTGCACAAGCTCGGCCCCCACACGTTGGTCAAGGGCTTCGAGCTTTCCGACCCGGCGGTGATCATTGGCCTCTTCATCGGCGGACTGGTGCCTTACCTGTTCGGTGCCATGGCGATGGAAGCCGTCGGCCGCGCCGCCGGTGCGGTGGTGAACGAAGTGCGCCGCCAGTTCCGCGAGATCAAGGGCATCATGGAAGGCACTGCGAAGCCGGACTATTCGCGCGCAGTGGACATGCTAACCAAGGCCGCCATCAAGGAAATGCTGATTCCCTCGTTGCTGCCCGTCCTGGTTCCGGTCGTGGTGGCCTTCGGCATGAACTTTCTGATGGGTCCGGGTGCCGGAATCCGCGCGCTCGGCGGCCTGCTGATCGGTACCATTGTCACCGGCCTGTTCGTCGCCATCTCGATGACGACTGGCGGCGGCGCATGGGACAACGCCAAGAAATACATCGAAGACGGTCACTACGGTGGCAAGGGTTCCGATGCGCACAAAGCAGCGGTGACCGGCGACACCGTGGGCGACCCCTACAAGGACACGGCCGGGCCCGCGGTGAATCCGTTGATCAAGATCATCAACATCGTTGCGCTGCTGCTGGTGCCACTGCTGTAAGCGCAACAGCGAGTCAAAAGAAAATCCCGCGGCGCGCAAGCCCTGCGGGATTTTTTTTGCCTTTGATTTTGTCATGCATGAAAATCTGCCGGGGGCAGCCCGGCGGCTGGTCACCTTTCTTGCGCGGCCAAGAAAGGTAACCCAAAGAAGGCCGCCCCAGAAGTCGCGCCCCGTATTCACGGGGTGCCCCTGCGCTGCCTGACTCGACAAGGCGGCTGCGGAACTCGACCTGGCGAGGCGCACACAACGCGCCTCACTGCGGGACTCGAACAGTCCGCGCCGACACCCCCTTGTCGAGTCGAGCTGCTCGGCGCGCCTCATGGGGGAAAAGGCAAACGCTCTAGGTCTTACGGCTTTTACGCAGCACTCAGCACCGTTTCTTTCTCGTCACGGCTTTACCACGCATCGCCGATTGACGCAGGCCGCAACCGGTTCCGGCTTCATCACGCAGGCGCCCACGGCCGGGCTCT
Source organism: Burkholderiales bacterium (assembly GCA_035260785.1). GTDB lineage: Bacteria > Pseudomonadota > Gammaproteobacteria > Burkholderiales > JACQAP01 > JACQAP01. The sequence goes on from DATFUO010000209.1 coordinate 4,012, forward strand.
TCTTCTGCGCGTCTTCCTGCACGAAGTTGTATTCGGCGATCTTCGTCTCCAACGCCGCCTTTTCCGTGGAGAGCCAGGAATAGGCGACATACTCGAGCGGGCCGCCACAGGGGTCGATGCCAAGCGCAGCGACCCGGCAGTTCACCAGGTTCGCGCAGGTCGCCGGCCCGATCAGCGCCGTGATCTCCTCGCGCAGTTTTGCCAGCTGCGCGTCCGCGGCGGCTTTTTCATCCGCGCACACGCCGGCGCTCGCAGAAGCCACCAGAACGATGCCAACCAGGATTCTAAGCATAGGATTCATGCCGACCTCCTCCATGGGACAAGAACTAAAAACTCCTTAACCGCGGAGGACGCGGAGGAAAAACTATGGTGTAGCCAAATTCGGCCACGGTGCCAAAGTGACCACCGATTAGAGATTTTGGCCATCGTAACTTTTTCTCTCCCGCCCTTCCTCCGCGTCCTCTGCGTCCTCCGCAGTGAGAGTTGTTCTTATGTCCTTTGACACTATTTCATGAGCGAGGCGGACAGTGCAAGCGGCAGAGAATTCGACTCCGACGCCGCTTTCTGAGACAGTACCGACCCTTCGGGCAATCGCAATCAACCAGGCAAACCCATGGCCCTCAAGGCAACCATTTTCAAAGCCGAACTGCACATTGCCGATATGGAGCGCGGCTACTACCAGGACCACTCGCTTACCGTCGCCCGCCATCCGTCGGAAACCGATGAACGCATGATGGTGCGGCTTCTGGCCTTTGCGCTGAACGCCGACGCAACGCTGGCGTTTGGCGCGGGGCTGAGCACCGACGACGAACCGGACCTGTGGCGCAAGGACCTGACCGGCAGCATCGAAACCTGGATCGACGTCGGCCTACCGGACGAGAAACGCATCCGCAAGGCCTGCGGTCGAGCCGACGAGGTGTTCGTCTACAGCTACGGCGGCCACGCCGCGCAACTGTGGTGGCAACAGGTTGGTGACAAAGTTTCGCGGTCGCACAAGCTCACTGTCATTGATCTTCCGCAGGCCGGCACGCGCGCCCTGGCCGCTCTCGCCGCCCGCAACATGCAACTGCAATACACCATCCAGGATGGACAGGTATGGGTGGCGGACGAGCGCGAATCGGTGCAACTGGATCCGAAAACGATTCTGGCGGCAAAACCCGAGTGGAGCTGAGGCCGGGGTTGCCGCCAGCAGGCAGATCATAATAGTTAAAGCCCTGATGCCCAACGTGTTCGCCTTCCCGAGGTTGTCGTGCATCGCTGCCAGGAGCGTAATACAATAGTTGGATGAAAACTCTTACTGTGCGACTTCCCGAGGCGTTGGCGGCTGAGATTGAGGCGGAGTCTCGTGAACGCCGGCGCTCCAAGTCCGACGTGATTCGCGAACGCCTGACCCGTGCAGAGAAACCGCGGTCAAAAACGCGATTGCCTGACTCGATAGCCGACCTGGTCGGTTCGGTGTCCGCATTGCCGGCGGACTTGAGCGGCCGGAAGAAGGCGTATTTGAAGAGCACGGATTATGGCCGCAAACGTAATCGTTGATGCCGGCTTCCTCATCGCCCTACTGAGCCGCCGCGATACCCACAACGCCTGGGCAGTGGCTGAATCGCCCAATTTTCCCTTGCCATGGTTGACTTGCGACGCTGTTCTTTCGGAAGCCTTTCACCTGCTCGGAGCACGCGGTTGGAGTAGCTTGGCCGCGCTTCTCCGGCGAGGCGCGGTAGTCCCGACGTTTGATCTTGGTGGCGAACTCGACAGAGTCCTGACTCTGATGCAAAAGTACTCGAGCGTCCCCATGAGCATCGCGGACGCTTGCCTGGTGAGGATGACGGAAACACTACCCGATCCGATCATTCTCAGCACCGATAGGGACTTCCACGTGTATCGTCGCCACAGCCGGCACGTCGTGCCTTGCAGAACTCCCTATTGATGTGGGCTCCTCGCGGAGCAGCGAGAAAGGGCATGGATAGCATTGGGCGACAGCGGCCACGCCGCGCAGTTCTTGTGGCAGCGGGTCGGCGATAAACTTGCGCGGTCGCACAATCTCACGGTCATCAATCTCCCGCAGGCGGGCACGCAGGCCCTGGCCAGACTCACCACCCGCAACATGCAATTGCAAGTCACCATCCAGGATGGACAGGTATGGGTGGCGGACGAGCGCGATTCGGTGCAACTGGTCCCGCAAAAGACTCTGGGATCGAAGCCTGACTGGAGCTGAAGCCGGCGTTGCCGGCGGCGGGTAGTGTCTCAGCTTGATTTGATGGGTGCGATATGGCGGCGTACTATCGTTTAGATCAAAAAAAGGAACTAACCCGGTTCCGGATTGGGTGTGTATTCTTAAGCCCCCGTGTTACCCAAACGGGGGCGGACCAGGAAAGGGTATCGCTATCAGAGCTGGTTGTCGTCGCGAACGCGAGCCGCGGACAATTTCACCGTCGCGGACTCAAATCCGCTTGCACCATCCGAAGAGGTAACCTTGTCGCAGTAACCGCAATTTTCTGTATTGACGAGAGGCACAACGCCATGACAAAACAATTGCTTTACTTCGGCACAGAAGCGCTGCTCCTCGCAATCTTCTCATTATCTGTTGCATCAGCCGAAGTTATGGTGGACCCCACGATGATACGGGTCACGCCAAAACGAGCAATAAACATAAAGCCTCAAGACTTCGCGATTCTCGAAATCGCAAACTTCGAAACCGAAGACCCAATCGCTGTAGACGTGCAGGTTCTCAATGATGTTTATAAGGACCTAAGCGCATACATTGTCGACGCTCCCAATGCAGCGCTCGCGCGGCAAAAACTTAGATTCGAACCCCTGGCAGGGGTAACGAGAAAAATTTCGCCGTTCCGATTCATGACAAAGGCTCAAGTTAGTGGCCCTCATTATCTGATACTCGACAACCGATTCGCTAACGTAATCGAGAAGAGGGTGGTATTTCAGACTGGGTATCTGGTGAAACTTGCGGACGATCAACGCGCCTCCATCAAAGCCGACTTTGACAAGCTTTATGTCGGTCTTAAGTCCACATTTAATTTCAAAGATTTCAATATTCATATTAAATCGTGCGGGCAATCGAATGCCTTCTCTACCACAGAGACCGGAGACGTCACAATCTGTAGCGAACTGATGCATGAAATGGCAGAGCGAAAAGGAGCGTTGAATGCCGTAATTCTCCATGAACTTGGCCATACTCTTTTAAATCTGTGGGGGTATCCAAACTACGGGAACGAAGACGACGCTGACCAGTTTGCAGTAGTTAGGCTTCTTCGCGCTGGAGACAGGGGAAAGCAGGCCCTCTACGAATGGATGCAATGGTACGCGGAAAGAGATACGCGGGCGGAAGTCGCACAAATGATTTCCGCGGGTGATACTCACGCTTTATCGGTCCAACGAATCAGGAACATTCAGGCTGCCATTCAATCGTCAGATGCACTAATCCAACGTTGGAATACTGTGTTGTATCCAAATATGACCACCACTGCGCTAAATGCAATCGTTGCCAACCCGACATCGTTCGACAATGTCGACGCGGCGAAGAAAGAACTGAGCAGACGAGAAAATTGAAAGTACAGCAGCGAGGCCGCTTCGCTTAGGGGAATTCTTCATGGAAGAGGTGCTAGAAATGACCCGACTTAGGATCGACTATATCGCGTTCGTTCTTGCTTTGCTTTCGACCCCAATCGTACTTGCCGCCGACTGCCGCAATCCGCAGAATCAAACAGAGATGAATCAATGCGCAGCGCAGGACTTAGAGCAGGTCACCAAAGAGATCAACAAACTTTACACAGAATATCGCGGTCGTCTAAACGAACCTCAAAAACAACAACTAAAGGAAATTCAATTAGCGTGGATAAAATTTCGGGACCTCGCTTGCAAATTTGACAGTTCTGGTGTCGCTGGCGGTAGCGCATATCCTTTCGTTATGCAGTCGTGTCTCATCGAGAAAACTCGTGTCCGTCTCAAAGAACTGCAAACGCTTGCTAATTGCCAAGAAGGCGATTTGAGTTGTCCCGCATGGAAATAGCGTTTTTTTCTCCAAACGATTAGGGGTCTTTCATATTTTTAAATGTCGGATGAGGCTTCGGGAGGCTAATTGTGGACATAGAACGAAAGCTTGAAGAACTTAAGGCTATGCGTGAGAAGGGACTTATAACGGCTTCGGTCTACGACGCCCAGCAGCAGGCTTTGCTTTCCGGACATTCCGCTGATTCGACACTCCACAACTCAAACGAACAAAAGGAAACCAAGACCTCCTTTTTAGATCCTGCAAAGAATTTTCGGATACTCGTAAAACTTGGGATCTTCGTAGGCGTAGTCCTTGTGGGTATCTGGTTGGTGTACCAGCTATCGGGAAAAGACGGAAAAGATACCCTGCCTTTTTTTCAGACATGGGCGGCTAGTGTGGTAGATAGATAAGCGCATCGGCTCTGTTTAGACATGCCTGCGGACGAAGACGACTTCTATTTGAAGATTGCTCACGCCTTGTCGGGTTGCCAGCTCGTTGAACAAGAGTTGAAGCTCTACATTACTGAGGCCCTTGAACTCGCCCAAAAGTGCATTGGGGACAAGATGCCCTTCACGATGAAGGGCGAGGATTACGCTGATTCTTCATTGGAAAGGCTTATAGAGATATTTAAGAAGTTAACTGACAACGAAACCCTCGTGATCGAGCTTCGACAATTCAAGAATGAGCGAAACTTCCTCAGTCACAAAGGGATCACACATTGCCTCGACTACGAGGGCGACCTGTCCCACACAACCGCATTCGAATTTCAACATCGCTTAGACGCTATACAACGTGAGGCGCAACGACTGAGAATAGCGCTTCATGAAGAAGCCAATAAATTCCGTGGGCATTTGTTCTTCGATGTCCTCAGCAAACCCCGCTGACCTTCCCATCGACCGGAAGGCATAACGGCCCCACTACCGATCCGGTCCGCTCATGTCAAACGCTAGCCGCTCCCCCACGCATGGGGGATTTTCACCGCGCAGCCGAGATCCCTGGACAAGCCTGAGGATGATTGCGACAACAATCACACTTCCGATTGCCACAGCGCTGTCCGTCTTCACGATCTACGGAGAGTGGAGCCTCCTCACTAACGGCGATCTTTTCTGGCACACGATTACACGCTTTCCTTGGCTAAGGCTATCGCTCCTCATGACGCTGGTTACGTGCCTAGCCAGTATCGCCGGTGCGCGCCGACGGGCCGGGGGAACAATTCTCGGATCTCCCCTAACGTACGCCTTCGTACTGGTACCGTTCGTCTTTCTAATGGTTTACCCCGGAGCCGCAGCGCTCGGCCGGTCCAGCGACCCCGCTGCGTACTACCTCATCGTTCTCCTCGATCTAATCCACGGAGTCGGGTTCTACCAGATTCGTCGGGCAATTGAAGAGGCGAGAGTCCCACGCAATGAATCTTATCGATGCAGCCCAACGATCGCTATATCTGGCCCCAATACGCGTTTCCAGCGACGTCTGCTTTATGACAAGAGGAACGACAATGGATAACACAACCCACCGCACGAAGCGTGTATTCCTGCTGTTCACTTTACCTCTGATATGGCTAGCGTCTGTCGCTTACGCAGTCGACACTTCTCCATCTTTCAGGGTCCTCAAGCAGTGGACGATACCAAACGGCGGCTTTGGAAGAATACTCGTCCTAAACAAACCTAAACCGACGGAGCAGCAATTGCGTTCTCTTGGAGATGACCTTCAGCACCTTACCCGTGGTGACCGAAATGCCTACGTTGCGATTTATGACGATGAAAAGGCCGCAAGACACAGAGATGCCGCGATATCGGAACGACTCACTAAGAGCGAGACCAAGCAACACGATAGGCACTATCTTGGTCTCTATGTTCGCAATGCGAACACCGGACACAATGAATTTCAGATCTACCCCAAGGGGTTTGATGGACCCAACATTATTCAAAATTACTAGGCCCAATCGTTTTGGGGACTGCTTGGGTCAACCACCATCTCGAAGACCTGAGCTAACGGCTGGTCGCGTCCTACCCCTTTGGCCAGGAACTATGCGGCCACGGGGACGATAACAGCCGTTATCAGGTCGACCAGTACCATTGGGGACGCTTAAGGGGATTCGAACACCCCTTCTCTGAGCGCCGTAAGAGAACATGCAATGAAGAGCGTAATCTCCCTAGGCTGAGACACTACGCGCCGGAGTGTGCGTTAGACGCCTCCGGCGTTCCGCGCCATAATAACCGCTCCGCTTCGATCCAGGCACGCCGGTCATGAGCGCAACTTCCCTGACTTCCCTAGAGACGCTCACGGCGGCCATTGCCGATGGCGCGCTGCTCGCCGTGCCGAAAGATACATCCGGCGTGGCCATGGCCGCGACACGCGAACTCATCCGCCGCGGCGTTCGCAAGTTGCACCTGGTATGTGTGCCCACGAGCGGGTTGCAGGCGGACATCCTGATCGGCGCCGGGGCGATCGACACTATCGAGACTTCCGCGGTGACCATGGGCGAATTCGGCGCTGCGCCATGCTTCGTCGGGGCCATTCACAATCGAAGCGTCAAGGTCATGGATGCCACGTGTCCGGCAATCTACGCGGCGCTGCAGGCCGCCGAGAAAGGCCTGCCTTTCATCCCTTTGCGTGGCCTGATCGGCACCGACCTGTTGCGCCATCGCACCGACTGGAAAGTAATCGACAATCCCTTTGGCGAAAACGATGCAATCGTCGCGCTGCCGGCGATCCGTCCTGATGTCGCCCTGTTCCATGCGCGCATGGCCGATCGCTTCGGCAATGTCTTCATCGGCAAGGAACGCGAGGTGCTGCTGATGGCGCATGCTGCGAAGACCACGCTGGTCACGGTCGAGGAAATCGTGGACGGTAATCTGCTGGAAGATCCGGCACGCGGCGGTGCCGTACTGCCTTCGATCTACGTCTCCGCCATCGCCGTGGCCAAGCGCGGTGCGTGGCCGCTCGCCTTCGCCGATCTGTATCCGATGGACGATGCCGCGATCAGTCGATATATGGCGCTGGCACGCAGCGCGGAAGGCATCGCGCAATTCCTCGCCGAGTGGGACGGCGGCGTACAAGCTGCGGCATGACCGAATTCAGCCGGACCGAGCTGCTCATCACGGTCATCGCACGCCTGCTGCAGGGTTGCGCCCATGTGGCGGTCGGCGCTTCTTCGCCGATACCCGGCGCGGGTGCATTGCTCGCACGTTCGCAATCCGCCGGCGCGATGCGCGTGACCGTGCTCGGTTCGCAGAAAAACAATTTCTTCACCAGCGGCGGCGTCGAACTCTTCGACCTTGCCGCGCAGGGCAGGATCGACGCGTTCTTTCTCGGCGGCGGCCAAATCGACGGCCAGGCCAACATCAATCTCGTCGGCACCGGTGACTATCCGGATACCTCGGTGCGCTGGCCAGGTTCGTTCGGGTCGGCGTATCTGTATTTCCTGGTGCCGCGAGTGATTTTGTTTCGCGAAGAGCACACGCGCAGGGTCATGGTGCCGAAAGTGGATTTCATCAGTGCGCCCGGCGCGAGCGACGCCGGCGTACACCGGACCGGCGGTCCTCACGCGCTGCTCACCGGGCTGGGATTGTTTTCCTTCGACCGCACACGGCGCCGCTTTCGTCTGGAGAGCGTGCATCCCGGGCACAGCGTCGAAGAGATTCGCGACAACACCGGGTTCGAATTCGATTGTCCCACGCAGGTGCCGGTCACGCCGGCACCTGATGCGTCCACACTGGCGGCCATCCGCAATCGCATCCGCAGCGACATAGCGGAAACCTATCCGCACTTCGCAGCCACGCTGGTCGCCGCCTAACTCAAAGCGCTCACCGCAGAGGACGCAGAGGAAAAGCGGAGATGAGGATATATGGTGAAAGTTTCGGGCGAGCACGGTGCCAAAATGACCACCAATAGCACTTCGTTACTTCCGAAGTCTTTTGTATTTGCCCTTTCTCTGCGTCCTCCGCGTCCTCTGCGGTGAATGTGTGTCTTGTGGCTTTAGGCCCGCGGAAACCCCTAAGGAACCACATCAGTGAGCCAGGAAGGCGGCACCCAGCATGGTCAGCCCGGACACGAGCAGCAAGCCTTCTATCAGCATGCTGAACTGTTCCGCCTCGAGTTTGAGCACCAGCCGTTTTGCCACGAAGGAGCCGACCATCAGCGAACTGCCGATGATCAGGCCTTTGGTGAGTATTTCCATGGGCAGCGCACCGAAGCTGCGAAACACGATCGCTTTGCTGGCATAGACCGCCAGCGACCCCAGCGCCTCTGTCGCGAGATAGGCGCCTTTGACCAGGCCCAGGGCCAGAAAGAAAGGCGCGTTGATCGGGCCGGTCGACACCACGATGCCGGTGATGTAGCCGACCAGCGCGCCGGCCAGCGCCAGTTGCCAGAGATTGATGCGCAGGTTGTGCCGGGCCAGCCAGCGCCGCGCCGGAATCACCGCCAGGAAGAACAGCCCCATGACAATCTCGATCCAGCGTTGGGGAATGGTCAGCAGCGTGGATGCGCCCAATGCGGCGGCCGGAACACCGGTCGCGGAGTAAGCGGCGAACGCGCGCCAGTCGACGACCCGCCACCATACAAGCGCGCGCGACGCGTTCGCGAGCAGCGCCGCCACCGCCATGATCGGCACCGCTTCGCGCGGACCGAACAGGATCACCAGCAGCGGCATGAGCATGATCGACGAGCCGAAGCCGATCACGCCGCCGAGCGTGCCGGCGACCACACCAAGGAGAAGTACCGCGAACAGATCGAGGTGCAGAGGCATTCCTGTTCTAACGGCGTGCCAGACTGAAGCCGTCGCTGGAGTAAAATGAAATCATCTTAGCGTTTGCGCAACGAATCGCAATTTCATCGGGCTTGCGCCGCGTCCCGACTCCACCGACCGGATCAGATTCGCTATGGAACTGCGGCAACTCGAATACTTCATCGCCATCGCGGAAACCGGCGCATTTTCGCGCGCGGCCGTTCGCCTGTCGGTCGGCCAGCCGATCCTGAGCCGGCAGATAAAAGCGCTGGAACAGGAACTGGGGACCGAGCTCTACTATCGCACCGGCCGCGGCATCGTGCTGAGCGAAGCCGGAAAAATTCTCGAACAACATGCGCGCGGCGTCCTCGAGACCACGGCCGGGGCACGCCGTGCGATCAATGCGCTGGGTTCCGCCCCGGCTGGCCGCGTGGTCATCGGCATGCCGCCTTCTGTAGGCGCGGTATTGACGGCCCCGCTGGTACGCCAGTTCCGCGCCGAGTTTCCGAAAGTCTCGCTCGGCGTCATGGAAGGCTTCAGCGGCCATGTACTGGAATGGCTGACGACCGGGCGCATCGACGTTGCCGTGCTTTATAACGCACCGCGAACCAGCACGCTGGTGACCGAACCGCTGCTGACCGACGAATTGTTCCTGCTTGGCCCGGCTGGGGATCCTGCCGGCGCCGGAAACGGTGAAGTTCACGCGTCCGATCTCGCCAGGATTCCGCTGATACTACCGAGCCGGCCGCACGGCTTGCGCGTACTGGTCGATGATTTTCTGTCGGGAATCGGTGTTGCCCCCAACGTGCAGGTGGAAATCGATGCGATGCCGTCCACGCTCAGTCTGGTGGAGGGCGGTATCGGTTATACAATCCTGTCGTATTCCAGCGCACACCATCTGATCGAGGCGGGACGCATCCGGAAGTGGTCCATCGTCGATCCGACGATGACGCGATCGCTGGTGGTCGCGACATCGACGCAGCGGCCGGTGACCAAAGCCGCCAGGACGCTGGTCGGCTTCGTGCGCAAACAGGTCGAGACGCTGGTGGCGGAAGGACGCTGGGCGCCACGGCGCTGACTTGCGCGCTACAGGGGAGTATGCTGGCCGCGTACTCGCCTCGCACCCCGGATCTTGGGGCAAACCCATAAAACAGCAGTTCGCGAGAGCTTCCGTCGGGTCGCAGAGCCCGCCTTCCAGGTATATTTTGTACCCCTGCACAATTCGCCCACAACAAACGCCCTGACGGGGCGCAATTTTGAGGAGGATTTGTCATGAACGTTTCAGGCCTTGCGGCACGGTACTCACTGATTATTGCAGCCGGATTTTTCGCAACCCAGGCGTTCGCGATGGATTTCGTGGAAGCGGCGCCCAAACAAACGAAGGTGCTGGTCGACAACGAAAAGGTGCGGGTGATCCGGGCCACCTTCAAGAAAGGCGACAAGATTCCGATGCATACGCATCCGGATATCGTGGTCTACATCATCAAAGGCGGAAAAGCGAAGTTCACCAACGCGGATGGCAAGGTTGTCGATTCCAAAACCAAAGCCGGCGAAGCATTCTTCCGGCCTGCGGTCACCCACTCGCATGAACATTTCGGCAACAGCGAAGCAATCGTCATCGAATTGAAAAAGTAGTGAGCCGCGCCGGCGGGCGTCAAATCATGCGCCCGCCCGTCCACGTTGAAACCGGTCGATATGCTGGTCGCGGAAGAACGCCTGGCGCCGAGACGAAAGCGCAGGATGAACCACGAATATTCCGGGATTTTTCTCTCCGTGTCCTCCGTGGTGCATGGTTTTGACTTTCAACCCAGAGGATCGGCATCGAGCCGCACGATCCAGTCTTCCATGCCGGCACGCGCAACAGGATAGCGTTCCATGACCAGCGGATCGTGTCCCGGGATGATGTGCCTGGGCGACGTCGCCAGCCGGCGCAGGGTGTTGTAGCCCTCGAGCATGTCGTTCAGGTTGTAGAGGATCGGGAAGGCGCGGTCCTGCTCCATGTGCGCGTAGAAATGGCTGGCGTCGGAGGCCAGCACCACCCATCCCCGGCGCGTGCGCACGCGCACCACCTGCATACCTTTGGTGTGACCGCCGATGTGATGAACCTCGACGCCCGGCGCGATCTCGGCCGGCCCGTCGTGGAACTGCACGCGCTGGTCGAACACGCACCTCACCAGATTCACGACGTCGTCGGCCTCGTAGCCATGCCGCATCATGCCGTGGCACATGCAACGGCCGGTAGCGAAGTCCATCTCCTTGTCCTGCAGATGGTAGCGGGCGTTGGCGAATAGCGGGATATTGCCGGCGTGATCGTAGTGCATGTGGGTGATGACTACTTCCCTGACCTTATCCGGCTCGATACCCAGCGCCTTGACGCCCTCCGCCACCGGACGGACGATCTGGCGGTTGCGCTTCTTCGCCATCGTCTCGCTGAAGCCGGTATCGACCACGATGCTGCGCTCCTTGTTCGAGACGACCCAGACGTAGTAATTCAGCGGCATCTCGGTGTCGTGCGCATCGCCGCCGATAAAATTTTCCGGCGACCGGCGCATGAGCCAGGCGTACTTGATCGCATGGATTTCGTAGGTGTCGTCTGCCATGATTTCAAGAGCTCCAATTCAAATTCTGTCACCACGGAGGCACAGAGAGCACGGAGAAAACCACCTCATCCCCCGCCTTCTCCCCCCGCGGAGAAGGTGCTGAAATGCAGGTGCGACCAAAATGGTCGCTTGGTTTTCCATCTCCCTCTCCCCCGCTGGCGGGGGAGAGGGCTGGGGTGAGGGGGTGGTGAATATCGATCTTTATTTCTTCTCGTTTTTATCGAATTCCGCGAAAGTTTCCTTGGCCACGCGGAAGGCATCCACTCCCGCCGGAATGCCGCAGTAGATTGCGACCTGCAGCAAAACTTCCCGGATCTCGGTCCGGGTCACGCCATTTCGCAATGCGCCGCCGATGTGCATCTTCAGTTCGTGCGGCCGGTTCAGCGCAGACAGCATCGCCAGGTTCAGCATGCTGCGGGTTTTTTTCGGCAACTCATCCCGGCCCCAGACCGCGCCCCAGCAGTATTCCGTCGTCAGCCGCTGCATCGGCATGTTGAAATCGTCGGCCGCCGCAAGAGACTTTTCCACAAACTCGGCGCCGAGAACAGACTTGCGAATGCCGAGACCCTTGTTGAACAGATCATCATTCATTTCTTATCTCCTGAAGTAAAGACAAACCGATTACATCCAAACAAATTTTCACCACGGAGGACACGGAGGAAAGGCAGGAGCAAAAAAGAATTCGAAAGTTACCAACTGGAACGGTGGTCCATTCGGCATCGTAGTCGCTCCAGTTTCCCATATGATTTCCCTCGACTTTGAATTTTCTCCGTGTCCTCCGTGGTGAACGGTGTTCCTGTCTCAAAGCGCTATTGCTTGGGCCAGAGAGCCGGGGAAAGTGCGTCCCTGGCGGGATACACGGTGATCGGCACGCCCTTCTGCCATTGCACGATCAGCAGGCTGGCGGCTTCGCGCCGGCCGTTGTCGTCGAACTTGAGCTTGCCATTTCCGGGGAAAAAATTTGCAGCCCCTCCGGTCAGGTCCATCGCGTGCAATGCCCTGGCCACCGCTTCGCGGTCGGCCTTGCCCGCGGCCTCCAGCGCCGCCTTGAAAATCCAGATGTCGCCGTAGGTCGTCACGAAGTGCTGGGTCGGCCAGGGCTCGCCGGTTTTTTTCTTCACTTCGGCAACGAAATCCTTCTGCGTATTGGTGGTCCAGTCGGCGACCACCGCCATCACCCCTTCGAGTTGATCGATGTTCATGTTGTTGCGCAGGTCCGGATCGAGGATCGCCGCGCCGTTCGCTATTGTCGGAATCCTTCCGTGCCCGAGACCGAACTCGTTCATTTTTTCCAGCAACAGCTTGGCGTCGGAAATCACGGTGGGCAGCAGCAGCAGGATATCCGGGCGCGCAGAGCGCACCTTCTGGATCAGCGGTGTGGCATTCGCCAGCGGCGGCGTGAAGGTCTCGTCCACGACCAGTTTCAATCCGAGCTTTTCGAATTGGTGGTCTCGCATCGGCTTGACGAAAGACACGGATGCGGCGGTGTTGTCCATGACGATGCCAATGGTCTGCGGCCTCTTGCCCGAGGCCTTCTCCGCCATTTCCATCAGCGCCGGCAACGACCCTTCCGCCTGCTGTACGCCGGTCGCGGACGTCTGGAATACGTATTTGAAGCCGCGCGAGGTAATCAGGTCCGAATAGGAAAACGTGATCACCGGCAACTGCGCGCGCTCGGTGACTTCGGTGACCGCCAGCGTGAAGGAACTCAGATATGCACCGGTGGCCACGACCAGGTTGGGCGCATCCGCGACCATGCGCTGCGCGGCATTTTTGGCCTTTTCAACGCTGTCGCCCGCGTCGAATACGCTCAACTTCAGCCTCGCCCCGCCCAGCGATTTGATGCCGCCTTGCTGGTTGATCGTTTCGATCGCCATGTCGGCGGCCATTTTCATGACCTGCCCCTGGCGGGCGTAAGGCCCCGACATGGGTGCGATCAGCCCGACCTCCACTTCATTCGTTTGCGCGAAAGCATTCAGTGCCGCGCCCAGCGCCGCCGTTGCGAGCGTCACGCCGAGCATCCGTTTTGCTCCAGAGACGATTGTTTTCCCCATGATGTCCTCCTCCATTCTTCTTGATCGCTACATGCCGAGATACGCCTGGCGTATCCGGTCGTTGCTTTTCAGTTCGTCGTGACTGCCCTCGAGCACGACGCGACCTGCCTCGAGCACGTAGCCGCGGTCGGCGTAGTGCAGCGCCTCCGCGACGCGCTGTTCCACCAGAAGCACGGTCAACCCCGAGCTGGAATGAATGGATACGATGCGCTCGAATATTTCGTCGGCGGCGGCGGGCGCCAGTCCCATCGACGGCTCGTCGAGCATCAGGAGCTTCGGCGACGACGCCAGGCCGCGTGCGATCGCCAGCATCTGTTGCTGTCCGCCCGACAACGCACCGGCCAGCGCCTTCGCGCGTTGCGCAAGCACCGGGAACCAACTATGGATCTTTTCCAGGTTTTCCTTCCACGCGCGGCGGCCGGCTTCGGTGTACGCACCCATCTCCAGGTTTTCCAGCACCGTCAGCGACGCAAATACCTGGCGGCCTTCGGGAATGTGCGCGATGCCCAGATGTGCGCGCGCCGCTGGTGGCACCGCCAGCAGATCCCTGCCTTCGAAACGTAATCTGCCTGAAGCAGGCCGCACGATGCCGGAGATGGTTTTGAACAGCGTCGTCTTGCCGGCGCCATTGGGGCCGACGATGGCCGCAAATTCGCCCGGCTTCACGCGCAGCGAAACCGCGTTCAGTACCGGCACCATTCCATAGCCAGCGTTCAGGGCGTCGATCTCAAGCATTCGCGACCCTCCAGCGCTTGCCGAGGTAGGCATCGATAACCGCGGTGTCGCGCGTGATGTCTTCGGGCAGCCCCTCAGCGAGCAGCGCGCCTTCGTTGAGCACCACGAAACGATCCACCAGACGCACCATCGCCTGCATCGTGTGCTCGATGATGACGATGGTGATGCCCAGCGCCGCGAGCTTGCGCACCACGGCAATGACTTCCTCGACTTCACCCGCCCCCAGGCCAGCCAGCGTTTCGTCGAGCAACAGCAGTCTGGGTTTTCCGGCCAGTGCGCGCGCGATTTCGAGCAACCGCAATTGCTTGTTGGTCAGCGCGCCCGCCAGATGCTGCGCCTCGTCCTGCAAGCCGACCTGGACCAGCGCCTCTTGCGCGACGGCAGACGCCAGCGAGTCAGTGGCCGCGTTGACGTATGCACCGACCACGACGTTCTCCAGCACGCTCATGCGCCGGAACGGCCGGACGACCTGGAAGGTGCGGCCCACCCCTGCCGCACAGATTTCGTAGGGGCGCCGGCCGACGATGTCCCTGCCCTCCAGCAGGATCTGGCCCTGGTCGGGCCGGATAAAACCGTTCAGCAGGTTGAACAACGTGGTCTTGCCGGCGCCGTTCGGTCCGATGATGCCGAGGATTTCGCCGCGCATGACCTGGATACTGACGTCGCGCACCGCCTTGAGGCCGCCGAACGCTTTCGAGGCATTGCGCACTTCGAATACGATTGCGCCGTCCGCATTTATTTTTCTCGCCGGCAGCGCAGCCATAACGGTATCGGTCCGCTCCGCAGCGACCGGCTTGCGCGCGCGGCGGCGCAACACCATATCCTTCACCTTCCAGAACACGCCCTCGGGCGCGAGCAGGATCACCGCGACAATCGCGACGCCGTAGACGACGCCCTGAATGCCCGGGATGACGTTGCCGAGGCGCGCATGCAGGAATTCGCTCAGCGGAACCAGCACGACCGCGCCGATCACCGGCCCCCAAAGCGTGCCCACGCCGCCGAACATTGTGACGATCAGGGCCTGTGCCGAGACCAGCATGCCGAAAACGGCCGGCGGAGTCACCACGAGCAGCACCACAGCATAGAACCCGCCGGCCGCGCCGGCCAGCGCACCGCTCAGCGTGATGGCCTTGAGCTTCCACGCCAGCGTGCGTATGCCGGCGGCCTCGGCGGCGGCTTCGTCTTCGCGGATCGCCACCAGCGACATGCCAAATCGGGAACGCTCGACCAGGCCGGTCAGCACCATCGCGCTGATCATCATCGCCAGCGAGAGCCAGACGTAAATGCGATGGTCCTCGAATTGCATGTAAGCGAACGCATGTTCGCGTTGCATCGGCAGGGCTAATTCTTGGTAACCCAGCCACTCGAACACATAGAGCAGCGCAAGCGGGTAGGCCAGCATGGCGAGTGCGAAATAGTGGCCACGCAGGCGGAAAGTCGGAATTCCCACCACCAGGCCCGCGAAAGCCCCGACGGCGGCGGCACAGGGAATACCGAGCCAGGGCGACAGGCCCCAGTGAATCTGCGCCAGGGCGACAAAATAAGCACCGAGGCCGAAGAACGCGGCATGGCCGAAGGACACGAAGCCGCTGTATCCGCTCAGCAGGTTCCACGCAAGTCCCATGACCGCCCACACCGGCACGACCGCGAGGATCAGCAGATAGTAGGAATGCTCGACAAACATCGCCAGCAGTCCATATGCAATGGCAAATGCAGCAATCAGCAATGCCTGGCGACGCCAGTTGGTCGCGAGCGAATCCGTACCCGGCATGTCAGGTTCTCCGCATCGCCGTGCCGAACAGCCCCTGCGGGCGCAGCAGCACGATGAACAGGAAGACGACGAAGATCGCGGTGTTCTGCAATTGGTTCGGCAGGAACAGCGTCGACATCTGCTGCACCAGGCCGATCGTCAGGCCGCCAAGGAAGGCGCCCGACACGCTGCCCAGGCCACCGAGCACCACCCCGGCATACATCACGATGACGTACTCCAGCCCGACATAAGGCTGGAACGAAGTACCGGAAGCGAGCAATCCGCCACCGATAGCGGTGATGGCCACGCCAAACCCGAACGCGAGCCGATGGCATCGGGCGACATCGATGCCCATGTAAGTCGCCGCCTCCGGATTGTCTGCCGCGGCGCGCAGCGATTTTCCCAGCCGCGAACGGCTCATGATCATGATGAAGGCGAGCACGACCACCGCGGCGATGGCCGCCGCAACGGTCTGCCCCTGGTTGATGAAGACTTCGATCCGGTCGCCGTAAAACGGGCCGGCCGCCCAGGCGTTTGAAGCGAGCGGGGTCGAAATCGACACCGGTGTCGAGCCGAACAGGTAGAGGCCGCCGTTTTGCAGAATCAGCGCCAGACCGAGCGTCAGGATCAGTTGTGCGTAATGGCCTTCGGACTGCAGCACGCTGCCGCGCATGCCGGTGACCTTGCTGATCAGCAGCCGGTGTACCAGCACGCCCGCGAGGAAGATCACCGGCCCCGCGATCAGGGCGGCGACGTAAGGGCCGACTATCGCACCGAACACTGCATGGATGCCGAGCACGCCGAACGCGTAATAGGCCACGTACATGCCGAGCATCATGAAGTCGCCGTGGGCGAAATTGATCACGCGCATGACGCCGAAGATCACGCTCAGACCTACGCACATCAAGCCGTAGATCGACCCCGTGAGCAGGCCCGCGATCAATGCTTGCAGGAAGTTTTCAGTAAATTGCGCCACGCCCATTCCAATCAATGCCTTCGTTCACCCAAAAGACGCAAAAATTGAATGCAGAACTGCGCACCACACGAAGGTCACGAAGAAACTCAAGAAGAAAATCGACTTGGAGACTTTGGTCCTTCTTCGTGCATCTTTGTGTTCTAAAAGGGTACTCCACGCTAACGCGAGGGTATTCGTGTCTTGTGGTGAGAACTTCAGCCTTGGTTGGCCAGCCTTCATCGAGCTGGTGCTTGCAGCAGCGAAGCCAGCCGTCCGGCATCGTCGCTGCGGTCCAGGCCTTCGATGCCATCTGCTATTTCCTGCGCGCGCGCCTTGCCCACCGCCTCCTCGACCGCCGCGCGGAAGCGCTTTTGTACTTCGGCCGGGGTGGCATTGACGACATCCTCCAGCCGCAGCCGTTGGGTTGCGCCGCTGGTGTCGCGAACCTCCACTTCCCCGCCCTGCTTGCCCGGATAGGCGCGCGTCATTGCGTCGTCGACCTCCAGCGTCATCAGTCCGATCAACTTGTGCAGCCGCGCATCGTTCAGCAATTTGAAATTCTTCTCCGACACACCGCCTTCGATCAGCGCGGCCGCGACGTTGTACTGGATGCTCATCTTCGCCTGCAGGATATGCGCGAACGGCCCCGTGTAGTCGCAGCCCGGATACAACGCGCCGGCGCGCGGTACCCGCACGGTAATCGAAGCAATGCGATCGATCGGCGATTGGCCCTCGCGCGCAATCCTGAGTGCCGCCTGGCTTGCGGTCTGCGCGAAATTGCAGGCCGGCACCGGCTTGTGATAGACGGACAGGATTTCCGGTGCCGCCTTGAACAACTCCACCTTCGATGCCGCGGATCGTTTGCGCAAGGCGGCGAACAGGCCCGCCTCACCATCGAGCGCGGACGGCGACGCGAAGGCGCCGTTTTCGGCGAGACGAACCGCGCTCACCGCATTGCGCGCAGCGAAGCCGGCATGGAAGAACATTTCGCTGCCGCCGGTGTGCGCCCATTGATTGAAGCCGAGGGTAGTATTGGCGCCGAGCGCGATCGCGCTGGTCGTTTGTTCGACGCCAAGCCCAAACAGGCGCGATCCCGCCGCTGCGGCGGCGACCGGACCGGTGATGCCGGTCGGGCGGTGGATCTTCGCCACTTCGGCATCCATCACGGCGCGTCCGACCTGCCCGCCCACCTCATAGCCGGCCACTGTGGCAGCGATGAAATCGCGCCCGCTGACGCGGCGAGCCTGCGCCAGCGCCAGCAAGGCCGGCAGCACGACGATGCCCAGATGGCTGATGCTGCCGGCGTGCATGTCTTCGCGTACCAGGCCATGTCCCATCACGGCGTTCGCGAACGCCGCATCACCGCAGGTAAAAAATCCGGGCGCGCCGATGATGGCCGCGCCGCCGGATTTGCCGTCCACATGCTCGGCGAGTTTCACTGCCTGCCGGCTCCAGGGCAGATCGCGCGACTCGAATGCGCAGCCGATGAGATCGACCAGGCACAGCTTCACCTTGTCCATCACTTCGGCAGACAGATTTTCCGCGCAGACGGCCCCCACGGACCGCGCGATGCGCGCGGCGAGGGGTTCGTGGGCTTCGAGGATGACGGGATTATTCATCGACCGGGTGGCAAGCGACATGGCATTCTCCCGCGGCAGCGTTGAGTCGGAATTCGAATGATGACGTCCCGCGCTCGCGCTAGCCGCGCACTTCGACGCCGGCCCACGACTCGATGACTTTGCACATCGAGGTGAAATCCGAGTCGGGGCCGTACATTGCGTTGGTGACGGCGAGCATCTGGCGCACGGCCGCTCCACAGATCATCGGCACGCCGAGCGCCTCCGCTTCGTCGATGCACAGCCGCACATCCTTGTACGACAGGCCGGTGGCGAAGCCGAAATCGAAAGTTCCCGGCAGCACCGATTTCGGAAATTTTTCCTGTGAGGCGCTGTTGCGTCCCGACCCGGCGTTGAGCACGTCGAGCATCACCTTCGGGTTGAGCCCGGCTTTGACGCCCATCACCATTGCCTCGGAAGTCAGCGCGATGGCCGCGGCTGCGAGCAGATTGTTGGCGAGCTTCATGGTCTGCGCCTGGCCGGCACTCTCGCCGAGATGGAAAGGCTTGCCGAAAGTCCTGAGGATCGCTTCCAGCTCAAGGTAAACAGGTTTCGGGCAGGACACCATCACCGCGAGGGTTCCTTCGCGCGCGCCCTTGAGGCCGCCGCTTACAGGCGCGTCGACATAGACGATATTGCGTTGCGCGAGACCTTTGGCGACGAGGCTCGCTGTGCGCGGCCCTATGGTCGAGAAGTCCACCACGTGCTTCACCCGGGTGCCTTCGATCACGCCCCCGCTTTGCAAAGCCGCCCGCTGCACGATTTCCGGATTCGGCAGACTGAGAAACACCGTGTCCGCCTTGCTAGCGACTTCTGCAGCAGAGCCGGCACGCTGTGCGCCCTGCTTTTCCAGCGCCGCGACCGCTTCCTCGGCTACGTCGTAGGCGACGACCTTGTGTCCGTCGTTGAGCAGCCGCGCGGACATCAGGCCGCCCATGCGCCCGACACCGATGAATCCGAAAGTCTGTCGTTCCATGCCCCGCCTCCCGCTTTTTATGTATGCCTTGTTTGATCCACGCAATGTTAACGGGACGCGACCGGTTCAGCATCCCTGTTGCGGACATAGCAGAGTGATCATTCTGCGCATAACGTGGACGCTGCAACGCAGCATCGTGAATTGTCTGCGCAACCCCGGAAACGGCGGGAGAGGGCGCCGGATAGCACCGGCATCCGGCGGATTATTTGCGGTCGTACTCCTGCGAAATGTCCTTGCCGGTGTAGTCTCTGAGCATCGCCGTTGCCGTCAGGCTGATGATCGCGCACACCAGAATATAGGCTGCGATGGCGTAGCCGGATTTGTAGTGCGCATACAACGCCGCCGCGATCAGCGGCGCGGGACCGCCGGCGATGATCGATGCGAGCTGATATCCGAGCGAGGCGCCGCTGTAGCGCAGGCGGCCGGTGAACGACTCCGCGATCAGCGCCGCCTGCGGTCCGTACATCATGTCATGCGGGATCAGCGACAGGAAAATCGCGATGAAGATCCATTGCGGAATCATCGTGTCGAGCATGGCAAAGTAGGCAAAGCCGAACAGGCCGGTCGTGACTGCGCCGATCATGTACATCTTCTTGCGGCCGATCCGGTCGGACAAATAGCCGCTGAAGGGCACCGTGAAAAACGAGAATACCGATGCGAACAGCAGTGCCGTCAGGACAAAATCGCGCGGGGTCTTTAGTTGGAGGGTTGCGTAAGTGAAGATGAAGGCCGTGAAGATATAGAACGGCGCCTGCTCCGCCAGGCGCGCCAGGGCTGACAGCAGAATCTGCCTCGGATGGCGCTTGATGACCTCGATCATCGGTGTGCGTTCGATCTTGTTCTCGGCGAGCAGTTTGGCGAAGACCGGCGTTTCCAGAATGTTCAGGCGGATGTAGAGGCCGATTCCGATGAGAAAGATGCTGAGGAAAAATGGCACCCGCCATCCCCATACCAAAAACTGGTCGCCCGACAGCCAGCTGAATCCGAGCACGGCAAGGTTCGCAAGGAACAGCCCGGCCGGCACGCCGAACTGCGGCCAGGAGGCAATGAAACCGCGATGCGCATTGGTCTTGGCCCACTCCATCGACATCAGGACCGAGCCGCCCCACTCGCCCCCTACGCCCACCCCTTGCAGGAAGCGCAGCACCGTCAGCAGCACCGCGCCCCAAACGCCGATCTGATCGTAGGTCGGAACGAAAGCTACCAGAAAGGTCGCGACCCCCATCAGCATGAGCGTGGCGATGAGCGTCGATTTGCGGCCAATGCGGTCGCCGTAATGGCCGAAGATCGCCGCGCCCACCGGCCGGGCAATGAAGCCCACGGCGTAAATGGCGAAGGCCTGCAAAGTTCCGATCAGGGGTTCGGATTGCGGGAAGTAAAGTTTTGCGAAGACCAGCCCCGTGACGATGCTGTACAGGAAGAAGTCGTACCACTCTATGGTGGTCCCGACCGTGCTGGCAATGACCGCGCGCCGCAATTGCCTGCGGTGTTCGGCATCGGACCGGGATACATTCGGATTTGCGGCGGTTGCCATACTCTCTCCTCCCACGGACGGCGCAACACGGCGCCGATAGAGCGACCGCCAGCGTGCATGCGGGAAAGTGCCCTGTCAATCCGGCACTGCATCAGGAAAGCGGACCGCTACGACGCCGTTACGCGTCAATTCTGCGTTGCGCGATGAAGGTGCGATTCGAATGATCCAGGCGTTTCATAACGCACGGCCGCTGCCCGCGACCGGACGTCTCTGTCTACCTTCGCTCGCCCTGCAGTGCCAATACGGCAGCGCGTATCGCATCGGGGGTGGCGGAAGCGGGAGCTACCGGAATGCCTACATTCAGACGCACGGTCGGGAACAACCGCGCAAAGGGAATCGACACCTGTTTGTTGCGCGCGAAAATGCTCTTCCACAGACCCGAGAGAGATATCGGGATTACGGGCACCGGCGTGCGCTCGAGAATGCGCATCATGCCCGGTCGGAAAGGCCCGATCTCGCCGTCGCGCGTCAACTGCCCCTCTGGAAAAATGCAGACCAGTTGTCCGTCCGCGAGCGCCGCGGCGATCTCCTCATAGGCTTGTTCGAGCACTTCCGGCGCCTCTTTCGCGCCGGCGATCGGGATGGCTTTCATCGAACGGAAAATGAACCGCAGCACCGGCACGTTGAAGATTGCGTAATACATGACAAAGCGGATCGGGCGCCGGCACGAGGCCGTGATGACGAGCGCGTCCGCAAGGCTCTGGTGATTCGATACCAGCAAGGCCGGCCCCTCTTCCGGAATGTTCTCGACGCCGGCCGTCTTGAGCCGGTAGATCGAGTGCACCAGCATCCAGTCGATGAAGCGCAACAGAAATTCCGGCACAAGGGCGTATATATAGATTGCCACCATCAGGTTGAGCATTCCGGTCAGCAGCAGCAATTGCGGGATCGTCATGCCTGCCTTCAGGCTCACCACGGCAATGCCGGCCGCGACCACCATGAACAGCGCGTTCAGAATGTTGTTTGCCGCGATCACCCGCGAGCGATGGCTGGGCGCGCAACGCGTCTGGATCAGCGCGTATAGCGGCACGATATAAAAACCGCCGAACGTGCCGATCAGAAACAGGTCCAGCGCAACCCGCCACGCGCCCGCTTGCGCCAGGAATTGCCACGCGCCGAGGCTGTTGTGCACAATACTGCCCGGCGTGGCGAAAAATAGATCGATTGCAAACACGCTCAGCCCAATGGATCCGAACGGGACCAACCCGATTTCCACCTTGTGCCCCGACAGGCGCTCGCACAGCAAAGATCCCGCCGCCACGCCAACGGAGAACAGCGCCAGAAGCAGTGTGACCACATGTTCGTTGCCGCCCAGCACGGCCTTGCTGTAATTGGGAAACTGCGACAAAAACATCGCGCCATAGAACCAGAACCAGGAAATGCCCAGCAACGACAGGAATACCGTGCGGTTCTGCTTTGCGAATTTGAGGTTCGACCACGTCTCGCGCAATGGATTCCAGTCAAAGGCAAGCGAAGCAGCGGCCGCCGGGGCCCTCGGGATCGCAAGGCTGGCAAGAAACCCAAGTACGCTGATGGTGAGGATCAATGCGCAGACCCAGCTGATGCCGTTGTCGAGCGCAACCAGCACCCCGGCGATCAGCGTGCCGGCCAGGATGGCGACGAAAGTCCCCATTTCCACGAGGCCGTTTCCGCCGATCAGTTCCACCGGGGTCAGCGCCTGCGGCAGGATTGCGTATTTCACCGGACCGAAAAACGTGGAATGCAGCCCCAGCAGGAACAGCGCCGCGAACAGCAGCGGCAGGCTCTGCAGCAACAGGCCCGCACCGGCGATCGCCATAATCCCGATTTCGATCGCCTTGATGATGCGGATGATCGCGGACTTCTCGAACTTGTCGGCGATCTGACCGGCGCTTGCCGAAAAAAGCACGAAGGGAAGGATAAAAATGCCCGCGGCCGCGTTGGTGAGCAGATTCGGGTCGAGGCTGGAATACGTCGCCGCATGATAGGCGACCAGGATGACCAGCGCATTCTTGTAGACGTTGTCGTTGAACGCGCCGAGGAGCTGTGTGAGAAAGAA
>DATFUO010000210.1:0-10911 GCA_035260785.1 Burkholderiales bacterium
ATCCTGCCTGGTTACGGCAACATTGCCGGCCAGTACCTCGCCGAGCACCCTGGTGTGGACAAGATCGCGTTTACCGGCTCGACCGCGGTCGGACGCAAGATCGTGCAGGCGTCCAGTGGCAATCTCAAGCGCGTGCAGCTCGAGCTCGGGGGCAAGGGCGCCAACATCGTGTTCGACGACGCCTTCCTGCCGGCAGCGATCAACGGCTCCGCATTCGCCATCTTTCACAACCAGGGGCAGGCCTGCATCGCCGGATCGCGGTTGATCCTGCATGAAAAGGTCGCCGACGCTTTCCTCGAAGGCTTCCTCAAGCTGGCGCGCTCGATCCGGATCGGCAATCCGCTCGACGCAGAAACCGAGATGGGTCCGCTTACCTCGAAACTGCACCGCGACCGCGTGCTTTCCTATGTGAAGGTGGCAAAGGAACAGGGCGCCGAAATCCTGCTCGGCGGCAAGCCGCCGGAGCGCGACGATCTGGCCAAAGGCTGCTACGTGGAACCGACCGTGGTGCGGGCACAACCGACGGATCGCGTGTCGCAGGAAGAAGTGTTCGGCCCGTTCGTCACGGTTACCACGTTCCGCGACGACGACGAGGTGCTCGCCATTGCCAACGGCACCGACTACGGACTGGGCGGCGGCCTGTGGACCACCCATCTGCAGCGTGCGCACCGCATTGCAGGCGCGATGCGCAGCGGCATGGTCTGGATCAACTGCTACAAGCGGGTGAATCCCGGATCGCCTTTTGGCGGGTTCGGCAGGTCCGGGTACGGACGCGAAATGGGTTTCGAGGCCATGCACGATTACACCGATGCCAAATCCGTGTGGGTCAACGTCGACGCCAAGATTCCTCCCTGGTACCCCCGTTAAGTCTCCAAATATGAACCACGGAGAACACGGAGGACACGGAGAAGAGCTCAACGGGCACAAATGGGCCAGGAGTCGTTTGGCAATGCGGTTGCTGATGAACGGTGGCCGTTTCTTCTCACTGGGGCCGATCGTCTCTTGGGTTTCCTCCGTGATCTCCGTGGTTCACGATTTATTTGTGACGCCGATTCAGGGAGGGCAAGGGTGAGAGCGTTTGTCTATAACAGTCAGCCGTCGCGAGTGGTATTCCGCGTCGGCGGGCTGGATGAACTTGGGGCGGAGATCGAACGCCTCGGCGCGCATCGCGCGCTGGTGTTATGCACGCCGGAGCAACGTGCATCGGCGGAGGACGTATCGAAACGGCTCGGTGAGCGTTCGGCGGGTGTCTACGACAAAGCAGCGATGCACGTACCGCTCGAGACGGCGGAAGCGGCACGCGTGGTGGCAATGGCGCTGAACGCCGACTGCTGTGTGGCCATCGGTGGCGGCTCGACCATCGGACTGGGCAAGGCAATCGCCCTGACCTCGGATCTGCCCATCCTGGCGATTCCGACTACGTTCGCCGGTTCGGAGATGACGCCGATCTACGGCATCACTGCGGACGGCCAGAAGAAAACCGGACGCGACCCGCGAGTACAACCGAAGACCGTGATTTACGATCCGCTGCTGACCATGACGCTGCCAGCTGAAATCGCCGGCCCGAGCGGCATGAACGCGATTGCGCATTGCGTGGAAGCGCTGTACGCGCAGGATGCGAATCCGATCACGTCGCTGATGGCGGAAGCGGGCATCCACGCCCTCGCGTCCAGCCTGCCTGTCGTGGTGGCGCAGCCGGACAATCTCGAAGCGCGCGCCGAAGCGCTGTACGGCGCCTGGCTCGCCGGTGCCTGCCTTGGCAATGTCGGCATGGCGATCCATCACAAGCTCTGCCACACGCTCGGCGGCAGCTATAACCTGCCGCATGCGCAGACTCACACGGTCATCCTGCCGCATGCCGTTCAATACAACCTCGACGCCGCGCCGGTGGCGATGGCGCGCATCTCGGGCGCGCTCGATGGCGTCGAGGCCGCAGCCGGGCTTTACGATCTGGCCCGGAAAATCGGCGCGCCGCTCGCGCTCAGGGATATCGGCATGAAGGCCGAATCGCTCGACGACGCAGCGCGGCGCGCGACGCAGAACCCCTATTACAACCCGCGGCCGATCGAGTACGCGGCGATCCGGCAGCTTTTGCAGAACGCCTGGGAGGGAGCCCGTCCAGGATAGCGACTGTTTCACGCAGCAGCTTCACTACGATAAATATATATAGAGGAGGGTAGTCATGCAGAACAAACGATTCCAGCGCCGCCGTGCGCTTATTCAAGCCGGTGGCACGCTCGCCGGTGCAGCGGTACTCGGCTTGCCGATGCACGCATTCGCGCAAGCCAAGGGCATCAGGATCGGCTTCGTGTCGCCGCAGACCGGCCCGCTTGCGCCATTCGGCGAGGCCGACAAATTCGTCGTCGGCCAGATGAACAAGCTGTTCGCCGGTGGCATCGACATCGGCGGCAAAAAAGTCGCGGTCACGATCATCCAGAAGGACAGCCAGTCGAGCCCGAACCGCGCCGGCGAAGTGGCGAACGATCTCATCCTCAAGGAAAAGATCGACCTGATGCTGGTTTCGTCGACTCCGGAAACGACGAACCCGGTGTCGGACGCCTGCGAACTGAACGAGATTCCATGCGTCTCGACGGTGGCGCCATGGCAGCCCTGGTTCTTCGGCCGCAACGGCGATCCGGGCAAGGGCTTCAACTGGACATACCACATCTTCTGGGGACTCGAAGACGTCATCGCCAACTTTCTCGCCGGATGGAATTCGGTGCAGACCAACAAGAAGGTCGGCGGCCTGTTCCCGAACGACGGCGACGGCAACGCCTGGGGCGACAAGGATCGCGGATTCCCCGGACCGCTGGCGAAGGAAGGGTTCACGCTGCTGGACCCGGGCCGGTTCCAGAACATGAACAACGATTTCTCGGCGCAGATCGCGGCGTTCAAGAAAGACAATGTCGAGATCGTCACCGGCGTCGTGATTCCGCCGGATGCGAAGACTTTTCTGACCCAGGCGAAGCAGCAGGGCTTCAAGCCGAAGGTTGTCACTCTCGGCAAGGCATTATTGTTCCCCGGCGCGATCGAGGCGCTCGGCGACCTCGGAGACGGTCTGTCTTCGGAAGTGTGGTGGTCGCCCTCGCACCCGTTTGCGTCATCGCTGACCAGGCAGAGCGCGAAGCAGCTTGCCGATTCCTACGAGAGCTCGACCAGGCGCCAGTGGACGCAGCCGATCGGCTTTGCGCACGCGCTGTTCGAGGTGGCCGTGGATGCGCTCAAGCGCACCAGCGACATCGGAAGCCATGCCGCTATCCGCGATGCGGTCGCCGCGACCAGCCTCAAGACCGTGGTCGGTGATGTGAAATGGGGCGGCGGCGGCCCATTCAGAAATGTCAGCAAGACCCCGCTGGTGCTCGGCCAGTGGGTGAAGGGAAGCAAGCACAAGTATGAGCTGGTGATCGTCAACAACTCGCAGGCGCCCAGCATTCCGACCGGGGGCAAACTCAAGCTCATTGCCTGAGCCTGATATTTCGGCCGGAGGGAAATGGATGCCCGCGATTCTCGCACTCGAGAACGTAAGCAAGAGTTTTGGCGCGCTCAAGGTGGCCGATGGCATCACGCTGTCGGTCACCGCAGGCGAAACCCTGGGCATTCTCGGCCCAAACGGGGCCGGTAAGACGACGCTGTTCAACCTGATCAGTGGCGATTTCCGTGCCGATTCCGGCCGCGTTCTGTTCGGCGGCGCAGACGTGACCTTTCAACCGCCGCATCGCCGCTGTCGTTCCGGCATAGGCCGTTCCTATCAGATTCCACAGCCCTTCGGCGCGATGACGGTGTTCGAGAACCTCGTGGCTGCCGCGTCGTTCGGCAGCGGGACAGCGGAAAAGGAAACCTATCCGCGTGCCGTGGAGATCCTGCGCGAAACCGGGTTGCTGGCGAAAGCGAACCGGCTTGCCGGCGGCCTGACCCTGCTCGATCGCAAACGCCTGGAACTGGCCCGTGCGTTGGCGACGCAACCGAAAGTGCTTTTGCTCGACGAAATCGCCGGCGGCCTGACCGAGCACGAAGCGGCCGAGCTGGTTGGGGAAATCCGCCGCATCAAGGCGCAGGGAGTGGCCATGATCTGGATCGAGCATGTCGTGCACGCGCTGCTCGCCGTTGCCGACCGGTTGTTCGTCATCAACTTCGGCCGGAAACTCGCCGAAGGCGCGCCGTCCGCGGTGATGAACGATCCCGAAGTCCGGCGTGTTTACATGGGACTTGAAGCGTGAAGATCGTGAACCACGGAGGACACGGAGGACACGGAGAAAGACAGATCGAGAATGAGATTGCGGATTTGCATGGGGACAACGTTAGATTGTCAGCCGGGGAATATTCCTTCCTGCATCCCTTCCCGTTAATGTTCTTGGGTTTCCTCCGTGTCCTCCGTGCTCTCCGTGGTTCCGTCTTGTTTGTTCGATGATGGCGCTGCTGACAACAAACAGGCTTGAATCTTTTTACGGCGACTTCCAGGCGCTGTTCGGGATTGATTTCGAGATTGAGCAAGGTGAAATCGTCGCGATGATCGGCGCCAATGGCGCCGGCAAGTCGACATTCCTGAAAACCGTATGCGGTTTGCTCAATGCGGGTCCCGAGGCCATCGTATTCGACGGCCAGCCGATCGGCGGCATTGCGCCCGGGAAAATCGTACGGCGCGGAATCGCCATGGTCCCGGAAGGCCGGCGCCTCTTTGCCAGCCTGTCGGTGGAGGAAAATCTGCTGATGGGCGCATACGCAAAGCGCGCCGGTCCCTGGAATCTCAGTGCCGTCTACGCGCTGTTTCCGATCCTCAAGGAAAGACGCAGCAGTCCGGCCACCGCACTGTCCGGCGGACAACAGCAGATGGCGGCAATCGGCCGCGCGCTGATGAGCAATCCGAAATTGCTGATTTGCGATGAACTCTCACTCGGCCTCGCGCCAATAGTGGTGAAGGAAATATACGAAGCGCTGCCGCGCATCTGCTCCGATGGCATGACCGTGGTCATCGTCGAACAGGATGTCGGCGTGGCGCAGAAGGTGTCCGGAAGGTTGTATTGCCTGCAGGAGGGGAGGGTGACGCTCAGCGGCGCCAGCAGGGAGCTGACGAGGGAACAGATATCCCTCGCCTATTTCGGCGTATAGAAAAAACAGGAAAGAGGAAAGACAAGGGTTCTGCCTGAAGAACAGATCTGTTTTTCCTTTTCTCTTTCCTCTTTTATCTCGTATCTGAATTCGTTGCCACCAACCGCGGCCATCGCAGACCTTGACTGACTATATCAATACACTGGTGCAGGGCATTCTTCTCGGCGGCCTGTACGCGTTGTTCGCCATGGGCCAGGCGCTGATCTTCGGCGTGATGCGGCTGACGAATACCGCGCACGGCGACTTCATCATCCTTGCTGCTTTTGCGGCGTTTTCGATTGTGGCTGCGCTCGGGCTTGCGCCGGCGGCAGCGCCGTGGATCGCACTGGGACTGCTGTTGCCCGTGGGCTTCGCGGCCGGCTACGGGCTGCAGCGCTTCGTGTTGAACGGCACGCTCGGGCGCGACCCGCTGCCATCGCTGGTGGTGACGTTTGGCCTCGCCATCGTGATCCAGAATCTGCTCCAGGAAATCTATACCGCCGATCCGCGTTCGATCGAGTCGGGTGGCCTCAATACCGCGAGCATAGTGCTTGCTGAAGGACTGGCGGTCGGCACGCTGCCCCTGCTGATTTTCTTCGTTGCCGTGGCAATGGCGGTCGCGATGCAGTGGCTGTTCGAACACGCGTCGCTCGGCCGGGCCTTCCGCGCGGTCAGTGACGATCGTGACGCCGCCGAACTGATGGGCCTCGACCATCGCCACGTTTACGCGCTGGCGACCGGCATCGCCTTTGTGCTTGTCGCGTTCGCCGGGACGCTGCATGCAATGAAGACCACGGTCTCGCCTTCGGACGGCCCTGCGCTGCTGTTGTTCGCGTTCGAAGCAGTGATCATCGGCGGCATGGGATCGTTCTACGGAACGTTCGCGGGCGGCGTCATCCTCGGTGTGACGCAGGCGATCGGGTTTCGCTTCGATCCTGGCTGGGGCATCTGGTTCGGCCACATCGTCTTCCTCACCATGCTCCTCTTCCGTCCGTCAGGCTTGTTTCCCAAGACTCAATGATTACACCCAACACGGATACCCTACGTGCGTGGCACGTCGGAGTACCCTTTTAGGCACGGAGAAGAACATGAGGACACGGAGGAAAGCAAAAACGATTGGATTGCGAATGTCGGGTTTCTCCATGTTATGCGTCAAAGTGGACTATTCCCGACTCTCGGCGTGCGCAGAGAATTTACTCCAGTTTTTGCTCTTCTCTGTGTCCTCCGTGTCCTCCGTGCCTAAAAAGGTACTCCGACGTGCTACGCCCGTAGGGTATCCGTGTTGGGTGGAGGCGTGATGTCGTATTCGGTTGAGAGAGCGACGCGCGCGAGCCGGATAGGGGGTGTGGTGGCGCTCGTGCTTGCTGCGTTCCTGGCGACGTTTCCGTTCTGGGCGGAGGCGGGCTGGATGCGCGAGTTCAACGAGATGGCGTGCTATCTGATTTTCGCGATGATGTGGAACCTGCTCGCGGGTTACGGCGGCATGGTGTCGATCGGCCAGCAGGCCTTTCTGGGCCTCGGCGGTTACGCGCTGCTGGTGATGGGGAATTTCTTCGGCATCAACCCCTTCGTGGCCGTGCCGATCGCCGCGCTGTTGACGATGCTGGTCGCGCTACCGGTTTCGGTTGTGGCGTTCCGCTTGCAAGGCGGTTATTTCGCCATCGGCACCTGGGTGATTTCGGAAGTGTTCCGGCTCTCCGTCGCCAATGTCTCCGCGGTCGGCGGCGGCTCCGGCACGAGTCTGACTGCGCTGCGCGGCATCGACAAGGCAACGCGGGTGTCGGCGACTTTCTGGTTGTGCTTGCTGTCCGCGTTCGCCTCGGTTGCGCTGGTGTACTGGTTTTTGCGCTCGCGTCAGGGGCTGGCGTTGCTCGCCATCCGCGACAGCGAGGTCGCGTCCGAAAGCCAGGGCGTGAACGTGCGCGCCACCAAGCTCGGCGTGTACCTGGTCGCCGCGTTCGGTGCAGGGATGGCGGGGGCGCTGTATTTCCTCGGCAATCTGCGCATTTCTCCCGACGCGGCCTTCACCGTGAACTGGACAGCGTTCTCGATCTTCATCGTCATGATCGGCGGCATCGGGACGATCGAGGGGCCGATCATCGGGGTGGTGCTGTTTTATCTGATGAACAAATTCTTCTCCGACTATGGAACCTGGTACCTGGTCGGACTGGGCCTGCTCGCGATCGTGGTGACCATCCGCTTTCCGCGCGGATTGTGGGGTTGGATATCGCAGAGGTACGGCCTTTACTTCTTTCCCGTCCAGCGCCGCCTTTTATTGCCAGCCGATACCGGAACCGATGACAGAGGACTTTAGTTCGAAAGCCGATCGCGTGTGCCGCATGACAGCGAGTTGCACGAGCTAGGTAGTTGCGGGTGCCAACGTTCATCAACTTCACAGGAGGAGCTATGGGTAAGAAAAAACGGGAAAACGAAACGCCGGATTCTTCGCGTCGAGACTTCCTCAAGGTCGCAGGGGCTGGTACGGCTGCCGCAACCTTTGGGGCAATAACTCTGTCGGGCAAGGAAGCGGCTGCTGCCGAAGCGTTTGATGCCGAGTACGACATCGTTGTCTGCGGCGGCGGCGGTGCCGGGCTGCCGGTCGCGCTGTTCTCGCGCTGGCTTGGCAACAAGGTCATGGTTCTGGAGAAAGCGGCAACGCTTGGGGGGACGTCCTTCAAAGCGGCCTACTGGTACTGGGTGCCCAACAATGCCGGCATG
Organism: Burkholderiales bacterium; assembly: GCA_035260785.1. Lineage (GTDB taxonomy): Bacteria > Pseudomonadota > Gammaproteobacteria > Burkholderiales > JACQAP01 > JACQAP01. The sequence goes on from DATFUO010000210.1 coordinate 7,804, forward strand.
CGCAAGGCCGGCATGCCGGACGACAAGCAGCACTTCCTGCGCTACGTGGCACGGCTGACCCAGCCGCAGTACTTCGATCCCAATCATCCCCGCTATGGGCTTTCCGAGTGGGAATACAGTATGTGCGAGGCGATTTACGACAGCGCGTCGGTAGGTACCGAACTGCTGGCGGAGAAAGGCGCGTTGCCGTATCGGCACGTGGCCCCGGTGCCAGATTACTTCGCCGAAATGGAGACCATCGGTGCGACCGGCAGAGTCCTCTTCCCCAAGGACGGCGCGCCCTCCATGTCTGACGGCGGGCAGGTGGCGACCCGTACCCTGTCGACGGCGTGCCGGCGCGACGGCGTGACCATCAAGACCGGGCACCGCGTTCAGAAGGTAATCCGCAACGACAAGGGCGAGGTCATTGGCGTCGAGGTCCAGAATGATGACGGTGTGATTCGCGTCAAGGCCCGCAAGGCGGTGATCTTCGCGACTGGCGGCTTTACCCACGATGAGGAGCTGCGCAGGAACTTCCTCTCCATCCCGGCCTACGGCGGGTGTGCGGCAATGACCAACGAAGGCGACTTCGTGCGCATCTCGAGCACCCTGGGCGTGCAACTGCGCAACATGAACTATGCGTGGATGTGCCCGATCTCGTTCGAAAAAGCGATCGCCAAAGACCCTTCGATGATCGGCTGTTTTTCGGTGGCGGGCGATTCGATGATTTTCGTGGACAAGCGCGGCAAGCGCGTGGTCAACGAGAAGCTGCACTACAACGAACTGGCCCAGAAATTCTTCGAATGGGACGGCGCCAATGCGGAATTTCCCTACCTGATCCTGACGTCGATCTGGGATCAGCGTGCGCAGGACCATTCGGCGAGCCATGAGTACGGCCGTCTTATCGTGCCCCCTGGGATCGACGACCGCCATGTCATCAAGGGGACGACGTTGGAGGAACTTGCCGCGAATATCGACGCGCGCCTGCAGAAATACGCCGGGCAGAATGGCGGGATGCGCATCTCGGTGGGCTACGTTGCCAATCTCAAGGCAAGCATCGCGCGCTTCAACGAATTCGCCAGGGCTGGCAAGGATCTCGACTTCCATCGCGGCGAGCGCGGCGTCGACCTGCTGTTCAACGGCAACGTCAAGGAGGAACCGGGCCGCAAAAATCCGACCATGTGGCCGATCAGCGACAAGGGGCCGTACTACGCGGCGTTTGTCACCGGCGGTACGCTCGACACCAAGGGCGGACCGAAGACCAACCCCGAGGGGCAGGTACTGGACGTCACGGACAAACCGATTCCCGGGCTCTACGGTGTGGGCAACTGCGTGGCCTCCGCCTCCGGACGCGCCTATTGGGCCGGCGGCGGCACATTGGGACCGATCATCGGGTTTGCTTACCGCGCTGCAAATCAGGCCAACAAGGAGCCGGCGAGAGGGTGATTGCGCGCGGACAGCAGCGGGATGGACATGAGTCCGTCCCGCTGCCGGAAGCGCAAGGGCGCAATACATTCATCGTTTCGATTCAAACCAGTGGAGGAGAAGATGAGCAAGTTCGTTTCTGCCGTGAAGGCGATTGTGGAGGGCGCAGTCGGCACGGCGTTCGTCGCATTGGCGACGCCCTCGTACGCAGCGGACGACCTGGCCGCAGCAAAAGCGTACACCGTTCGTTACTGCAGCCAATGCCATACATTCGAGCAGGGAGAGAAACACGGCCAGGGGCCGAATCTGTTCGGATTGATGGGGCGCGAGGCCGCGGCCGCGCCCGGATTCGTCTATTCCGAGGGCATCAAGGAGGCGTTGAAGGGGAAGGTGTGGGACCGGGCTTTGCTCGATGCCTGGCTGACCGACACCATCGCCGTGGCACCCAAGGCGCAGATGATCTATTTCCAGGACGATGAGAAGATACGCGCGAAGCTTATTCGTTATCTCGAGTCCCTGAAATAGAGGGGTGCCATAGGACGCTTCACGGAGGATTGGCCATGAATAACCTGCCCGAACAGGGTCTCGTCCATGCGGTGCTGGCAAAACTGGAAGGCGCGAAGGATCCGCGCTTCAAGCAGGTCATGACCAGCCTGATAAAGCACCTGCACGCTTTCGTGCGCGAGACCGAACTCACCGAGCAAGAGTGGATGACCGGCATCCAGTTCCTGACGGCGACCGGCAAAAAGTGCGACGACAAGCGGCAGGAGTACATCCTTCTGTCGGACACTCTCGGTGTTTCCATGCTGGTCGATGCAATCAATCATCGCAAGCCCGGTGGCGCGACCGAGACCACGGTGCTCGGTCCGTTCTATGTCAGCGGTGCGAAGGACATGCCGATGTGGGCCGACATCGCCGGCAGCGCACCGGGCCAACCGGCCTATGTGTCGGGCCGCGTCCTCGACGTGAACGGCAAGCCGGTCGCCGGCGCGGTGCTGGATGTATGGCAGACCGATGGCGAAGGGTTCTACGATGTGCAGCGGCCGGGTGGCAATGAACACTACGCGCGCGGCAGGTTCACCACGGGCGCGGATGGCCGCTACGGCTTTCGCACGGTCAAACCGGTGAGCTATCCGGTGCCCACCGACGGTCCGGTCGGCAAGATGCTGCTCGGCATGGGCCGGCATCCGTACCGGCCGGCGCATGTCCACGTGATCGCCACCGCCCCGGGCCACGATCGGGTCGCCACCCACCTGTTCGTCAAAGGCGACGAGTATCTTGATTCCGACGCGGTGTTTGGCGTCAAACATTCCCTCGTGGTGGACTTCGAGGATCATCCCGCCGGACCGACGCCCGATGGGAAAAAGTCCGCTGCGCCGTTCTGCACCGCCGAATTCGACTTCAGGCTGGTCCGGTCCTGATGGAGGACTGGCGAACGTGGCCGTTTGCGCCGGAGCAAGGGGCTGCGCTTTGCGCGCTGGCGGAAATCGCGGACAAGGGTGCGAAGGAGGTGGTGTTCGGCGAAGGCTACGATTGCTTCCGTGTTCTGCTGTTGCGTTCAGGCGAGAGCGTGCGCGCCTACCGCAATCGCTGCGCGCACGTCCAAATCCCGCTGAACTACGAACCCGACCTGTTCCATGTCCTCGACGGGGAGGTGTTGATGTGCGCGCACCACGGAGCGATGTATCGCATCGCGGATGGCTT
>DATFUO010000211.1:0-5254 GCA_035260785.1 Burkholderiales bacterium
GACCTACACCATTCCCGGACCCGGCGAACCGGGCAATGACACCTGGCCCGGCGAATCCTGGAAGTATGGAGGCGGCTCGGCCTGGATCACTGGCTCTTACGATAAGGAAACCAACTCGCTGTACTGGCCCGTGGGAAACCCCGGTCCTGACTTTGACCGTCATGTTCGTATCGGTGACAACCTGTTCACCAACAGCAACCTCGTGCTCGATCCCGATACCGGCAAGATCAGAAGCTATTTCAACTACACACCGAATGATCCCTACGATTATGACGGCGTGAATGAAATGATCCTGGTTGACGTCGGCGGCAAGAAGTTGTGGCTGCACGGTTCGCGCAATGGTCACTTGTATGGTATCGATCGCGTGAACACGGCGAAGGGCAAAGCCGGCAACGAGCACAAGTGCGTATGGGTTACCGCACTGCAGCGCGTGAACTGGACCAAGCCGATCACCCCGGCAAACAACTGCAAGCCGATCTACAACTATCCTGAAAAGGATGTGGTGTACGACAAGGTGACCACCGATATCGCTCCGTCTCTGGATGGCGGTAAGGAATGGCACCCGATGGCTTACAGCCACCGCAGCAAGATGGTTTACGTGCCGGTGTACGACTTTGCCATGGATCTCCAGGCTAAGAAGATGGAGTGGAAGCGTGGCGAGTGGTACCTAGGCGCGAAGATCATCAACTTCAACGCGGGTGCCGGCCATACCAAGGGCTATGACGCTGCGACCGGTAAGCTTGCCTGGCAGAAATCCATGAGCTATCCGGCGACCGGCGGAATGCTGGCGACGGGCGGCGGATTGGTGTTCTACGGCGATCCCGAAGGTTACTTCAACGCTGTGAACGACGAAACCGGCGAACATCTCTGGTCCTTCCAGACCGGCTCCGGCGTGCACGGCAACCCGACGTCCTTTACCGGCCCGAACGGCAAGCAGTATGTTGCCATTGTGTACGGTGCGGGCGGCGGCGGTATCTGGCCGATTTTCTATTCGGAGTTCCTGAAGAAGAATCAGAAGGGCGGCGGCCTGATGGTCTTTGCTGTTGAGTGATATTCAGCAGCGGGTGCCACAAGATAGGTAATACGCGATTACAGTAAGGCTAAGGGGGGCAAAGAGTCTTGCCCCCCTTATTTTTTTCTTGTGTTGAAAAAGCGGCACAGACCGTTATGGTTGCTCTTGGGTAAACCGTCGAAACTGCAGCGGCGTTGACGAGGGAAAAGGGGAACGGCCGACAGGATTCTTAAAGGAGTTGAATGTGCGTAAGTTATTTGCATTGTATGGATTGACCTTTATTCTCGCATTGACGTCAATTACGATCCGGGCACAGACCGACCCGGATGAGATTGCCGATACGCTGGAGCGTTCGAAAGCCAAGGGCAGGCTGCTGGCGTGCGCCGACCCCTACTCGTTTCCTTCTGCTGCGCAGAATACCGATCCTCCCGGGTACGATATTGAGATCATGCGCGAGATCGCCAAGCGCGCCGGTATGCGACTGGAAATGGTCTGGGCGGATACGGGTACGCGGGGAGGCACCTCCCGGGCGTTCCGTAATTCGATACTCAGGAAGCGCTGCGATGTCTTTGTCGGCATGTCCGATAGTGGTGACGATGACATGCTAATGGGACAATTGGCATTCACCAAACCTTATCTCGGCATGGGCTACGTGCTGGTCGTGCAGGGCAAGGCCGCGGATAAAAAAGCGCTGGCCGAGTTCAAGGATGCCAATATCAAGGTGGGCGTGCCGATGTCTACGCCGATAGATGACTATCTGTTCACCCGCGACATTCCGCGATCGCTTTATCTGGATAACCGCAGGATCATGCAGGCGATGGCCAATGGCGAGATCGACGCGAGCATGGTATGGGCGACCGCAATTTCGGTCGCGCGTCGTGAATATCCCGACGCGAAGTTCCATATGGTCGAGGGCTATGTGCCGGAAGCCGATCAGCGCTGGAATCTGAATTTCATCGTCCGCAAGCAGGATCAATCGCTGATGAAGTTTATCGACGACTCCGTCGCGGAGCTGCTGGCGAATGGGAAGATGAAACAGATTGTCGAGAGCTACGGTGTCCCATTTTATCCGCCTTTTTCGTAAGTTCCATAGGGAGGTTTGTTTGTCATGTCAGGTATGAAAATCGATTCGGTATTCGCAAAGCTGGTAGCGATTGCTGTCTTTGCCGCAGCGCTTGTTGTGGCGTTACCGGCGGCTGCGCAGCACAAGGCGAACGAGAACGACATGGAAGTACCGACCAACGACATGAAGGTTGTCGAAGCCGGTCAGGCCTGGTTCGGGCGACGCTGCGCATTCTGTCATGGCAGTGGGGGTCACGGTGCGAAGGGGCCATGTCTGTCGTGTGGCGTGTTCAAATATACGGGCAACACCAACAGCGATATTTACGTCACGATCGCTACTGGGGTCGCCAAGAATCTCGGCGGAACGATGGGTGCGTTTGGTACAACGATGAATCAGGACGAGATTCTCAGTGTGATTACTTTCCTGCGCTGGGAGGAAAGACGTCGCATTGATGCCGGCGAAATCCCGGATCCTTACAAGAACAAAAACGACGAGCCGATGGTTTTCCCGAAATCCAATTGACGACGAGTCGGGGCGGCAGCGCGACAGCAGCTTTGCGTCGTTCCGGGAAAAGCAGGTACGCAAAAATGCAAGGGCCGGTTATTGCCGGCCCTTGCATTTCCGGGTTCTCTGACTGGATTCTCTGATATTGCGTCAATGCTTGCCGGTGCTGCCAAATCCACCTGCACCGCGTGTGGTCTGCGCAAAGTCGACGACGACATTGAAACCCACCTTCACCACCGGCACAACGACGAGCTGGGCAATCCGTTCCATCGGATTCAGGGTAAAGATAATCTCACTTCGATTCCATAGCGAAACCAGTATTTGCCCCTGGTAATCCGAGTCGATCAAACCGACCAGGTTGCCAAGCACGATGCCGTGTTTGTGGCCCAGGCCGGATCGGGGTAAGACCATTGCGGCCAGCGTCGGGTCAGCAAGGTGGATTGCTATGCCGGAAGGAATCAGTTCGGTTTGACCGGGCTTCAATAGAATTGGCGTATCAATACAGGCGCGGAGGTCGAGGCCCGCCGAGCCGGAAGTCGAATACGAGGGTAGTTGATCGCGCAGACGCGCGTCCAGAATCTTGACGTCGATGTTGCGCATCAGTTTTCTTATTGTTTGCAGCTCAAACGGGGAGGGCGGACTTGCGCGGTCGATAGAGCTTCGCGATATGCCGGATCAACAGGCGCGCCTGTTCGAGCTTCGAAGAACGCCCCAGCCGGTGGCGGCCTTCGTCGTCGAACAGGACCAGTTCATTGTCATCGGCATCGATGGCCGACTGCACCAGATTGGCAGCGAGCAAAGGCAGATTCTTGCGACGACGCTTTGCTTCGGCATTGTCTTCGAGCTTTTCGCTCTCCGCCGCAAAACCGACGCAGAAGGGGGGATTCGCCCGCTTCGCTACCGCCTCGACGATATCAGGATTCAGGGCGAGTTGCAGCGATGGAACGCCGCCTTCCTTCTTGATTTTTTGTGGACTGCTGTTGGCAACGTAATAATCCGCTACCGCTGCAACCGCAATGAAGACGTCCGCGCCATTCACTTGCGCGTTTACCGCGTCGAGCATCTGGCGGGCGGATTCGACGCGAACGACGCGCGCCGACTGCGGGGGATCGAGCGCGGTAGGACCCGTAATCAGCGTTACCGTAGCGCCTGCTTCGATTGCGGCGCGAGCTATGGCGTAGCCCATTTTCCCAGAACTGCGATTCGTCAAACCACGCACCGGGTCGATAGGTTCAAAAGTCGGGCCGGCGGTGACAAGCACACGGGTACCAGACAACAATTTGGGCTGGAACCAGGCCGAAATTTCCCGGACAAGATCGCTCGGCTCGAGCATGCGTCCCATGCCGACCTCGCCGCATGCCTGATCTCCCGCACCCGGGCCAAGCAAGACGATGCCGTCCTGGCGCAGCTGCGCGACGTTGCGTTGCGTAGCCGGATTTTCCCACATCTGGCGGTTCATGGCGGGTGCCACCATCAAAGGACACTCCCGCGCGAGACATAGTGCCGACAGCAAGTCGTTGGCAAAGCCTTGCACAAGCTTGGCAATGAAATCGGCTGTTGCCGGCGCAACGACGACAACGTCACGGCCGCGCGACAACTCGATGTGCGGCATACCATTTGGCATGCGGTTATCCCACATTTCAACGAATACCGGCCTGCCGGACAGGGCTTGCATCGTGACCGGTGTAATGAACTGGCAGGCCGAATCGGTCATCACCACTTGGACATCGGCGCCGCCGCGCTGGAGCTCGCGAACGAGCTCTGCCGATTTATAGGCGGCAATTCCACCTGTGACGCCCAGAAGAATGCTTTTGCCAGCAAGTTCAGCCATGTGAACAGTCTATCAAAATTGCCCGGCCGGCAGTGTAAACTGTTGTTGTCAAATATAAAAGTACGAGGCGTCGCATGCCGATCAACGAATGGCCGGAAGACGACAGACCGCGCGAGAAATTGCTGGCCAAGGGCCCAAGTAGTCTTTCCGACGCTGAATTACTAGCTATTTTTCTGCGCACGGGAACCAGGGGGAAGAGTGCGGTCGACCTCGCACGGATACTTCTCGAAAAATTCGGCTCGCTGGTCGGGCTTATTGGCGCGAGCCGGGAGGCCTTTTGTGCCGTCCAAGGATTGGGCGGCGCGAAGTATGCACAGCTTCAGGCCGCTACCGAACTTACGCGGCGAGCCTTGGTGGCGGAAATGAAGTCGGGCATCAATTTAAGTTCGCCGACGGCGGCACGCGATTACCTGCGGCTTTCCATCCAGAATCGTCAGGTCGAAGTCTTCGTGGGACTATTTCTGGACGCGCAGAACCGCGTGATTGCCGTGGAGGAACTGTTCAGCGGCACTCTGACCCAGACCAGTGTATTCCCGCGCGAAGTCGTCAGGAGGGCGCTGCATCACAATGCCGCCGGCGTCATTTTCGTGCATTTTGTGGCGCGCCACAAAATGCACGTTATGTTCCCCGAATCGTTTTGTGCCCAAAGCTCCGAGAGGTTTGTCAGGGAAACGGGATTCTTCGGGAGACGACACATAACGATAGTGGCGAGCGATGGCCGCGTAAGTCCGGCGGAGTTGGATGGATGGTTGTCGGAGCACAAAAGACCGGCCCCAACCAAAGCGGTCGGTGCCGGCAAAGCGGGTTAAAGGCTGGTCAGCCAGTTGAGCAGCGAAGGATCGTC
>DATFUO010000212.1:0-2173 GCA_035260785.1 Burkholderiales bacterium
GCCTACGTACCGGACCTGCCTGGCTGCGTTGCAACCGGGGACACGGTTGCGGCTGTTGAAGGTGAAATTCGCGAGGCCATCCGCTTTCATATCGAAGGCCTTCAGGCCGATGGCATCGCGGTCCCGCAGCCGACCAGCATCGCCGAATACGTAGAGACGTAAAGCTGCGGTTAGGGAATGGAACCTGCCTCAATTCCTCTGCTAAAATTTGAGCATTGCGCTGAACGATTGAGCGAAACTTGTCTGCGATAACGCGTGCCTCAGGTCGCGAGGACACAATGGTTGAGAGAGTCATAATGTCAGGACGCAACGTCATTGAGTTTGCGCGCTATCAACAGGACCGCGTCGCCGGCAAGGCACAGGCGATCGCGGCCCGGCTTTGCCGGCATTGCGGTGCTGCGCTGTTGGACGGCGAGAACGAAGACGAATGTTCGAGCGCGTTCAACATCGAGGTGCCGCGTCTGCGCGGGATAACGCGGAAATTTTACGCGGATTGATGGTTTCGTCATTCCCCGATGTGCAATTGCACATCGGGGATGCGTCCACCTGGCGCAGGCCCGGAATCCATGACCACGATCGTGAGTATGGATTCCGGGCTCGTGCTCCGCACGCCCCGGAATGACGATGTCGTGCGGCCAGCGGCTAAACGTGCTGGCCGCCGTTGATGTGGATTTCGGCGCCGTTCACGTAGGAACTGGTTTCCGTGCACAGCACGTAGATGATCTTCGCCACTTCGTCGGGCGTGCCCAGCCGGTGCATCGGAATCTGCTGCTCGACGATCTTCTCGGTGCCCGGCGACAGGATCGAGGTGTCGATCTCGCCCGGTGCGATCGAATTGACGCGGACGCCGATACGGCCGAAGTCGGATGCCATTTCACGCGTCAGTGACGCCAGCGCCGCCTTCGAGGTCGCGTAAGCCACGCCGGCAAAGGGGTGAACGCGGGAGCCGGCGATCGAGGTCACGTTCACCACCGAGCCTTTGGCAGCCTTCAATTCCTCCATCAGCCCGCGTGCCATCATGATCGGCGCAAAGAAATTGACGCGGAAAACATGGCTCCAGGTCTCGATGTCGGTATCCATCGTGCCGAGCCGCGTGCCGCCTGTGCCCTTCGGCGAAATCGCGGCGTTGTTGACCAGCGCATGCAGTTCGCCGGTTCCGATTCGCTGGCGGATTTCGGAAATCGCCCGCGTGGTGTCGTCGTGGTCGGCGAGGTCCACCTGGATGTGATCTTCCGGACCGGCGCCCCATGGGCATACTTCCGGAAAGGCGTGCCGGGAGCAGGTGATGACGCGCCAGCCGGCACTGGAGAACCGGATTGCCGTGGCATGGCCGATGCCGCGGCTGGCTCCGGTCAGGAGCAGCGTGCGTCGCGGCGCGTTGGATGAAGATGACATAAACGGTTCTCTCGTTCTTCGTCATGCCCGGTCATGCCCCGGGCGTCCACGTCTTCGGACCGATTAGAAGCTTGGTCGTGACGGTCTGAGTTTCAGGGGTAGAGCCGGACTTTGCTCCAGCCTTGCGCCGGCGCATCGCGGCGGAATTCGATGCGGTCGTGCAGGCGGAACGGACGGTCGTGCCAGAATTCGAAGCGGGTCGGCGCGATGCGCCAGCCGCTCCACCCGGGCGGGCGCGGCACTTCGCCAATCAGATGCTTGGCGGCGACCAGCGCGATCGCCTGTTCGAACGCAAACCGGCTTTCCAGCGGTTGCGACTGCTTGCTGGCCCAGGCGCCGATCTGGGCCTGCTTCGGACGGGTGGCGAAATAGGCGTCGGCTTCCGCAGATGTCACCGGCGACACGTTGCCGCGGATGCGGACCTGACGGCGAAGCGATTTCCAGTGAAATAGTAAAGCCGCCTTAGGATTTGCGGCGAGTTCGCGGCCTTTTTGGCTGGCGATGTGGCTGTAGAACACGAAACCGTCCGCGTCATAGCCCTTCATGAGCACCATTCGCACATCCGGCAGCCCATCGGCGTCAACGGTCGCCAGCGACATCGCGTTGGGATCGCTGGGTTCGCACTTCACGGCTTCCGCAAACCACTCGCCAAACAGCGCAAACGGTTCCGCGGCGGCGGTAAAATCACCCGATGTTAACGGTGTCGGGTGTTTGATGGAGGTTGTGTCGGTCATTTCAGGAGTCCAGAGTTGCGTCCGTTCGCGTCCCAGAGCGCGTT
>DATFUO010000213.1:0-13754 GCA_035260785.1 Burkholderiales bacterium
CCCGGGTTGCGCATCGGAAATGCGATCGCCGGTAAGGACCACTTCGCGCTTGAGCAGATGGGGCGCGCCTTCGCGATCGTAAAGGAGTTCGTCGCCGAAAGGCGGCTGGCCGCCAATGGCGGCCTGCAGTGAAGCGGCGTCGCTATGCTCCTCGTCGACCATGCGCACCTCCAGCGTCGCCGTGCGGCCGAGAATGTCCTTCGCCTTAGCCGTATCCTGCACGCCGGGAAGCTGAACCACCACACGATCGGCGCCCGCCTGCTGGACAATCGGCTCGGCGACGCCGAGTTCGTTTACCCGATTGCGCAGCGTCGTGATGTTCTGCTGGATGGCGAACTCCTGGATGCGCTTTTGCACTTCCGGCCTGAGCGCGGCCGTGATTGAATATTCGGGTCCGGCTTCGCCCTGATTGAGGAGCAGATCCGGGTTCTGCTTTCCGATTTCCGCGGCCGCCTTGTCGCGCGTCTCGCTGTCGCGGAATTTCACCACGACATTCTGTCCGTCGCGGGAAATTCCGGCGTAGCGAATTTCCTTGCCCCGCAACGTGGTCCGGATATCGGCGGCATAGCGATCGGCAGCCTTGGTCAGCGCGCCTTTCATGTCCACCTGCAGCAGGAAATGCACGCCGCCGCGCAAATCGAGTCCGAGATACATCGGCAGCGCGTTGATTCTGGTGAGCCAGCGCGGAGAACTGGACAACAGGTTCAATGCCACAACATAGTTTTCGCCCAGCGCGCTTTGCAGAACATCTTTCGCCCTGAGTTGCATGTCCGTATTGGCCAGACGCACCTTGATGCTGGAGGGATCGAGAAATATGCCGTCGGGCTTGATGTTGGCCTGGGTCAGCGCCTGGTCCACTCGCGACATCAGCGTTTCATCGACCTTCGCCGTGGTTTTGGCCGGGGACACCTGTACCGCGGGGACTTCACCGAAGAAATTGGGCAATGTGTATAGCAGGCCAATAGTCAGGGCAGCGGCAATGAGGATGTATTTCCAGAGCGGGTAGCGATTCATGGATGCCTTACGCGGCGCGGTTGGTGGGTGTGAACTTCGCTCCTGGGGATTGATGGACTTCCCGGCCGTTAACCCTTTTCGGCGCTCTTGATGGTTCCCTTGGGCAACAGGGTGGTGATGGAGGGCCTCTGGACCTGGATTTCGACGTTCGGCGAGATCTCCACCGAAACAAAATTGTCGCCGATTTTGGTGACTTTGCCGAGGGTGCCACCGGCCGTCACCACTTCATCCCCCTTCTGCAAACCGGCAAGCATGGTGCGATGTTCCTTGGCTTTCTTCGACTGCGGCCGGATCATCAGGAAGTACAACAGCACGAACATCAGCACCAGCGGCAGCATCTGGAACAGGTCGAATCCCTGGCTGGCCGGTGCAGCCTGGGCATAAGCGTTACTGATCAGCACGGATATTCCTCCAAATTGATTTTTGCGCCCAAGACAATAATTGGTCGGCTGTCGGCGCCAGGCCAGCCCGACGCGCCGGACCCTGAAAATCTCAGGTTCCGAAAACTACAAGCTCCGAAAACGCGTCGGGCATCCCGAAAAAGTGGCGCATTCTAGCACGGCTACCCGTCCCGGAACCTCAGCGATGCGGCATATTCGGTCAGCTTGACGGCATCGATTGCTTGCCGCAGTTCGGCCATTAGCTGCTGATAAAAATGAAGATTGTGGACAGTGTTGAGATGGGCGCCGAGGATTTCATTGACGCGCTGCAAATGGTGCAGGTAGGCGCGCGAAAAATGCCGGCAAGTGTAGCAACTGCATTCCTCGTCGAGCGGCCGGATATCGTCGCGATAACGCGCGTTTCGCAGCCGGATCGTGCCGCGGCGGGTGAAAATCCAGCCGTTACGCGCGTTGCGCGTTGGTATCACACAATCGAACATGTCGATGCCGCTCATGACGGCATCGACGATATCAGCCGGTGTCCCCACTCCCATCAGATAGCGCGGTGCGCCGGAAGGCAGTTGCGGGGCCATGTGGCGCAGGATGCGTTGCATGTCTTGCTTGGGTTCGCCGACCGACAGGCCGCCGATCGCATAGCCGTCGAAGCCGATTTCCTGCAGGCCGGCGAGCGATTCATCGCGCAGACTTTCATGCATGCCGCCCTGAACGATGCCGAACAACGCGTTGCCATTGCCTTCATGAGCGCGCTTGCTGCGTTGTGCCCAGCGCAGGGACAGGCGCATGGATGCGGCGGCTTCACGCTCGCCGGCGGGATAGGGCGTACACTCGTCGAAGACCATGACCACATCGGAATTGAGCGCACGCTGGATACGCGTCGATTCCTCCGGAGACAGGAAACAGATGTCTCCATTTACCGGCGAGCGGAAGCGTACCCCCTCCTCACTGATCTTGCGCAGTTCGCCCAGGCTGAACACTTGGAATCCGCCGGAATCGGTGAGGATGGGTTTGTCCCACGCCATGAAGCGATGCAAGCCCCCGTGCGCCGCGATGACGTGCAGCCCGGGCCTGAGCCAAAGGTGGAAGGTATTGCCGAGCACGATCTGCGCTCCGACTGCATGCAGATCCGCAGGGCTCATGGCTTTTACTGAACCATAGGTCCCAACCGGCATGAAAACGGGCGTTTCGACGCTGCCGTGGGAGAGTGTCAGGCGACTGCGCCGGGCCAGACCATCCCTGGAAAGAATTTCGAACTGCATGTCAGGCCTGCGTGCGCGAGTTCGCGCCGGCACGATCGATCAGCATGGCATCGCCGTAACTGAAAAAGCGGTAGCCTTCATCGATCGCGTGCCGATAAGCGTCGCGGACATGCTCGATTCCGGCAAAGGCGCTGACCAGCATCAACAAGGTGGATCGCGGCAAATGAAAGTTGGTCAACAGGCGATCAACTATCTTGAAACGGTATCCGGGTCTGACGAACAACCGGGTCTCGCCATTACCGGATTTCAGCTCACCGGAGTGTGCGGCGGCTTCCAGCGCGCGCAGACTGGTCGTGCCGATCGCGGTGATGCGGCCGCCGCGCCCGAGCGCGGCAGCAACCGCCTGCGCCGTTGCTTCGGGAACCGAATAATGCTCGCTGTGCATGACATGACTCTCCACTTCGTCGACCCGCACCGGCTGGAACGTGCCCGCGCCGACATGCAAGGTGACGTAAGCCAGACCCACACCGCTGGCATGCAGTCGATCCAGCATCGCCCGGTCAAAATGCAGACCCGCGGTCGGAGCGGCGACTGCCCCCGGATGGCGGGCATAGACAGTCTGGTACCGCTCCTGGTCCTGCATTCCGGCCGGTCGTTCTATGTAGGGCGGCAGCGGCACCTCTCCCAGCCGGTCGAGCACCGATAACACCTCGTCCTCGAACTCGAGCAGGTAGAAGTCGCCCTGGCGCTGAACCATTACGGCGTTTGCTGCGTCTCCGAACCGGATTATTTGCCCCGCTGACGGAGCATGGCTTGCACGCAGCATGGCGAGTGCGCGACGCGGTGCTACCACGCGCTCGATGAGCGCCTCCACCCTGCCACCCGTTGCCTTCGACCCCAGCAATCGGGCCTTGATCACGCGCGTATCGTTGAAGATGAACAGATCCCCTTCGCGAACAAATTTCGGCAAGTCGGCAAAACGATGGTCCGAGCGCTGGCCGGAATTGCCATCCAGACGGAGCATCCGGCTGGATCCGCGCTCGATGGCGGGAAACTGCGCGATCAGCGCGGGGGGCAGATCGTAATCGAACTCCTCGATTCGCATCGCGCGCATTATATCGGCGGATGCAACCGATCCGGGTTGCCCGCGAAGACTGAATTGTCGATAATTGCGCTCCCGTGCCGGGATGGCGGAACTGGTAGACGCACGGGACTCAAAATCCCGCGCCCTCAAAGGCGTGCCGGTTCGATTCCGGCTCCCGGCACCAAATTCCCGTTTACGCCAGACGTCTCGTCTTCCCGGGTTTCTGCATGTCCGCGGAGACTTTGTCGTGGAGTCCGCCGCCGTCTATTTGACCGGGAGATTTGTTTTCTGCCAGCGCCAAGCGTCCGCACACATTTCTTTGACCGTACGGCTGGCTCGCCATCCCATAATCGCAAACGCGAGCGACGAATCGGCGTAGCACTGCGCGACGTCGCCCGGGCGCCGGCCGACGATGCGGTAGTCGATTCGCCGGCCGCTGACCTCGGAAAACGCGTTAACCATTTCGAGTACGCTACATCCGCGTCCGGTGCCGAGGTTCATGGTCAGCACATTCGGGCGCCCGGCAAGCGTCCTGAGAGCGGCAAGATGTCCCTTCGCCAGATCGACCACATGGATGTAATCGCGAATGCCCGTCCCGTCGGGTGTCGGATAGTCCCCGCCATAGATCGAAAGCTGCGGCAATATGCCCATTGCAACCTGGGCCACATAAGGAACCAGGTTATTCGGCGTGCCCCGTGGATCTTCACCGATCAATCCGGATTCATGGGCACCGACCGGATTGAAATAACGCAGCAAGGCGATACGCCACTGCGGGTCCGCCTGCGCCGTATCGCGAAGAATATCTTCGATCATCAGCTTGGAACGGCCATAGGGATTCGTGGCGCGAAGGGGGAAGTCCTCTGTTATCGGAACCACAGCGGGATCTCCATAAACCGTAGCCGACGAGGAAAATACCAGGGTCTTTACTCCCGCCTCCGCCATCGCTTCCAGCAGCGAGACCGTGCCGTTGACGTTGTTATCGTAGTAAAGCAGCGGCTTTGCCACCGACTCGCCTACCGCCTTCAGTCCGGCAAAATGGAGCACGGCGTCGAACGTACGCATGGAAAACAGGTTCCTCAGCCCTTCCCGATCACGCATGTCGAGATTGACAATATCCGGTCTGCGACCTGCGATGGCAGCGATCCGGTCGATGACGGTAAGCCTGCTGTTGCACAGGTTATCGATGATGAACACCTCGTGGCCCGCAGCCAGCAGCTCCACGGCCGTGTGAGAACCGATATATCCGGCACCGCCGGTCACGAGGATAGAAGATCCGGTACTCATAAGAACCCTAATCCGGAACACAAACAATTGATTGGCGATTTCGACACTACCTTCCCCTCCCCCGAGGCGCCAGTCCAAAGTTCTTTACAATCTAGACATTAGATGGCGATAGAACGGAAATCAATGAAGAGTGTACCAATGAAGACGCCGGCTTTTCACTGAAGTTATCACAGCCTAAACTTCCCCTCCTCCGATTCACATCCGCATTGGATTGCAGTCAGATGACTGGACATTCCCCCTTGAAGCTACTCATCAAAAGCGTAGACAACGACGGACGCCTCGCGCTCATTCCGGAATTTCTCGAGACCAGATGGGCCATCGAAATTGCGAACCACGAGAACCGGAAGGAACTCGAGCGCGCGCTCACCGATGCAGACGCCATGATTTCGATGAACTGGGCGAGAAATATGCCGCTCGCACCAAGGCTGAAGCTGCTGCACCTCCCCGGTGCCGGCACCGACGACATTGCCTTCGACGCCATTCCGGCTCAGACCGCGGTCTGCAATGTCTTCGAGCATGAAATCGGCATCGCCGAATACGTCCTATCCGCGATGCTGCAATGGGTGATCGGGATTCCACGCATGGACGCCGCACTGAGGCGCGGCGAATGGTACGGCTCCCATTTAAGCGGTCCGCGTCACGGTGAGTTATTCGGACAGACCTTGGGAATCGTCGGCTATGGACGCATAGGCCGTGAAGTCGCGGCGCGCGCACGCGCTTTCGGCATGAATATTCGGGCATGCAGCCGCACGTCGAAGGCCGGGGACGGCCTGGTCGAGCAAGTGGCACCGATGCAGAAGCTGGATGAACTGCTCGAAACGTCCGATTTCGTGCTGCTGGCACTCCCGCTGGATTCATCCACCTCCGGCCTCATCGACAGGCAGCGCATCGCAAAAATGAAGCCTACGGCGCTTATCATCAATGTCGCGCGCGGCGCACTGATTGACGAAAAGGCGTTGTATGAAGCATGCAGGGACCATCGCATAGGCGGCGCGGCAATCGACACCTGGTATCGCTATCCCGCGCAAGGCGATGTCCACAGCGATCCCTCCAGCCTGCCTTTTCGCGACCTCGATAACGTCATCATGACACCACACGGATCAGGCTGGACCGAAGGCCTGCGCCCGCGGCGCTGCCGGCTGATTGCACAAAACCTCGATCGTCTCGCACGTGGCGAGCCACTCGTCAATGTCGTCCGGCAACCTGTCGTTGCCCGCTGAAACCACACTCAGGGAAAGTACAGATGGAACACCATGCAATCGGGAACGCTGCAAGTATCATCTGGTCGACCTGGCAAGCAAATCGGCACATCGACGCACTGCCGGTCGAATGCCGGCCCGCTACCCGCGTCGAGGCTTATCGAGTCCAGGCACAGGTTGCACGGCTCTCGGGGCAAAAGATTTTCGGCTGGAAAATCGCCGCGACCAGCAAGGCGGGACAACAACATATCGGCGTCGACGGCCCCCTCGCCGGTCGTTTGCTGGAAAAGCGTGTTTTTCCATCGGGGGCGAATGTATCGCTGGCAAACAACATCATGAAAGTCGCCGAAGCAGAGTTTGCGTTTCGCATGGCGTACGACTTACCGCCGCGCAAAACTCCCTATTCCTTGGACGAAGTCATCGCGGCCGTGGCCGGCATGCACCCGGCGATCGAAATTCCGGATTCGCGTTATCGGGATTTCGTATCCGTCGGCGCGGCGCAACTCATTGCCGACAACGCGTGCGCCAGCTATTTTGTTCTCGGGCCGGCGACCATCGCCGAGTGGCGTCAGTACGATCTGGCCAAGCATCCCGTAACCGCTCAAGTTAATGGCAAGCTCGCTCGCGAAGGCCGGGGCGAAAACGTGCTCGGAGACCCTCGTATCGCCCTGACCTGGATTGCGAACGAGTTGTCGCTGGTGGGCGACATGCTGCGAAGCTGGGAAACCATTACCACCGGCACGTGCGTTACACCGGTGCCAATTGACGCCGGAGATCACGTTGTCGCCGATTTTGGACCATTCGGTCGCGTAGAGGCGCGATTGGTCTCCTGAGCCAACCTGCCTTCGCGGCCCCCGGTGCGCATATAGCTGATTTATGGCGAGGTTTCGGGTTACGTGCGATAGTGCCGTCTGCGAATCGTCGGCATGTTATCGATCCCGGCAAGTGCGAAGGGGTCCTGCGATCATGCGAACATTGTGCAATGCTGGGCATGCCGGGCCGATGTCGCGACGATCGCCGTCATGAAATGGGTTCTCGTAAATGCAGCTTTATTACCCTCGGTCCTTTCTAAAGCTGATACTTGCCGGTTTTTCACTGGCTGTGCTGCCGCTCATCTTCGCCCTGATCAATAACGCCTATTCGATACATCAGTTGGCCACTCACAGCCAGCGCGCCGTCTATCAGGCCGTCCAGACTACCCAGAACACGCGTTTTCTTATCGAACAGATCACCAGCATGGAACGCAGCATTCGTCAGTTTGCGATCATTGGCGACCCGTCGCTTTTGCAGGGCTACGGACTCGCTCACGAACGCTTCACGGAAACCGCGCGCAAAATGTCGTCGCTTCCATTGGATGCCAAGCAAAGAATGGCGTTGCAGGCGCTGCAGAGCCGCGAATCGACCCTGTTCGAGAACATCGGAAGTTCGGGCGGGAAACCCGACGTCATCAATCTGGCTGCGGCGGAATTAGCAGTGCTCTCGGAAGCGGCTCGCGGGCTCGATGAACAGGGAAATTCACTGGTTGACCGCGAAGTCGACACCATGCAGAAGATGGCCGGCGAAGTTCAACGGTTCATATTCTGGCAATTGTTGGCGTTGGTACCAATCGCGTTGCTGCTTGTAATCGGCGCCACGCTGCTTATTTCCAAACCGATCGCACAACTCGAGTCCGCAATACAGAGACTCGGCGAAGGACGCTTCGACACGCGCGTCTCCGTCAGCGGACCGGCCGATCTGGAATCACTCGGGCGGCAGCTCGACTGGCTGCGTTTACGCCTGCTCGATCTGGAAGAGCAAAAGTCGAGATTCCTCCGACACGTCTCTCACGAACTCAAGACGCCGCTGACGGCCCTGCGCGAAGGCGTGGAACTGCTCGCGGACGAGGTCACGGGAAAGATGACCGCGGGCCAGTTCGAGATTGCCCGCATCCTGAGACAGAACACGCTGAGATTGCAGAAACTTATCGAGGACCTGCTCAGCTACCACAGCGCACAATTTCACACTTCGGCCCTCTCGTTCTCACAGTTCAATCTCAAAGGCCTTGCCGCGCGTGTCGGCCAGCAGCATTCGCTGGCAATGCGGGCGAAGAATCTCAGCCTGAACCTGGCGGCGACCGAATTCGACATCGAAGCCGACGAGAACAAGATGGAAGCGATCGTGGATAATCTGCTTTCGAATGCGATCAAGTTTTCTCCAGCCGGAGGCACGATCCGCGTGCAGTTACGCAGGCGTGGATCGGATGTCGTAATCGACGTCATGGACGAAGGTCCCGGGATACTTCCGGAGGATCGCGGGCGGATATTCGAACCTTTTTATCAAGGCGCCTCCGAATATACCGGACCCGTAAAAGGGACTGGCCTGGGGCTCGCCATCGTCCGGGAATACGTTGGCGCACACCATGGTAGCGTAGAGATTATCGTCGACGGCAATCCTGGTGCACACCTGCGAGTCGTCCTGCCGTCGCGGCAGGTGGAGATCGCCGCATGAGGTGGGATCCGGGGTGGGTTATTCTGGCCGTAACTGTCGCCGCTTGTGCCCCGGTGGAAAGCAAAACTACGCGCCCCGAAACGCCCTGGTACCGAGCGGTCATGGAACCCGTGCCAAGCGATCCTGACCGCATCGCCAGGTTTTACGACCGGCTGCTGACGATGAGAGGCAGCGAGCTGGCCGGCGAACTGGAGACGATTCGGATATCGTTCGAGAATGACAAGTCGGAACTCAATCGCCTGCAGCTTGCGCTACTGCTTTCGTTACCGGGCACCGGTTTCCGCGACGACAACGCCGCACTCTTGCTGCTGAATCCGTTGCTGAAGGACAAGGGCCGCGAAGACTCGACCTTGCGACCGCTGGCGCTATGGCTGCATTCCGAACTAGTTGAATTGCGGCGTAGTGACGAAGCCCTGCAACAGCAGTCGGCGAAGTTGAAAGACGAACAACGTCGTTCCGAGGCCTTGCAGCAGAAACTCGAGGCAATACTCGATATGGAAATGAAAATGATCGAACGAGAACAGAATCTTCCCAAGAAGAAATGACCATGGCCAAAGCACGAATCCTCATCGTCGACGACGACCCCGACCTGCTGCGCCTTCTGACCTTCAGGCTCGAAGGGGCAGATTACGCAGTGGAAAGCGCCGAAAGCGCGGAGCGCGCACTTGCACGGCTCTCCGTCTCAATCCCGCATCTCGTGATCACCGACCTGCGAATGAGCGGCATGGACGGGATGGCGCTGTTCGAAAGCATACACAAGAGCAATCCTACGCTGGCAGTCATCATCCTGACCGCACACGGTACGATTCCTGATGCCGTGGCGGCAACCCAGAGAGGCGTATTTGGCTATCTGACCAAACCGTTTGACAGCAAGGATCTGCTTCAACAAGTCGAAAAAGCCGTGGCGTTGAGCGGCGGCAACACCGCCAAGGTAAATGGCGAAGCCGACTGGCGCACCGACATCATTACCCGCAGCCTGGCCGTGGAAAGCATCCTCGGCAAGGCCAAGCTGGTGGCGGCGAGCGACGCCAGCGTGCTGGTTCGCGGCGACAGCGGCACTGGGAAGGAATTGTTGGCCAGGGCGATCCATAAAGCGAGTCCGCGCAGCGCCAAACCGTTTGTCGCCATCAATTGCGGGGCCATCCCCGAGCAATTGCTTGAATCGGAATTATTCGGTCATATGAGGGGATCGTTCACCGGTGCCGCGCGCGATTACAAGGGATTATTCCAGGCCGCTGAAGGGGGCACCGTATTCCTTGATGAAATCGGCGACATGCCGCTGCCGCTGCAGGTGAAGCTGCTGCGTGTCCTGCAGGACAAGGAGATACGACCTATCGGCAGTACCCAGATAATCCCGGTGGATGTGCGCATCATTTCCGCCACGCATCGTAACCTCGAAGAAGCGATCAAGGCGGGAAATTTTCGTGAGGACCTCTATTACCGCCTCAACGTTGTTTCGTTCGCATTGCCTGCTCTTGCCGAACGGCGCGAAGATATCCCGGTTCTGGCTACCCACTTTCTGAATCAACTCGCCGACCGCTACAAGAAGCCGCTAAACGGTTTTGCATCCGAAGCGATGGAAATTCTCGTCAAGTCAGCATGGCCGGGCAATGTGCGCGAGTTATACAACGTTGTCGAGCAGGCAGTCGCACTGTCGACCACGTCGATCATAACGCCCGCCCTGGTCGACAGCGCGATGCGCGGTCAGAGCGCCGAGCTGTCTTCATTCGAATCCGCGCGCAGTGAATTCGAGCGCGACTACCTCGCCAAACTCCTCAAAATTACCGGCGGCAACGTCACCCAGGCGGCAAAGCTGGCAAAGCGGAACCGCACCGAATTCTACAAACTCCTGCAACGTCACCACCTCGATCCCAAACTGTTCAAGGCGATGTGATCAGCACATCCGTGTCGCCGCGGGGAGACATGGGCGCGCACGGATTATTCGAGCCAATGTCGGTCCGGCGCGCGGCGACTGTCGCCACATGGCGACGGTTTAACCGTGATGGTCTTGGCCGCGAAGAATCAACTTCTTGTTTTAACAATACTTAATTCTTCTGGCACGCCACGTGCTCAATAAGTTTGTGCGAAATAGTTTGTGGAGAATCCGTCACTTAAGATAAGACGCTCCTTGTCTTGCCTGCACCAGGTGATGGGCGACTTGATCGCGAAAACCAATCATGAACCATAAGAAAATGAACTATAAGAAAACCCACAAGAAAACTCCGCTTCTGACGCCTTTGATGATCGCCGCAGCGCTTTCCGTCGTCGCATTCAGTGGCATAGGAGTGGCGGCGATTACCGGACATCTTTCGATCACGCACGGAAGCCTCAATCCATTCTCGAGCTTCAGCAACACATCATCCAGCGGCATCATCCAGGCCCCAGCCGTTCCGACAGAGGGTCACGAAGGCCTGACCCGCAGCCGCGGCGAAACACTGGCCGAAGGCAGGCCCGTGACGTTCCGATCTGGCGCACGCCTGCCGGAACGCAAGCCTGTGTGCCCCGATTGCGGTGTTGTGGATTCCATTATTCCGGGACCTGCCAGGCCGCTTGCAACGGGACTCATCCGGTCCCTGGCGAGCGGCGGCGAGAGCGCGACGATTTTGAAGGTCGCCGACAATGCGGTCGATCGACAGGATGGCCCTACGACGGCCGCGTTCGTAGTGACCGTCCACATGGAAAATGGCACGGTGCGAACCATATATGAAACCGAGCGCCCGTCGTTCAATATCGGCGAGCGGATCAAATTGGTCAACGGGTCGGTAATCAGGCTTGGCTGAAAGCGGGTGCGGATGACAAAGATGAGGCAAAGCATTAACAGTTGATCGATGACCTGACCCCTTAATTCCGTTTTTGCGTGTTTGACGCCCGATTTCCTCCCTTATCGGGCGTTTTTTTTGCTATCGCGCCCAGAATCCGCCCGACGCGCGACAAGGTAGAATTCTCTTCCAGTTGACCCGTTTGCCTGTCGGCCGCCGGGAAGGACGACGCTTCGACGCAGAAGGGATAACCCGGCAATGAAAAAATCTTTCCTGCTGATCACGGCCGTGCTGATCTGTGCCTGTGCTCCGACGAAAAAGGACGCCAACGTAAATCTTGCGGGCTATCCGCCTGCATTTCGCGCTGGCTATCTGGACGGATGCGACAGCAGCAAAAGAACGAGCGGACAGACCCGGGACGAAGCCAGATTCAAGAACGATCCACAATACGCCACCGGATGGCGCGATGGTTACGACATTTGCGCAAGGCGGAAAAAATAGCGCCGAAACCCTGTCCCCGGGCCCCTGTTAAATCGAGTAATGGCGTGCAGTGCGTTGGTCGCAAACACCTCGGCGCCGGGTAGTCAGGGCGACACATTGGCCCCGTGCGTTTGGCTTAGAATGGGCGGCCATCGCTCACCTGCCTATTCTCACGCAGGCGGCTTACCCGCAAAACAGGAGACACTCATGAACGCCCCCCTCGTCCGCCCCTCGTTCCGCTGGGAAGATCCGTTACTGTTCGAAGAACAACTGACGGGCGAAGAGCGCATGGTGCGAGACTCGGCACGCGCGTACTGCCAGGACAAACTTATGCCGCGCGTTCTTCTGGCGCACCGGCTGGAACGCTTCGATCGCGAAGTCTTTGTCGAGATGGGCGCCCTGGGCTTTCTCGGCTCGACGCTTGAGGGCTATGGCTGCGCGGGCGTGAACCACGTGTGCTATGGATTGATCGCCCGCGAGATCGAACGGGTGGATTCAGGCTATCGCTCTATGATGAGCGTGCAATCCAGCCTCACCATGTATCCGATATACACCTACGGTACCGAAGCGCAACGCCAGAAATATCTACCCAAGCTCGCTTCAGGCGAATTCCTGGGAGCATTCGGTCTGACTGAGCCGGACTTCGGGTCGGACGCGGGCAGCATGATCAGCCGTGCGCGCAAAGTCGATGGCGGCTTCCTTCTCAAGGGCGCGAAGATGTGGATCACGAATTCGCCGGTGGCTGACGTCTTCGTTGTATGGGCGAAGGATGACCAAAATACGATTCGCGCCTTCATTCTCGAGCGCGGAATGAAGGGGCTGACGACGCCGAAGATCGAAGGCAAATTCAGCCTGCGAATCTCTATTACCGGCCAAGTCGTCATGGACGACGTATTCGTCCCGGAAGAGAATCTGCTGCCGCACGTCGAAGGGCTGAAAGGACCGTTCGGATGTCTGAACAAGGCGCGCTACGGTATCGCTTGGGGGGCGCTCGGGGCGGCGGAATTCTGCTGGCACGCGGCTCGCGACTACACTCTGGAAAGAAAGCAATTCGGCCGGCCTTTGGCCGCAAACCAGTTGATCCAGAAAAAACTCGCGGACATGCAAACCGAAATCACGCTCGGCCTGCAATCCGTGCTGAGGGTAGGTCGCCTGATGGACGAAGACCGCGCCGCGCCTGAAATGGTCTCGATGATCAAGCGCAATTCCTGCGGAAAATCGCTGGAAATCGCCCGGCTTGCACGCGACATGCATGGGGGCAATGGGGTTTCAGACGAATACCACGTGATGCGTCATCTCATGAATCTGGAAGCGGTGAACACCTACGAGGGCACTCACGACGTGCATGCGCTGATCCTGGGCCGCGCCCAGACCGGCTTGCAAGCCTTCACCGGATAATCACCTCATCCCCCGCCTTCTCCCCAAAGTGGAGAAGGCGCTGAAAAAAGAGAGCGGCCAACGGCCGCTCGCTTGTACTTCTCCCTCTCCGCCCGCTGGCGGGGGGAGAGGGCCGGGGTGAGGTGGGTGGGTCTCAGACGCAACGCCCGCCATCGACTTCGATACACGCACCCGTGATGAAATCCGCCTCGTCGGAAGCAAGATAGAGGCAGGCGTTGGCGATGTCGATCGGCTTGCTGAAGCGCCCAAGCGGAATGCTCGCGACGAACTTCGCGCGCATCTCCGGCGTATCGGACCCCATGAATTCGGCGAGCAGCGGCGTATCGCCCGCGACCGGGTTGACGACGTTCACGCGGATCTTGTCCGGTGCCAGTTCCACGGCCATCGCACGGCTGGTGACGATTGCCGCCCCTTTGGTGCCGTTGTACCAGACAAGCCCGGGGCGGGGCCGC
>DATFUO010000214.1:0-8390 GCA_035260785.1 Burkholderiales bacterium
CGGCGACGAACCAATACATGCGCTGGCTCATCGGGCCGCGCACCGACCAGAAACCGGGGCGAGCGTTGTTACGCGCAGTCATTTGCGGTCATGACCGCAAAACGGTCGCGAATCGAATACGGAGATTTCAAGGTCGGGACCTCCCCACGGTTAACGAACATCAGCCAATGAGAGGACGAACGTTGCGCTCGGCCTCCCGGGCTTTTATCCCTCCGTGGAGCCCCGCGTAATCAGGCGGGACCGTCGGCTCTCGGACCGGCCGGCTCTTGCGAGCCCGGAACCCTAGCCAACAACGACAAGAAGCGCTGCGCAGATCGCTCCTCTCGCATCCCTCGAACGAATTAATTCGCGCTTTTCTTGCCGGCACGTCTTCTCAGCCGGTGCAGGATCGCCGCCGCCATCGGCTCGAAGTTGATCGGGTGCATGGCGTTGAGTTCGCGCGCCCGCGAGAGAAGGTCCTGCTCCGGGGGTGGGAAGGCCGGTCCCTTGCAGGCGAACACGATCCTGTTCTCGGGATCCTCGGACGAAACCGATACCACTCGATCGTGAAAACTGCGGCGCATACGTGAAATGCAAGCGCCATAGTCCACATTGGCCGCCCAGAAGTTGGCGACCAAGACGCCATTCTCCGAAAGGCGCGCGTAACATTGATCGTAGAAGTCCTGGCTGCAGAGCTGGGGAGGCTGGCCGTTCGCGTCGAACCCATCGACAATCAGCGCGTCCACAGGAGTCGAAGCGTTGCTCACGTAGTCGGCACCGTCGCCGCAAACGATGCGAAACCGCTCGCTGTCGGGCGGAATCGCGAACTCGGAACGGAACGCGATCACTTCGGGACTGATTTCGACAGCCGTGAAATCCGCCAGGGGCAGAGTGCGAAGGCAGTACTTCGCCATCGACCCGCCGCCCAGGCCGATCATCGCAATGCGCGCCGGGGCGGGGACAAACAGCAGGAACGCCATCATTGCCCTGGTGTAGTCAAGCACCAGCTTGTCCGGCGCATTGCGTCGCATGCGGCTTTGTACGGTCTGGGATTCGAAATGCAGCGACAACTCGCCCCGGTACTCGTGCAGGAACGGTTTGCCGTCCGGCGTTGCAAGCGAACCGGCCTGCAGGCCGGAGAGATACTCGACAAGTTCGTTCATTGTTTTTGGCGCATAATCTTGCGTGGAGCCGTCAT
Organism: Burkholderiales bacterium; assembly: GCA_035260785.1. Taxonomy (GTDB): domain Bacteria; phylum Pseudomonadota; class Gammaproteobacteria; order Burkholderiales; family JACQAP01; genus JACQAP01. The sequence goes on from DATFUO010000214.1 coordinate 1,178, forward strand.
GATCGCATAACGCGCACCTTGCATGTCGAGCCCGCCCGCTCGAGGAAACGCGCGGACGCTACGGCACCCCCCAATCCAGTCCGCGCGCATATATGATGTAAATTCAGATTGCCCCGGAATACGTTGCCGGAGAAGGGCGATGAGAATGATGCGGCTTGCGGCTTATGTCATCGGTGCGGGAATGTCGTGGGCCCTGGCGGCGCCGGCGCTGGCGGCCGTCGCGGGAACCGTCGACTCGCTGGCCGGGTCGGTGAGCATTACCCGAAGCGGCACGGCTGCGCAGCCGCTCGGCGCCGGCGCGTCGGTCAACGAAGGCGATCAGATCGCCACGGCGGCGGATGCCTGGGTTTTGCTCGAGATGGTGGACGGCGGCTCCCTCACGCTCAGAGGAAAAACACGGATGCGCATCGACGCCTATGTTTATTCGGAGACCGACAAGGCCAGTGGCAAAAGCTGGTTGTCGTTGCTTGAGGGCGCCATGCGTTCAGTGACCGGTGCAATCGGCGCGTTCAATCCGCCGAGCTATCGGCTTAACACGCCCGTCGTCACGCTGGGAATACGCGGGACCGACCATGAAACCGCGTATTTCCCTCCCGGATCGACCGAACCGGGAATCGAGCCTGGTGTGTACGACAAGGTCAACCAGGGCGAAACTTTCCTGCGCACACCGCACGGCGAAGTCAGGCTCAAGGCCGGGCAAGCCGGATTCTCCGATCACCAGGGCGCACGGGCGCCGCGATTGCTGTCAGCGATTCCCGCGTTCTACCGGCGCCACGCCGAGATCGATCGACCGCTGGCCAACCGCATGCGAGCCATTCAGACGCGGCGCGAGAAAAAACTGCAATTTCTGAAACAGCGTTTCGAGCATCGCGCGCAGGCCGCAGGCGGCCGGCCCGGGCTTCGCGAACATCGGGAAGGAAAACCGGCAAGCGAGGGTGCCGGGCCCCGGCGGCAGCGCGCCAGAGCGCAACACGGGGAGTTATATCGCGACGGGAGCGGTGGACAGGCCGGGCCGGATCATGAGCGCAAGCAGCGCCGGCAACACGAACTGCGTTAGGGGATCATCCGTAGAAACACGGAACGTGTCCTGAATTGCGACTGACGATCTCACCACGAGTCACGAAGTGCGCCAAGGAAGACGAAGAAGATCAAAAACATTACGCCCCTGAAATGCTGCTGACGGACGACATGGGCGGCCAGAGAAGGTTCGTGCAGTTCGGATATAAGCACTCATTCAGAGGGCAATTTTGCCTTCGTGCCCTAAAAGGGTACTCCACGCTACGCGAGGGTATTCGTGACTTCGTGGTGAACATCCAGGTCGAGCACACGTCCTGTACGCAAGGCCGGCGCGTACTGCGTGCTTCTTTACTTCTTGACCGCGTCCTTTACCTTATCGCCGGCTTCTTCCATTTTCTCGCCGACTTTCTTTGCTGCGTTGTCTATCTTCTCGCCGGCCTTCTCCGCCGCGCCCTTTTCGCACGCCGTCAGGCCCGCGATGGCGAAGCTCAGCACGACTGCCGCTGCAATTCCAGAGTTGAACTTCATGTGTTTTTCCTCGTAATCGTCGATGGCCATTTAGTCTGCCAATGGTTCCGCGAACCAGTGGTTCGGCCGCGGCGCTACGGACAAGTTGCATCTGTCATGGTGCTGAACGGGAGATCATGCCAATGGTTCATTGGCCGGCGGCGGCCCGCCCCATCGACGTCAATCCTCTAGAATGAGGCGCTCCGCCTCTCACCGGATATCCGCCATGCGTCTGTCCTCGATCCTGGTTGCCGCCTTGCTGCCCTTTGCCGTTCACGCCTACGAGCCCGGTTCGCGCGAAGCCAGCGACATCAGCCGTTATACCTTTGCCTGGCCGATCGGCGAAACGATGCTCAAACCGCGCGGCGCCAGCACCAAAGGCACGCCAGTTACGCTGGACATGGAACCGGCGCAAGAGTGGACACGTCTGCATGCAGCGAACTTAAGCGATTTCGAGCGCGATCGTCGCGCGATTCTCGCGATGGCCGGCCCCTATCGCGTGAGTTTCGATTTCCTCGAAGTGGCGAGGTACGACCCGGCGCTCAAGCCGGACGCGCCTTACCAGAGCTGGGGCACCGAATATGTCTTCGTCAGCGAGGATCGGAAGGATTTCATCGCCCTGCAACACATTCTGGTGATGCGCGTATTGCAGCAGGACGGCACCGAAAGCGAACCGCTTATCACCCGTCACTGGCGCCAGGAATGGCGATACCAATCGGACACCGCCCTGGTCTATCAAGGGACGAATACCTGGGTCATGCGAAAAATCCCCGAAGGCCAGCGCCGCGGCGCCTGGGTGCAGTCGGTGTATCAGGTCGACGACTCGCCACGCTATTCCGCGATCGGCCGCTGGCAGCACAGCGACAGTTTCTCGACCTGGATCAGCGACGAAACCTGGCGGCCGCTGCCGCGGCGGGAATGGAGCGTGCGCAAGGACTATCAGGTACTGGTCGGGACCAATCGCCACACCATCACGGCGACCGGGTGGATACAGGAGGAAAACAATCTGAAACTGGTGCTGGATGAAACCGGAAAACCCCGGGAAGCCCTCCCCTATCTGGCGCGCGAATACGGCGTCGCCCGCTACGAGCGCATCAGGAATTTCGATTTCATTCCGGGCAGGGAGTATTTCGACAAAACCGAACCGTTCTGGAGCGAAGTCCGCGCCGCATGGAAAGAAATCATCCGGGGCGGCGGATTCAGGCTCGTGAAACCGGTGGACCAGGGGCAGTTGTTTGTCCCCTTCTTCGAATATGCGCAAAGGCTCGCGGACGGCGAGCCCTTCGTGCTCGAAGAGGCGCGATCATTCATACAGAAGAATCTGCGACAGAACTACCTCGCTCCCGCCTGAAGCGCACAACGGCAAGTGATGGTGCGATGACGCGCGTGGTTTCATACCGGAGAGCCTTTTTCGAAACACTCGACGTCGGCGGGAATGCGCGTCCAGCGCTGCGCAGATCGGGTCCAGATGTGCCGGCCGACCTGGAACCAGTTGGGATCGTCGAAGGTTCCGCCGGCGATGTCACGCGTTCCCGGCCTTCTTTCCGCGGTCCATGAAACCGTGGTGCCGCAGCGGGGACAGAATTCCATGCGTAGCCAGCGCTGGCTTTCGTCGGAGCGATGCTCGTAGGTCGTGAGCGGGCCGCCCGAGAATTCGACCTGCTCCAGCTTAAAAATGACCGGCTCGGAAAAAGCGCTGCCGGTGCGCCGCTGGCAGAACAGGCAGTGGCAGACCGTCGCAAGCACTGCACTGCCGACGGTCCGATAGCGAACGCTGCCGCACAGGCAACCGCCTTCGTGTATGTCAGTCATAAGATGTTCTCCAGAACACGGCGATCGCTTCAGGCTCCGGGGCCGGCGCAGGAATCTTACTTCGCACAAAGCGCATCGCCCAGTGTTGCGCGAAGCGTCCGGCTATTCACTCGACCACTGCGGCAGCTGGTGCCTTCTGTTCGCTGCGCTGGAAGTCGGTAAAAAATTCCCAGATCATCCGGCTGGCATCCGGACCGTTCGGGTCGTTGAAGGGATGCTCCGCGTCGCCCCCGCTCCAGGCATGGTCCAGCCCCTCCACCAATACCTTTCGCAGCAGCAGGGTGTCCCCACGGCGATATTCCCGGATTTCGTAGGGATAACGGTCTCCGCCGTGTTCGCTGCTGGAGAACTCCGTTAACGCCTCGTTGCTGCCGTCGGCAAGCCTGGCCATCGCCATGAACTGTTCGACCACCTGGTCCGCGTTCACCGGATTGACGGTCCCGTCCTTGTTGCCGTGTATCACCAGGGCGGGTACGAATGCGAAGTGCTTCTGCGCCAGCGCCTGCCGCGCCGTATTCTCCGGAGAGGCGCGCGATCCCTGCTTCATGGCTTTCGTTGCGTCGGAGACCGATTCGGCCGCCCGGTACATCAGGCCGGAATGCACGGCACAGGCCGCGAAAAGATGTCCGTAGCAACTTGCCATGATGCTGGTCATCGCGCCGCCGGCGGAAAGTCCGGCGATGTACACACGGGCCGGGTCGACCCCGTACGTGGCGGTGACTTCGCGCACCATCCCGGCGATCAGTGCGGCTTCACCGCCGGCCCGTTGCGCCGAGGAATCGAACCAGTTCCAGCAACGAAAGGCGTTGGCCAATCTCCTCTGTTCGGGATACAGCACCAGGAAGCCCTGCTGGTCGGCAAGCTGGTTCATGCGCGTGCCGCTGGAAAATGTCACGGGATCCTGTTTGCAGCCATGAAGCATGACCATCAGCGGCCAGGCTTTGGTGGCGTCGTATCTTCCCGGCAGATACAGGTGGTAACTGCGCTTGGATTGCGGGAGGTGGAAGAACAGCAACCGGCGATGCGATTCGGCATGGCTGCCCTCCACCCAGCGGCCCGATGGGTGGAAGGTAATCCGCAGGAAAAGTCGCCGGGCAATGGAGGAAAGGCCGCCCAGCCAGCGTTTAAGGGTTTGCCACATGGGGATTCAGACGCGACGGATTCAAAGTGCCAGCAAGCTTGTACCGTACCTGAATAGGAGTGCCAGGGTAACCGGGTAGTTCAGTCCGGCCGGAATTTGTTACCCGCTCGTGGAGGACGCCGGCCGGATTGTCCGCGGACTACTTCATGAATACAGCCTCGACATTATTCCCGTCCGGATCAATCAGGAAAGCCGCGTAGTAGTCCGGACTGTAGTCGATCCGCAGGCCGGGCGTACCATTGTCGCGGCCTCCGGATGCGAGACCCGCGGCGTGGAACTTGTCGACTGCGGCGCGATCCGGGGCGCGAAAAGCGAGGTGCACGCCCGGCCCTCCTGTATTTTTTGACGCATAGAGCCAGAGCCCGGGCTCGCCCTTCGGGCCGATGCCCGCGTAGGTCGCTTCCTTCATTGCAACGACGTGGCGCAGTGGCGCAAGCGCCGCGGCATAGAAACGCACGGCGGTGTCCAGGTCCTTCACTTTCAATCCAATATGATCATACATGCTCGTCTCCTCTATGTGGACGAGGCGATGCTAGGTGTTCGCGGCCAGCCGGTCTTGGAAAATCTTGCGATCGCCTTTCGCCGCCTTGCGGAAGTTGCGGGGCGAAACGCCGGCGGCACGATGGAAGGTGCGCACGAAATTGGAGAAGTCGGCGAAGCCGACGTCGAAGGCGATGTCGGTGATGGACCGGGCATCGTCGGCCAGCAGGCGCGCCGCATGGCGCAGGCGCGATCGCACCAGATACTGGTGCGGCGTCACGCCGACGACTTTCGCGAACAGGCGCAGGAAGTGGAAGGGGCTCAACCCGGCCTGCCTTGCGGCACCGTCGAGATCGACCGGCTGATGCGAATGCGCATCCAGCCAAAGCGCCGCCTCGACCGCACGGCGGCGATCGCGCGAACCGGCTTCCTGTGGCGCGCGTTTTCGTCCCGATACGACCTGGGCAAATCGGGCCGGGAACAACCATCCGAACTCGTCGAGTCCGACATCGCTCCTGCCCGCGGCGGCGGCCTGGGCCAGTTCGCCGATCACCATCAGTTCCGGCAGCGGTGGCAGGCCGCCACTGCGCCAGATGCCGCTATCGGGGCCGATGCATTCCACTGCTTCCGGGTCCAGGTGAAAGGCCAGGCATTCGTCGCCGCAGACATGGTGGTCGTGGGTGCACATGAACTCGTCGCCGGCATTGCCGATGAGCACGGAACCGGCCACCAGCTCGAAGGTCTGTCCGCGCGTGCGATAACCGAAGCTGCCCTTGCGCACATAGGATACCGAGTAGCTGCGATGCACCTCGGTAAAGGGCTTTTCGGCCGGACCGGCGGTGCATCGGTAATCGACGACCGAAACCGGTCCCTTGCGCAATTCTGTTCTGGTCAACATGGCCGGAAGAGTTTACGACCAGCCGCCCGGTCCGGCAACCGTGCCTGAATCAACCCGGTCGGCTGGCATCGCGGGAACGCGATCGCAATATTGTCCAAGTTCGATTCCTCCTATTGCCCCAGGATAATCGCTCGACAACAGCGCCGGGAGACCAACATGATCCGCGATCCGTTTCTGGAGACGCTCCATGCGGATGGACCTGCGCCGGATCGTGCGGCGCAGATGATGCTCTATGGACAATTCGCCGGCTCGTGGAACGGGTCGCTGAAATACCTGGACGCCGAAGGCATGCGCCGCGAGACCACGGCGGAAGTGCATTTCGGCTGGGTGCTGGAAGGGCGCGCCATCCAGGACGTATGGATCGCACCTTCGCGTCACGGCCGCAAGGACGGCGAACGCCTGCTGATGCACGGCTCCACGTTTCGCGTCTACGATCCGCAGAACGATCTCTGGCACATCACCTGGATCGATCCGGTCAAGCAGGCCAACAATCGCATGACAGGACGCAAGGTCGGCGACGAAATCGTGCAGGAATACCGCGCCGACGACGGCAGGCGCGTGCAGTGGCTGTTCACCGAAATCACCCCGGACTCGTTCCACTGGATCAACCGCGATTCCGCCGACGACGGCGCGAACTGGATTGTTCGCGGCAAATTCTTTCTGCGGCGCCTCGCTGACTGACGGACTAAAGAATAGCTCTCACCGCGGAGGACGCAGAGGAAGTACAAGAGAACAATGGACGGTAAAACTCGGCATCGATGGTTAATTTCGCGCCGACGATGATTTTACCCCTGCTTGTTCTTCCTCTTTTCTGGTTTTCCTCTGCGTCCTCTGCGTCCACCGCGGTGAGAGTTGGTTTGGATCGGATTGGGGGAGGCGTCGACAGGCGGGCCCTACTTTTTTGCAAGATCTGCAGCGCGCCAGAGATACCAGCTCGCCACGGAGCGATACGGTTTCCATTTCGCGCCCGTCTTGATCAGGTCTTTCGGCGCGGGGAATTTGCGCTTCCTGAAAACGGCCGCGAAGCCCGCGCGGATGCCATAGTCGTCCACCGGCAACACGTCCGGGCGGCCCAGCCGGGAGATCAGCAGCATTTCCACAGTCCAGCGGCCGATGCCGCGCACCTGCGTAAGGCGCGCGATCAGTTCCTCGTCGTCCATGCGATGGGCTTCGGCCAGCGTCGGCATTTCGCCGGCCACGGCCTTGCGCGCAAGATCGCGGATCGAGAGCAGCTTGTTCGTGGACAGGCCGGCCGTGCGGAGCTTGGCGTCCGACGTTCGTAGTAGCAGCTCGGCATTCAAGCCCCGGGCGACGGGAAACAGGGCACAGACCCGCGCAAAGATGGACGCAGCAGCCTT
>DATFUO010000215.1:0-3981 GCA_035260785.1 Burkholderiales bacterium
GCCGAGATGATCGAGTTTGAGAAGCAAATAGTCCCCTTCCGGCCCGCAGCCGCGGCCCTCCTTGATCTCGGTCGCCATCGCCCGCGACACGACGTCGCGGCTGGCCAGATCCTTGGCGTTGGGCGCATAACGCTCCATAAATCGCTCGCCATTCTTGTTGAGCAGATAACCACCTTCGCCGCGCACACCTTCCGTAATAAGCACGCCGGCACCCGCCACGCCGGTTGGGTGGAACTGCCAGAATTCCATATCTTCGAGCGGTATGCCGGCACGGGCCGCCATGCCGAGCCCGTCGCCCGTATTGATGAACGCATTCGTGCTCGCGGAATAGATCCGCCCCGCTCCGCCGGTCGCGAACAGCACGGCGCGAGCATGCAGGATCGAAACCTCGCCGGTCTCCATTTCCATTGCAGTCACGCCGAGCACCTGGCCGGATGAATCGCGCACCAGATCGAGTGCCATCCACTCCACGAAAAAATGGGTGTTCGCGCGGACATTGCGCTGATAAAGCGTATGCAGCATCGCGTGTCCGGTACGGTCCGCCGCGCAGCAGGAACGTTGCACGGCGGGGCCGGCGCCGAAATTCTGCATATGCCCACCGAACGGCCGCTGATACACCGTGCCATCCGCGTTGCGGTCAAACGGCATGCCGAAATGCTCGAGCTCGATCACGACTTTCGGTGCTTCGCGGCAAAGAAACTCGATCGCATCTTGATCGCCCAGCCAGTCCGAACCCTTGATGGTGTCGTACATGTGCCACATCCAGCTGTCTTCGCCCATGTTGCCGAGCGCAGCGCCGATTCCGCCCTGCGCGGCAACCGTATGCGAGCGGGTGGGAAAAACTTTCGACAACACGGCGACCTTGAAACCCGCCTCGGCGAGTTGCAGGGACGCGCGCATGCCGGCCCCGCCGGCACCGACGATTACCGCATCGAATTTTCTGACCGGAATGGCCATGTCTCAGAGACTCCAGAGGATCTGAACAGCCCAGATGGCGTAGCCGGCCAGGACCAGCACGACCGCGATCTCCAGACCGAGGCGCACGCCGGTGGGTTTTACGTAATCCATCAGGACGTCGCGCACGCCTATCCAGGCGTGCCAGAACAGGCTTATGAAGAAGACCAGGGTTGCAATCCGAATCACCTGATTGTCGAACAGCGAGCGCCACTGCTCGTAGCGCCGCGGCGGACAGATCAGCAGGATGCCGACAAAGACGATTACATACAGGGCCATGACCAGCGCGGTGACGCGCTGCGCGAGCCAGTCTTTCAGCCCGTAATGGGCCCCGGTGACGACGCGTTTCACCACAGCCGCACCCCCAGGATCGCGGTTAGTATCATACTGGCAACCAATACCGCCCAGCTCATTGCGCGCGTCGCTCCGAGTTCGCCGGCGACATTTACATCCAGCAGAAGGAAGCGCAATCCCGCGAAAAAATGGTGCAGGAACGACCACAGCATGCCGATCAGGAACAGTTTGACCGGCCAATGGCCGGTGAACTGCACGAAATGGGCGTGACTTTCGGGCGAACGCAGGCTTTCCTGCAGCAGATACAGCAGCGCCCACGCAAACAGGAACAACGCTGTGCCGCTGATGCGATGGAGAATGGATACCAGGCCGGGCAACGGCAGCCGGATCCTGAACAAGTCGAGGTATTTCGGACGTTGGCTGGCAATCATCGAGGGTTCCCGAAAAGCGGCGTTCAAACGATGCGGTTGCGGTAGTGATGCTCTCTGGTACTGCAATAACTGCGGCGCAGTTCAACTGCCTTGTCGGCATAAGTATAGGCTACGCGTTCGATGACCAGCAGGGGCGTTCCCTCGCCCACCCCGAGATGTCCAGCCACGGTGCGCTCAGCGGCCAATGCCTTGATCTGCTCTTCGACATGCAGAATGCGAACATTGAATTCAGTCTCGTACATGCTGTACATCATGCAGTGATGCCGCTCGATCGTCTGCGCCGACAATCCTTTGAAGCGTGCCGCCGGCAGCCGGATTTCCTCGTAGATCGCCTTCCTGGCGGAAATGGACATTACCCGGATAACCAGAAAGACGCCGGTCCCGGCGGCCAGGCCGAGTTTTTTCCCGGACGCGGCATCGAGCTTCAACTTGCGGCAATCGAGCAGCTTTGCGGCCACGTCGTCGAGCGCGCCCCGATCGGGCGTGATGCGCAAATAGGGAAACTTGCTGCGTTCTTCGGAATGCGATGCGACGAAAGTTCCCTTGCCCTGCTGGCGAACCAGCAGATTCTGGTCGGCGAGTTCGCCGATCGCCTTGCGCACCGTGCCCTGGCTGACGCTGAAGCGGCTGGCGAGTTCGATCTCGCTTGGAATCAGATCGCCCGGCCGCCATTCTCCGGAGACCAGGCTCTGGGTGATCAGAGTCTTGATCTGCCGGTAAAGCGGCTGGAATGCAGGCGCGGAAACGTTGGCAATGGCTTTCATGTCACGGCACGATTTTTAGCACATAGTCGGCGCCTTCGTCCACAAAACAGATGTCTTTTATAAGATATAAGACTCGTTTGACACCGGCAAACCCGCTTGGCTATGATGGTTCCCATGCCCATGAGCACCGGATTGACCCGCCGGATCCACGAACCGACCGGCGCGAACGGACCAGGTCTGATTCCAATTCCGCATAACCGCCAGCCCATCACATGCAGGAGTCTCTTTCGATGAATTCACCCCTCCGAGTCGCAGTCACCGGCGCCGCTGGCCAGATCGGCTACAGCCTGCTGTTCCGCATTGCCAGCGGGGAAATGCTTGGCAAGGATCAACCGGTCATCCTGCAGATGCTGGAAATACCGGATGAAAAGGCGCAGGCCGCGCTCAAGGGCGTGATGATGGAGCTCGACGACTGTGCGTTCCCGCTGCTCGCGGACATGGTCGCGGCATCGGACCCGAAAGTTGCCTTTCGCGATATCGACGTCGCCCTGCTGGTAGGCGCCCGCCCCCGCTCGAAGGGAATGGAGCGCAAGGATCTGCTCGAAGCCAACGGCGCCATCTTTACCGGCCAGGGACGCGCGCTCGACGCAATGGCTAAACGCACCGCGAAGATTCTGGTGGTCGGCAACCCTGCCAATACCAATGCCTATATCGCGATGAAGAGTGCACCCGGCCTGCCGCGCGAAAATTTCACCGCGATGCTGCGCCTCGACCACAATCGCGCACTTTCCCAGCTCGCCTCGAAGACCGAAAAGCCGGTCGGCTCGATCGACAAGCTGGTGGTCTGGGGCAACCATTCGCCGACCATGTATCCGGATTACCGGTTCGCCACGATTGGCGGCCAGCCTGCGCCAAAAGTCGTCAACGATGAAACCTGGTACCGCGATGTGTTCATTCCTACTGTGGGCGAACGCGGCGCGGCGATCATCGAGGCGCGCGGTTTGTCATCCGCTGCATCGGCGGCAAACGCCGCCATCGACCACGTGCACGACTGGGTGATGGGCACCAACGGAAAATGGGTCACCATGGGATTTGCGTCCGACGGCTCTTACGGCATTCCGGAAGGCGTGATGTACGGCTTCCCGGTCACTTGCGCGGGCGGCAAATACCAGATGATCAAGGGCCTCGACATCGATGCATTCAGCCGCTCGAAAATGGACGCCACGCTCAAGGAGCTGGAAGAAGAGCGCGACGCGATCAAGCATCTGCTCAGATGAAATGGGTTCATTCGTAGTGTCTTGGCGCGGTCCGGGCAGGGGCAACACAGCATGAACCATCCCGAGGGATATCACAGCATGCAAACCAGTGCAGGACAGAACTTCCGGGGCGCCATCGCCGGTGAAAAGCCGCTGCAGGTGATCGGCGCGATCAACGCCTATACCGCGCGCATGGCCGAAGCCACCGGCTTCAAGGCGCTTTATCTTTCCGGCGGAGGTGTCGCCGCAAATTCTCTGGGCATGCCCGACCTGGGCATCAGCACACTGGAAGACGTGCTGACCGATGTCCGCCGCATCACCGAAGTGACTTCACTTCCGTTG
>DATFUO010000216.1:0-14487 GCA_035260785.1 Burkholderiales bacterium
GCTCGGGCTCACCATGTCGAGCACGCGGCCATCGGAGGCCGTCTGCCATTTGCCGTCGATCAGGTTCTCGAAAACCGTCAAGGGCTCCTCCGTGGCTCGCTTGGGTGCCATTACGCTGCTCATGCTCTGCCTTTCCTTGTCTATTGGTAATCGTTCGCGCCGGGACGCGCGGCTAATCCTTCTTTTGGGCCGGAACCGACACCAGATGCGGCTTGCGGTGCGCATCCACCCAGGCCAACAATTCCTTGTCGGGCATCGGCCGCGCGACCAGGTAGCCCTGCAGTTCCTCGCAACCGAGGGACTCGAGGATCGCGCGCTGCGCTTCCGTCTCGACGCCTTCGGCGATCACTTTCATGCCCAGCGTGTGCGCCACGTTGATGATTGCCGCGACGATGGTGCTCCTTGCATTGCCGAGCGCGTGGATGAACGTCCGGTCGATCTTCACGTAGTTCACCGGCAGGTTGTGCAACGACCCGAGCGATGAGTAGCCGGTGCCGAAGTCGTCCAGCGCAATGGATATGCCCCGGGCCGCAATTTTCTCAAGCAGGGACCTGGCCTGCTCGAAGTCCTCGAATAACAGGCTCTCGGTGATCTCCAGCTGCAGATCGCCGGCCGGAAGCCCCGAGGCCTCCAAAGCCAACTGAACATCGTCAACCAGCGCATCGCCCTTGAGCTGCGCCGGCGAGACATTCACCGCCACCTGGATCCTGCCGAATCCCAGGCTGCGCCATTCGTTCGCCTGCTTGCAGGCGCGCGCGAGCACCGTGCGTCCCACGGCGGCAATCAACCCGGTTTCTTCCAGGATCGGAATGAAGGTGGCCGGCGGAACCAGCCCGCGCGTCGGACTGCGCCAGCGCAACAGGCCCTCGACGCCGGCGATCTTGCCGCTTGCCACTTCGACCTTCGGCTGGTAATGCAGCTCGAATTCGTCGCGCTCCACGGCGCGGCGAATTTCGCTCCCGAGTTCGAGACGCTCGAGTGCCCGGGCATTCATCTCCTCCGAATAGAAATACACGCGCAGGTGGCGATTGCGCTTGGCCTGGTACATAGCCACGTCGGCGTGCTTGATCATCGTGCCCACGTCCTGGGCATCGCGCGGGAACAGGGAAATGCCGATGCTGCCGCCGACGTAGATTTCACGCCGCTGCAGCTCGAACGGCTGCTCGAGTTCGCGGACCAGCTTGTTGGCCAGCACCGCGGCCGCGGTGTGTGACGGCAGCCTTTGCATGATCACGAGAAACTCGTCTCCTCCGAGCCGGCCGAGGGTGTCCTCCTCGCGGCAGTTTTTGCGCAAACGGCCCGCGACCATGCGCAGCAGTTCGTCTCCGGCCGCGTGACCCAGCGTGTCGTTGACCTGCTTGAACTGATCGAGATCGATGAACAGCACCGCCACCAGATCGCCGCTGCGCTGTGCCACCCGTGTCGCCTGCTCCAGCCGGTCGAGCAGCAGGGAACGGTTCGGCAGCCCGGTCAGCGGGTCGAAGTTGGCCAGGCGCTGCAACTGCTGCTGGGCGCTTACCGTTTCTGACAGATCGACGAAATACCCGAGGGTCGCGCGGCCGTCGGGCAGGTTCACGACCTGGTCGTCGGTCCTCACGTGAAGGATCTGGCCATCGTGGCGAACCGCCCGCCGCACGCCCGACGATGGCACCGATTCTCCCGCTTCGCGCGCCATATGGTGCCGGCGCGATGCTTCGGGATCGTCGGCATCGAGCGCCCAGATCCGGGTCTGGCGCGCGGTCTGCTCCGACGAAAAACCGAAGAGCGCGAGGAATGCGCTGTTGGCGTGCAGTATCCTGCCGCCTCGCGAAAGAACGATTCCCGCCGGCAATCGCTCCACCAGCGTGCGGAACAGCGCTTCGGTCTGTTTTGCGAGTTCGAAGGGGCGCAGGATGTTCGACAGGACCAGCCCGTAATACAGCAGCGCGAAGGCGGCCAGCTTGTAGATATGGCCGAACGAAGTATAGGCATCGAGGACCTGGCGCGTCAGAACATAAGACAGCTGAGCCATCATCTCCGCGCCGATCGCCGCGCCGACGATGATCATGCCAGGCGTCCTGTCGCCTCCGACCACGCGCGAGCCGACAATCAATACCGCGATCATCAGAACCAGGATGTTGAAGAAATTGTTGCCCTTCTGCATCCATGCCAAGCGCACCAGGCTCATCATCGCGTCCGGGAACATCAGCATGCCGGCGACAAACAGGGACATTGCCGCGATCACGGCCAGCGCCTTGGCATATGAAATGCGCCGCTCGGACAGTGCCCAGGCCGTGGCCAGCAACGCGACACACGCGGTGGATTCATGCGCCCAGATGAAAATGGACGTGCTCAGCGTTCCCGGATCCGGCTCGACGATATCGGTATAGAAAAGGACGTGGCCGAAATTGAAGGCGGTAGCCAGCAGAAAGCCGCCTCCCACGACCAGCCAGCGCGGATCCTTCTCCACCAGCCAGATGCCGGCGCTTACGCTGACGAGGTGTCCTGAAACGATGAGGATCAGGCACTCGAGAACGCCATGGGCGAGAAACCACGCCTCCATTTTCCAGAGGAAATTGACTCCGGTGGCAAAACAAATCAGCAGCGACGCGGCCATCGCAGCGACAAGCAGCACCGCGCGCCGGCCGTCGGTGATCCGGTTCGACGCAGTCGGCGTGCCAGCCATGGCGTAGGCAAGGTCCGCAGCCGTGAAAGATGTTTCCTGGGATTCGGGTCGTCGGGTCAAACGAGTCTTCCTCCAATCGGGCCGGTCCGCATTTACCCCCCCGCCATTATGTGCCTGTACGGCACGGCAGCGCAGGACCGGGCAGCGTGGCCTGCGGGTGCGACCTCAAGGATGGATGTAGACGTATCCCTCGCGGGCCTGCAATCGCGCGATCTCCGCCACGCCGGAAGGCACCACCTGGACGTTGTCGATCAGATCTTTTCGGGTGAGCCGCAGCCCATTCATGCTGTTCTGGCAGATGCGGAATTCCACGCCTTTGGCGGCGAGCTGATCGACCCATTCGGCGTACGGCCTGCCACCGGCGTCCTGCGCGCCGAACGTAAAGGCCCGGACTCCGGTCGACAAGGCCACCACCACGATCTTCACCCCCGGATCTGCGCTCAAATGGTTGTTGATGTTGTTCAACGCCAGCGTTGCCAGCCTGTCGTCGGGCAGGTGATATACCGTCTTGATGGGCTCGTCGGCGCGTACTGCGAAGGCGAGCGTCAGCAGCGCACCGACGAGCAACGTCGCCAGCAGCTTCAGCAGATCATTCGTTCTCATAATGCGGTCTCCAGTATTGATAGTCGGTTTTACAACATGCCCAGCCGGTTCAGGTCGGCGCGCAACTGCTCCGGATCGCGAAAGTGCAATGCGTGCATCCCGGATCTGCTGCCGGCTTCGACGTTGCGCAGACTGTCGTCGATGAACACCGTGCGCGACGGGTCCAGCCGGCAGCGCTCGATGGCCAGCGCAAAAATACGCGGATCGGGCTTGGCCAGCCCGACTTCGCCGGACACCACGATGTCCTCGAACCACTTCAGGAATTCGAACCGGCGGCGCGCGATCGGAAACGTTTCGGCGGACCAGTTGGTCAGCGCGTGCAGCCGGTGCCCCCTCCTGCGCAAATCGCCGAGGATTTCGACGCTGCCGGCGATCTCGTCGCGCAACATTCTTTCCCAGCCGTCTTTCCACAACGCGATCAGTTCGGCATGCTCCGGATGGACCGCAATGCGCTCGGCGACCGCCTGGTCGAAAGACTTTCCGGCATCGATCTCAAGGTTCCACCAGGGCGGTGCGATTTCGGCCAGGAAATGCTCCATGGCCTTTTCGTCGCCGTTGAACAGGGGACGGTACAGGTAACGCGGATTCCAATCGACCAGCACTGCACCGAGATCGAACAGGATCGTATCCATGCTTCAGCGTTTTTTCTTCCATGCCTCGTATTCGGCGCGCATCGGCTCGTTTGGCGGATAGGTCCCGGCGATCGGCGCCCCGGCCTGTATTTTTTTCAGCACGAATGCCTCCAGATCCTCCATCTCCATTCCGCTTTGGGCAACCTGTTCCACCACGTGACGCGGAATGCAGACCACACCCTCCTCGTCACCGACCATGATGTCACCGGGCATCACCAGCACTTCGGCGCATCCCACCGGAACATCGATGTCAACCGCGAGATGCCGGTGGATATGTGCCGTGGCGGCCATGTTCTTCGCGTATACCGGAAAACCCAGCTTCTGGATCGATGCGTAATCACGCATCGCGCCGTCGGTCACGGCTCCGGCCGCACCGCGTGCCTGCAGGCGCGACATCAGAATCTCGCCCGCCGCGGCCGAGGTGTCGATGTTGCGGCAATCCAGCACCAGCACCTGGCCGGGCCGGATTTCGTCAATCGCCTTGCGCTGCGGATAACCCGGCTTGCCGATCGCCTCGAAGGTCGCGAGATCTTCGCGGGCCGGCACGAATCGCACCGTCACCGCCTCCCCGGCCATGCGCAGCGCCGGATTCAGCGGCCTGACGCCGGTGAGATAGGTATTGCGGAAGCCGAGCTTGAACAACTGGGAAGTCAGGGTGGCGGTGGAAATGCGCCGCAGTTGCTCGAGGATCTGCGGCGCCACGGGAGCGGGTTTCATATTGCGGTTCCTGCTTGCGATCGGAACCGTATCGTAACCCAGAGCGCTTCTAGGGCACTATGCACTCTCTCTCACCGCAGAGGACGCGGATACCCTACGTGCGTAGCACGTCGGAGTACCCTTTAGGACGCAGAGGAAAGGCAGAGGCAACGAAATTCCGGGGCCGAATTCGTTGGCCAGGATTCCATCGCCGATTTGTTGGCGCCGCAAATTTGACCTCGATTCCCGGGGAATCACCCAGACCTGTCTTTCTCGTCCTTTATTTTCCTCTGCGTCCTAAAGGGTACTCCGACGTGCTACGCACGTAGGGTATCCGCGTCCTCCGCGGTGAGTGCGATTGGAACTTCGGATTCAGTCGTAAATAGCGAGTTGCTTGCCGCAGGTCTCGGGGAGCAGGGAGACGGCGAGGATCACGACGACGAAGGCGGAGCCGGCGAACATGCCGATCGCTGTGCCGAGCGGCATGGTGGCGCTCAGGTATCCGACCAGCGCGGGGAACAGCGCGCCGATGCCGCGACCGAAATTGTAGGCGAACCCCTGCCCCGAACCGCGCACCCGGCTGGGAAAGAGTTCGGTGAAATAGGCGCCGACGCCGCTGAAATTTCCCGACACGAAAAATCCCAGCGGGAAGCCGAGGATGAGCATCTGCGCATCGCTGATCGGCACCAGTGTATAGGTCACGGCAGTCAGGGCCGAGCACACGGCGAACAGGAAAAAGGTATTGCGCCGCCCGGCGCGGTCCGACAACCAGGCCGCCGTCAGATACCCCGTGAATGCACCGGAGATGATCACCGCGAGGTAGCCGCCGGTGCCGATCACCGACAGGCCCCGCACCGTTTTCAGATAGGTCGGCAGCCAGATGGTCACGGCGTAATAGCCGCCCTGCATGCCGGTGGCCATCAGACTGGTCAGCGCCGTGATGCGCAGCAGCTGCGGCGAGAATATCTCGAGGAAATTCGCGCGCTGTCCCGCGGTGCGCGCCAGCGTGGCGGTGAAGACTTCGGGATCTTTGACATGACGACGGATATACAAGACCAGCAGCGCCGGCGCCAAGCCGATCCAGAACAGGCTACGCCAGGCAATGTCGTCGGGCAGCAACGTGAACAACACCGCGAACATCAGCGCCGCGGCACCCCAGCCGACAGCCCAGCCGCTCTGCACCGTGCCCACCGCCTTGCCCCGGTGCTGGGCGCGGATGATCTCGCCTATCATCACCGAGCCCACCGCCCATTCCCCGCCGAAGCCCAGGCCCTGCAGGCTGCGCACCACCAGCAGTTGCTCGAAGGATCGGGTGAAGCCGCACAGGAAAGTGAAGCAGGCAAACCAGACAATGGTGATCTGGAGCAGGCGCACCCGGCCGAAACGGTCGGACAGCGCACCGGCGACCCAGCCGCCCAGAGCCGACATCAGCAGCGACGATGTGGCGATCAGTCCGGCCTGCCCCTTGCTCATTCCCCAGGCGGCCATCAGCGTGGGAATGACGAAAGTGTAGATCATGAAGTCGAAGGCATCGACCGACCACCCGCCGTAAGCGGCGATCAGCGTCCTTTTTTCCTGCCCTGACAATTCCCTGATCCACGCGAACATGGCGCCCCCCGTCCGGAACCACGATCTATCGGCGTTCACCGCCTGTACGGCGTTTCATGTGCCGGGCGCCCGGACTCGGTCCGTTCAGTGCAATGCGCTTTGCAGCTTGCCCAGCTCGATCTGGTTGATGGAGGGCGGCAGCTTGATGGACAAGGCCTCGAGATAAGCGCGCTCCATATCCTGCGATTTTCGATTGCGCATGGCCACGATCAGGTTGCCGCGGATATCGGCCAGCGGGCGCGTCGCGGCAGGTTTTTTGTCCAGCAGCTTGATGAGGTGCCAGCCGGCCGCGGATTTGACCGGCGGGCTGATCTCGCCCTTTTTCATGCCGGTCACGGCACGGCGGATTTCCGGGACCATCTGCTCCTCGCTGACCCAGCCGAGCTCACCGCCCTTTTCCGCGCTTTCCTTATGCGCCGAGTTTTCCTTCGCGAGCTTCGCGAAATCGGCCGGCGTTTTGCCGAGCTTGGCGCTGAGTTCGCCGATCCTCTTCCTGGCTTCCTCGGCTTTCGCATTGTCGGCGCCATCGGCCGCCGGCAGGAATATCTGCGCCAGTTGGAACTGCGTGGGAGCAAGCAGCTGCGCCTTGTTCGACTCGTAAAACTGTTTGATTTCCTCTTCCGAAGGATAGCCATCGCCAGGCTTGGCGACGTTGCCCACGAAGGAGCTGACGACAACCTGGTCGCGCGCCCTTTCAATCAGCGGTTGCAGTTCCGGGCGCTTGTCCCAGCCCTTCTGCCTGGCCTCGTTCAGGACCGCCTTGCGCATCAGCTCGCTGCGCACCAGCCGTTCCAGTGCCGCTGTGTCGGTAGCGAGCTGGCGTCGCGCATCCGGCGGCTGCGCGTCGAGGATCGCTGTCAGTTCGGAACTGTGCAGTTCGACATCGCCCATCTTCCCCACCAGATCGTCCGCAACCGCGGCAGAACACAGCATTAAGCCGATCAGCAGCAACGGCAGGCGCGTGGTTTCAAACATGGTTTCTCTCCACAAGCGGATTAAAGGAGCGGGTTTGACACTGGCGGTCCGCGGGCGTTTCCGGACACAATTCCCGGCGGTATATCGGGTGGAAATCCCTCGCCTCGGGGAGTGAGGCGGATGGAGCACGCCGCAAGCGTACTGCACGGGCTGCGGCTGGCGCAGCCAGAGCAAGCCGGGCCAGCATCGCCGGCCCGGATCGCCGAAAATCAACGCAAGAAGCTTACTTCAGGTGACCAGCGACGAGCTTGGTCATCTCGAACATGGACACCGTCTTCTTGCCGCCGAAGACTTCCTTCAACTTGTCGTCGGCGTTGATGTTGCGTCTGTTCTTGCTGTCCTGCAGGTCGTTTTTCTTGATGTAGGCCCACAGTTTCTTGGTCACTTCGGTGCGCGGGAGCGGGTTGCTGCCGATCACGGCGGCGAGGGACGCGCTTGGCGTCATCGGCTTCATGAATGCCGCATTCGGCTTGCGCTTGGCTCCGGATGCCTTCTTCTTCGGAGCGGCTTTTTTGGCAGGCTTCTTTGCAGCAGTTTTTTTCTTCGAAGCAGCCTTCTTCGGGGCGGCTTTCTTTCCGGCTTTTTTCATGGGTTTCTTCGCAGCGGTCTTCTTCTTTGCGGCCATCGTGGTGCCTCCAATTTGAGATTGCTCGTATCTGAATTTGTGTTGCCTTGCCAGAAGCAAAGGCACGGCGAGCAGAGAATGCCGAGAGGAGAGTGCGTTGTCAATCGGAGAATGCACGTTTTTCATAGGAGAGCAGCGTGCGATCGTGACGCGCGCGTCATCGTCGGCCACCAGCGGTCGTCCGCCGGCCAGGCGGCATGCCGGTCGGGAACCGCTTCCAGTCCGTGCCCCAACACGTTCACAATATGCATGCCTGTGCCCATTTCGCGCGCATACCCGAGCATGCCCCTGACCGAACAGGAACGAACATTGATCGCCAGCCGCGTAGCCGCGCTCGAGGCCAGGACCGGGGCACAGGTGGTCACCGCCGTAATCGGCAAGTCCGACTCGTATCCGGAAGCGCCGTGGAAGGCATTCGCGCTCGGTGCAGCCACAGCCGCGCTGGCATGCGTGGCCTGGCAAATCGGCGTCGGCGACTGGCCGGCCGACACCGACCGAACGGGCCATGTCCTGGTCATACTCGGCAGCGGCGCGTTTCTTGCATTGCTTGCTGTTTTATATTTGCCGTTCGCGCGATTGTTTGTCGACCGCACCCGGCGCGAAGTCGAGGTTACCCAGTTCGCCCAGTCGCTGTTCTTCCGGCGCGGACTGGATCGCACGCGTGGCCGAACGGGCATATTGCTGCTTGTCAGCCTGTTCGAGCGCAGGGTCGTGATCCTGGCCGATGAAGGGTTCGATGGTCGCGTAGGCGCTCCGGATTGGGGTGCGGTGACCCGGCGCGTCAGCTTGCTGTTGCGACATCGCGCCACCGTGGTCGCGTTGCGCGCAGGTCTGGAGGCCATCGAGGCGCTGCTGCTCGAACGCGGGTTTGCCAGCCACGGGGCGCAGGACGAACTGCCCGACGCGGTATTCCAGGAGCGGGGCGGACGATGATCGCCCTCCGGTTGCTGGCGGTGCTCTGCCTTGGCGGTTCCGGATTGTCGGCAGCCGACGACACCGCCATTCCCTATCTCTCCGGACGCGTCGTCGACCAGGCCGAAATCCTGTCTGCTCCGGCGCGCGGCCGCATCGGCAACATGCTGCAGGCGCATGAGCGCAAGACCGGCAACCAGATAGCGATTCTCACCATCGATGGTATGGGGCCGGAAAGCATCGAGGATTTTGCCGTGCGCGTGTTCGAAAGCTGGAAACTGGGCAGCCGCGAAAAGAATAACGGGGTGCTGATCGTCGTTGCTCCGCGGGAACGCCGCATGCGCATCGAGGTCGGTTACGGCCTGGAAGGCACGCTGACCGACGTTGCCGCCGATCGCATCATCCGCAACCTCATGACGCCGCGGTTCCGCGAGGGTAACTACGACGTCGGAGTCGAAGCCGGCGCAACGGCGGTCATCCAGATCCTGGAAAACAGGCAACCGGCCGCCCAGGATGCCGAATGGGCTGCGCCGGCCGGGCCCGCTTCGGGTTTGCATAGAGAGCCCGCGCCGATGCCGCTTGGCCTACGCATCTTGATCGGCCTGTTCGTGTTCAGCATCATCGGCCTGTTCACGTTTATCGGTCTGGTCACGCCGGGCGGCATGGGCTGGTTTCTATACGCCTTCCTGATTCCGTTCTGGTCGATGTTTCCGTTGGCCATCTTCGGCAGTCCTGCCGCACTGATCATCATCGGCGCTTATGTCCTGCTCTACCCGATCGGCAAGATGCTGATCGCGCGTACTCCCTGGTATCTCAAGGCGCAGGAAGATCTGAAGACAAAGGGCGTCGCCCGGATCGGCGGGCTGACAATCGGTCCGGGCACCGGCCGCAGCGGTTCTGGCGGATTCTCAAGCGGCGGTGGATTTTCCGGCGGGGGCGGCGGATCGGGAGGCGGGGGCGCCAGCGGCAGCTGGTGAATCGCTGACGCTGAGCCAAGAGGAAAGGTAAATGTGGAAAGTGAAACGCAGGACGGCGTTTGCTTCTGGGCTTTTCTCTTTGACCTTTAACCGTTCCCCTTTGACCTCGTCGTTACTGGCTGGCCGCAGCCGGTTCAGATGCCGCGGCAGGCTTGGGGTCGGCTTCGCGCGACGTTTGCGGGGCGGGTTGCTTCAACTTTCGGACTCGTGAATCCAGATCGAGGTAATAGTGCCTGGCTTGCTCGGTCGAATTTGCCTGCGCCTGCTGCAATTCATCGATCAATCCGCGCAATGAGGCGGAACTGCGCCGCATGTCTTCCATCTCGCGCATCAGTTGCAGGAGCCCTTCCGAACTGATCACCGAGCGGGTTTCTTCCACCTGCCCGCGCAAGGCGGCAAGCTGCTGGCTCAATGCAACGTCGGATTCCCGTCCCGTATTCGCCTTGGCCTCCAGCGTCCCGGACCGGCGGCCCGCCTCCTGCAATCCGGCTTCGACAGCAATCAGGCGGCGAATCGCGTCCTTGAACGCGACATTGCCCTGATCGATCAGCCGCTGCTGTGCCTGCAGTCGCGATTCAAGGTCGGCGGCCTTGCGCCGCAGGTCTGCAAAGGTGATGCCGCTTTCATCGAGCTGACGGCGCTGTTCGTCTCGCGCTGCAAGAAGGTTGGCGAGGAATTCGCGGGACGTCATGAGCGCGCTGTCAGCCTGCGCTTTGGCCGCATCCGCGCGTACACGCGCTTCTGTCAGGTCAGCTTCGAGCGCATGCACCGATTCCTGCGTGCGTTTGATCTGCCCACGCAGATCCGAAATCACGCTTGCGTTGCGGTTCGCTTCCGCCCGCAGCGTCTGCACCGCCTCGCCTTGCTGGGCCTCCGTCTGGCGCAACTCGTCCTGCGTGGCACAACCGGCCACGGTCAGGACGATGCCCGCCAGGATGGCCAAGACCCTCCATTGCGCAGCCCGCTCAGTAGACGATGTCCGCACGGCGATTCTGGCTGTAGCTTGCTTCATCCTTGCCTGAGGCGACGGGTTTTTCCGCGCCGAAACTGACCGTATTGATACGGCTGCCGTCCACACCGGCGAGCTCCAGCGCGCGCTTCACCGTTTCGGCGCGGCGGGCACCGAGCGCGAGGTTGTATTCACGGCTGCCGCGCTCGTCGCAGTTACCCTGGACTTCCGGTCTGATCGTGGGACGCGCCTTCAGATAGGCCGCGTTGGCCATGAGCATTGCATCGTATTTATCCGCGACGCTGGCCTGATCGTAGGCGAAATATACGCTGCGCTCGGCCGGACGCGGAACGGACGGCTGGACGCCGTTATCCTCCGCGGCAGCGCTGTTGCTGGGGAACACCGCCATCGAGTCGTCCGGCTTGGTTGCCGCGACAGGCGATTCGGGCCTTTGCGTCGAGGCCGCGGCGGACGGCTGGTCCTGCGCCGCGCTCGTATCCGCCTCTTTCGGGCTTGTAACCGCTTCTTCCCGGGCCACTTCCGCCTGCTGGTCGTTGCGCAATTTGTTGATCTGCGCGTCCTGCTCGGCAAGCTGGTGTTTGAGCTGCGCCGCTTCGTCGGCATCGGGGCCCGCAGTGACGCTTTCGGAGGAGGCCGGCTTTGCGGCCGTGTCGGCGCTGGTTGCGTCAGCCGCGGCTGCAGGTTCAACGGGGGCCGCGGGAGTCGCAGAAGAGGGGCTGGCCGCGTTCGAAGGCAACGATGAGGCAGCCGGCTTGTCGCCCGGCTTCGCCGCGGTTTGCGGTGTTGCTGCCTCGGAAATCGGCGCTGCCGCCTGCGCGCCCGAGCCCGTGCTGCTTTTCTGCGTGGTCGCACACGCCGAAAGCATCGCGCAAACCAGAATCAGGGCGAAACGCGATTGCGGTTGAAACAGGGTGGACTGGATCATCGTCGACTGCCTCCTGATGGGTGTAGTCGCAGCGTCCGGCTGCGACCCGAGATGAGGTTGTTTCGAATTGTTTCATGGTCGCCACGGATTTGACATTCTCCGCAGCGACACCGTTCACATGTACCTCAACCTTCCCGCAAATAACGGCGCGAGTCAACGCGCAAGCGCCGGCCCCGCATGCGCAAAGCGTGTGTCAGGGTATGGGGGACAGGGATGTGGCAGGAGTCGGGAATTGAATAAGCTTTACCGCGCGTACTGCAAAGCAGACGATATGTCGTTCTTGATTGTCCCTAGCCCCCAAGCTTCGTATAGACCACCGCATCCAGCGCCACGCAGCCCTCGCCCCTGGAGCCGACCAGCACGGGGTTCAGATCCAGATTCACCACGCCCGACCGTGGATTCGTCATCAGCCGGCAAACGGCGAGCGCCGCATCGCGGAAGGCGTCCGCATCGAGCGCCGGCTCACCGCGCACGCCGGCCAGCAGCGGAGCAATGCGCAAACGCCCCATGGCCTCGTTTACTTCAGCCGCGGTGAACGGCGCAATCAGCAGCTGCACATCGGGCATGGCCTCGACGTATTTGCCGCCGTCGCCGATCAGAACCACCGGGCCGAACACCGGGTCGAGGCGCGCGCCGATCATCATCTCGCGGCGGCCGCGGGCCATTTTCGCGACGATGGCGCCGTCGAATCGGGCGCCATGATCCGTCAATGCCTGCCTCATTTGCCCGAATGCGGTCCGCACCTGATCCGCGTCATTCAATCCCAGGCGCACAAGGCCCAGCTCGCTCTTGTGCGCAACTTCGGCCGAGCAGCCTTTCACGGCCACCGGAGCGCCCAGTTCCGCCAGCGCGGCCGCCGCCTCGTCGGCGCTGTGGCACAACCGGTATTTCGCGACCGGCACCCCGGCGTCCGCCAGCAGTCTCAGGCTATCCGCCTCGTTCAGCATTGACGACGTCTCGGAATTCTCAACTGGTGCA
This sequence comes from Burkholderiales bacterium, assembly GCA_035260785.1. Taxonomy (GTDB): domain Bacteria; phylum Pseudomonadota; class Gammaproteobacteria; order Burkholderiales; family JACQAP01; genus JACQAP01. The sequence goes on from DATFUO010000216.1 coordinate 12,567, forward strand.
TGTGGACTCGCGGCGGCCCTGTCCTTCGACGCCTGCATGAGTTCGCCATGCAACAGGAACTGGTTGAGTGCCGCCACCGCTTCGTATTCGGTCGCAAACACGGGCAGGTCGTGCGCCTTGAACCGGGCGGCGATGTTAGGTTGCGGAATCGCGGCAACCAGCGGCTTGGCCGTCGCCTTTGCGAACGCCGCAGAATCGCGGGCGAAGGCTTCGACGTCGTAACCCTGGCCGGCAACCGGGATGCCGATCAGGAACGCATCGGCGGCGGAATCTCGCGCCAGCACCGGCAGAATTTGCGAGAACAACGCGCTGTTGGTCAGCAGGGCGGCGGTGATATCGATCGGATTCGTGGTCGTCGCGAATCCCGGCAGGATCTTTCCCAGTTCTGCGCGCGTAACGTCCGCGAGCTTCGCCAGCGGCATGCCCACCGTGCTGGCGGCATCCGCGGCCATCACGCAGACCGCGCCGGAATTGCTGATCGCGACCAGCCTGCGGCCTTTCGGCCTCCAGCCCTTCAGATACATCTCCGCGCTGGCTACCAGTTCGGCCGTGTCCCGCGCGCGCCAGATGCCATGTTTGGCCAGGAACGCGTCGACCGTCCTGTCTTCGTTGGCCAGTGCGCCGGTGTGCGATTTGGCCGCTTCCTGGCCGGCGGCCGTGCGACCGGATTTCAGCGCGATCACCGGCAAATTGCGCCCGTGCGCAATGCGCGCGGTCTCGGCGAGAAAGAACGGATCGTTGATGCTTTCGAGATAGAGCAGCAGCAGTTTAAGGTCCGGATCTTCCGCAACGACTGAGGCCAGCTCCGACACGGTCACGTCGGCATCGTTGCCGGTGGCGTGGGAGTGCCGCACCCCGAGGCCGCGGGCGCGCAGCAAGCCGTAAGGCACCACGCTCATCGCTCCGGACTGGCTGACCACCGCGATCGGGCCGTCCATCGGCGGCGCTTCGATATACATGGTCGAAAACGACAGGACCGCGCCGGTGCCGAAATTGGCCAGGCCCTGCGAATTCGGGCCGACGATGCGCATTCCGCCCGCGTGTGCCGCGTCGCGCATGCGCTTTTCCTTGGCTTTGCCCGCCACCGGATCCGTCTCGCCGAAGCCCGAGGTCATCACCACCGCGGTTTTCACTCCGCGTTTCGCGCATTGCTCGACCGCCTCGATAGCGGCGTCACCGGCCAGCGCGACAATCGCCGCCTCCGGCGCATCGGGCACGTCGACCAGAGACGGGTAGGCCTTGAAGCCCTGGATCTCGGCACGCTTCGGGTTGATCGGATAGACCTTGCCCTTGAAACCGTGGCGCGCGAGGTAAAGCAGCGGCCGGCCCCCGATCTTGTTTTCGTTTTCCGAAGCGCCGATGACCGCAACGGACTTCGGGTTCAATACGGTGCGCAGCGATTCGCGCAATACGTCTTTCATTTTTCTTTCCTCAAAGTAATCTCAACCCAACACGGATACCCTACGTGCACAGCACGTCGGAGTACCCTTTTAGGCACGGAGGACACGGAGGGCACAGAGAAAACCGAACACGCGATTTTCATAAATTGCGAATGTGGCGATCTGCAATTGAGCCAACTTGTGCGGATCAATTTTCGATTTCCTCTGTGCCCTCTCTTGCCTTTCCTCTGTGTCCTCTGTGTCAACGCTCCTAATGCCGTCCTTGGGACGGCTGGTTAAGCTTTCTCGAAATAGGGTATTTTCTTGCCGGCGAGCTGCGCGAAACGGGCGCGGACGCGGTCGCCAATCTGCAGAGCTGGATCGCCGTGCGCCATCAGGCGAAAGCCTTCCTCGGCATCGACAAGCACGATCAGGTAGGGCGCGTGCGCACGCAATTCCTCGGTCGGCGCGCGCGCGACCAGCGTGCGTGCGTGCACCGTGCCTCGTCCCGAAGCCTGCAGCGGGGTCGGTCTGGAATTTCC
>DATFUO010000217.1:0-10489 GCA_035260785.1 Burkholderiales bacterium
AGGACAAGCGCAACCAGCATCGGCACCAGCAGAACCATCAGAATGATGGGGTGCACAACAGACCGCAGAGCACCGATTAAGGCCAAAATGACTGCATCCATCGGTGTCTCATACTTCCCGGAAGATATTAATTAACTATCTGGTTATGAAATATTATTTTAATTATCCTACCGAACTTTTGGCTATCCACAAATTATTTGTTGACTTAGTCCCTGAGGCTTCTACAATGGCGGTGTTTTTGCAGTGCAGCAAAATCTAGTCGCGCAGCACAAAGCCAACCCTATCAATCGTTTCGCCAGTTCGAAGGAGAAAGTTATGTACAACGTACCTGAGCAACTGTTAGCTACGAATAAGGAAAACTTGGAAACGTTCGTTGAATTCGCAGGAATTGCCGCAGCGGGCGCCGAAAAGCTGTTGGACGTACAAGTGAAAATCGCAAAGGCCGTTTTTGCCGACACCGTAAAGCACGCCAAAACAGTCGTCGCTGCCAAAGACGTGCAGGAACTGACCGAAATCCAGACCTCCGTCGTTCAGCCTTCCGCTGAGAAAGCCGCGACCTATGGACGCAGCATCTATTCTGTCATCGCCGAAACCCAGACGGAACTGGGCAAGTTCTTCGAGGTACGCTTCGCAGATGCGAACAAGAACCTGACGACTGCGTTGGACAAGGCGATGAAAAGCGCCCCCGCCGGTTCCGATGTCGCCGTCGCTGCCGTGAAGTCGGCAATGGCCGCCGCAAACCAGGCTTACGATGCATTCAGCAAGGCCACCAAGCAAGTCACGGAAGCAACCGAAGCCTCGATCACCGCCGCCAGCGGCGTGACCGCCAAGAAAAAGGCCGCTTAAGCGTCCTGCGAACAGATTCAATTCAGAGGCCCCCGGAATAGTCCGGGGGCCTTTTGTTTTTTGCGCCGGCCCGTCCTATAGAATCCGGTTTACCCGGCCCTTCTTTATCCGTCACCCATTACCAGCCCCGTTGCCATGCGCCTGACCGACCGACCCTCTTGGAAAGCCCTGACCGCGCACGCCCGCGAGATCGGTAACGCGCGCATTCTCGACTTGTTCGCCGGAGATCCGCAGCGCGCGCAGGCGTTTTCGATCGAAGCCTGTGGAATTCTGCTCGACTATTCCAAGAATCCGCTTTCGGCCGAAACACGCCGCCTGCTCGGTGCTCTGGCCGCAGACGCCGGCGTCCCGGAACAAATTGCGGCCATGTTCGAAGGCCGGCGCATCAACGTCACTGAAAAACGGGCGGTCTTGCACACGGCCCTGCGCAACCGCTCACGGCGGCCGGTGATGGTGGACGGACAGGACGTCATGCCCGGAATCCGTGCCGTCCTCGAGCGCATGCGCCATCTGGCGGAACGTGTGCGGGCAGGCGTCGTGGGCGGCAGCACTGGCCGCCCATTCACGGACATTGTGAACATCGGTATCGGCGGTTCCGACCTGGGGCCGCTCATGGTGACGACGGCGTTGCGGGCCCAGGGCTTGACCGGCCTGCGCGCGCATTTCGTTTCCAATATCGATGGCGCGCACCTGGCCGCCACGCTGGCCAACCTGGATCCCGAGACGACGCTGTTCATTGTCTCGTCGAAAACTTTCACGACGCAGGAAACATTGACCAATTCCCGCTCTGCGCGAGAGTGGTTACTTACTAAATTGTCGGCGGTCGGCGCGCCAGAGGTCCTCGTGGAGCACCACTTTGCCGCCGTCTCCACCAATCTGAAAGCCACCGCCGGATTCGGCATCATCCCCGAGCGCGTGTTCGGATTCTGGGACTGGGTCGGAGGCCGTTACTCGCTCTGGTCCGCGATTGGGCTTCCGATCGCCCTCGCCATCGGCTTCGAGCGCTTCGAGGAACTCCTCGCCGGGGCCTATGAAATGGACGAGCATTTTCGTAATGCGCCGCTGGAACTCAACCTGCCGGCCATGGCGGCGCTGATCGGGATCTGGCACATCGATTTTCTGGGTCATCCCACCCATGCGGTGCTGCCCTATTCCCAGGACCTGTTGCACTTCCCGGCCTTCCTGCAACAGCTCGACATGGAGAGCAATGGCAAACGAGTAGACCGCGCGGGAACGGCGGTCGATTACCTCACCGGGCCTGTGATCTGGGGTGCACCCGGAACCAATGGCCAACATGCGTTCTTCCAGCATCTGCATCAGGGAACGCAGATCACGCCGGCAGACTTCATCGTCGCGGCGAACGCAGCCGACAACATGCCCGGGCACCACGACATCCTGCTCGCCAACTGCATCGCGCAGACGGAAGCTCTTTTGCGGGGCAAGAGCGCCGACGAAGTCCGCACCGAACTGAGGGCGCGCGGCATGCAGGGCGAGGAACTGGAGCGGTTGACACCCCATCGAGTGTTTCCCGGCAACCGTCCTAGCAACACCATCGTTCTCAGGCAACTGGACCCGCGCTCACTGGGTGCGCTGATCGCGCTCTACGAGCACAAAGTGTTCGTGCAGGGCGCGATCTGGAACGTCAACTCCTTCGATCAATGGGGCGTCGAGCTCGGCAAACAGCTTGCGGGCGGTGTGCTGGAAGATCTCAGGGCGGGCCAACCCGGATCCGGTCACGATCCGTCGACGAAAAGGTTGATTCAGTACGTCCTGAAAAGTCGTGACGCGTGACCGCGTGACGATCGTGACGTCGGAAAGCGGATAAATAAAAGCACTGGATAGATTGAGGGCACAAAAAAACGGCGCCTATGCGCCGTTCTGCTTCATGCACCGTCACGATCGTCACGCCGTCACGCGTCACGGTTTTTCGAGATTGAGAAAATGCTCCTTGTAATACTTCAATTCCTCGATCGATTCATGGATGTCGGCGAGTGCCTCGTGCTTGCCGTGCTTGGCGAAGCCGGCCATTATTCCCGGCTTCCAGCGCTTGGCGAGTTCCTTCAACGTGGAGACATCCAGGTTACGGTAATGGAAGAATGCCTCGAGCTTCGGCATGTGCCGGGCGAGAAAGCGGCGGTCCTGGCAGATGGAATTGCCGCACATCGGAGAGGCGCCCTGCGGCAGGTACTGCAGGAGGAAAGCAATCAACTCCGCCTCTACTTGCGCTTCGTCCTGGGTCGCCGCCTTTGCCCGGTCGATGAGGCCGGATTTCTTGTGCGTGGATTTGTTCCATGAATCCATGCGCTCGAAAACATCGTCGGCTTGGTGGACAACCTTGACGGGTCCTTCGGCTACTACGCTCAACTGCGCATCGGTGATGACGATCGCCACTTCGAGGACACGGTCATTGTCGGGGCTGAGCCCGCTCATTTCCATGTCGATCCAGATCAGGTTGCCGGGATCCTGTGCCATAATCTTTCGAGTCTTTGCCGAATTTTCTCGGCCTCATTTTGTCACAGACCCTATGCGACATCCATGAACGAATTCGCCGCCCTGTTTCTTGCCGCGTTAGTGACCGCCACAGGGCTGCGCCTGTGGCTCGCGTCGCGCCATGTTCGCCATATTCAGGCCAATCGCGGCGCCGTTCCCGCTGCATTCTCGAGTGACATCGGTCTGGAGGCCCACCAGAAGGCTGCGGACTACAGCAGCGCGAAGACGCGCCTCAATATGAAGGCTGTGGTTTTCGATGCGGGGGTCCTGCTGATCCTGACTTTCGGTGGCGGGCTTCAGGCGATCGACGATCTGGCTGCGTCTTTTATTGCGTCCGGAATTCTGCGCGGCGTCGGTTTCGTCGCGATCCTGACTGTTGTCCTGTCGATCATCGAACTGCCGTTCGACCTGTACCGAACCTTCGGCATCGAAAGCAGGTTCGGCTTCAACAAGATGACACTGGGGATGTTCTTCGGCGATCTTGCCAAACAGGCGGCGGTCGGCACCATACTCGGATTGCCGCTCTTGTTCGCCGTATTGTGGCTGATGGCAGGAATGGGCGAACTCTGGTGGCTGTACGTGTGGCTGGTAGCGATCGTCTTCATGCTCTTCGTACAGTTCATCGCACCCAGCGTGATCGCGCCGCTGTTCAACAAGTTCGCGCCGATGCAGGACGGTGAAATGAAATCTCGGATCGAGAATCTGATCGCGCGCTGCGGCTTTACCTCCAGCGGCCTGTTCGTGATGGACGGGTCGAAACGCAGCAGCCACGGCAATGCCTATTTTACGGGCTTCGGGAAATCCAAGCGCATCGTGTTCTTTGACACGTTGCTGTCGCGGCTGGACATCGCCGAGATCGAAGCGGTGCTGGCACACGAACTCGGACATTTCCGCATGCGCCACGTGATCAAGCGGCTCGCGCTCATGGCGGTGTTCTCGCTGATCTTCTTCTTCCTGCTGGGCCTTCTCAAGAACCAAGAGTGGTTCTATCACGGGCTCAACGTCCGCTTCCCCGCCACCGACGCCATGGCGCTGACCCTGTTCTTCATGGTCATGCCGGTATTAACTTTCCTGCTCCAGCCCCTGATGGCGATGTACTCGCGCAAGCACGAATTCGAGGCCGACCAGTACGCCGCGAAATTCACGCCAGCCCGCGACCTCGTCCATGCCCTGGTGAAACTGTACAAGGACAATGCTTCCACACTGACGCCCGATCCCTTGCATTCGGCGTTCTACGATTCCCATCCGCCTGCTTCAATCCGCATCGCCCGGCTTGAGCAGATGGTTAAAGCTTGAATCTGAAATGCGCCAACACGAAGAACGCGAAGGTACCCGAAGGAAAGCAAAAGAATTGGTCTGGTACTTCGATTAGGTTACCAATGAGCGACGATATGTGCGCCAAAACCCCAAGATTTACTCTCAGTTTTTACCTCCGTTTCGGTTTTTGTTCTCCTTCGTTACCTTCGTGTCCTTCGTGTTGAAAAAATCATTCTTCTGTCTTCATGGGAAATGCAATGAGCGAGATATCGGATGGGCTGGTCAGGAAGAAATGCAAACCCTGCGAGGGTGGCGTGGCGCCGATGACGACCGCACAGATCGGCCACATGCTCAAAGGCCTGTCCGGCTGGGAGTACAAAAACGGATTGGTGCAGAAGACGTTCAAGTTCAAGAATTACTACGAGACCATGGCGTTCGTCAATGCCTCGGCATGGATATCGCATCGCGAGGACCATCATCCTGATATCGCAGTCGGTTATAGCCAGGCCACGGTGGCCTACATGACGCACGCGATCAAAGGCATTTCAGAGAATGATTTCATCTGCGCCGCAAAAATCGATGCGTTGTTCGACCTTTGACTCGCTCTCACCGCGGAGGACGCGGAGGAAGAACAAGAATAGTGTAGATAGGAATCGAGACAAGATCGATCGCGGAACGTCCGGTTAGCCAAAATTTCTTTTTCAATACTCCCAGTCCTCAGATTTCCTCCAGAAACCGTGCATTTCCTTCGAATTTCATCCATTGTTCTTCCTCTGCGTCCTCCGCGTCCTCTGCGGTTAGCGTTGTGATTGAATAAGCGTTGAGCGCAAAACCCGCCCTGCACCACGGCCTCGTCGTCGGCACGTTCGGCCGGCAGTACCTGGTCGAACTTCCCGGTTCCGAAATCCTGACCTGTTTCCCGCGCGGCAAACGCAGCACGCTGGCCTGCGGCGATCGCGTCGAGATCGCGCGCACGGCGCCAGGCCAGGGCGTTGTCGAAGCCGTCGACCCGCGCTCCGCGTTGCTGTATCGCTCCGATCAATTCCGCCAGAAGATCATCGCCGCCAACGTCACGCAGATCGTCATCGTGCTCGCCGTCGTACCGAGTTTCTACGAGGAGTTGCTGAATCGCTGCATCGCGGCTGCGGAAAATCAGCGGCTCTCGCTGGTCATCGTACTGAACAAGTTCGACCTGGCAGGTGAAAGCGCGGTCGCCATGGATCGCCTGACCCTGTATTCCAACCTCGGCTATCGTGTCGTTCCATTGTCGGCCAAGCGCGACATTTCACCGCTGCGCCCGCTGCTGAACGGACACGTGAGCGTGCTGATCGGGCAGTCCGGCATGGGAAAATCGACCATCATCAATGCGCTGATTCCGGGAACCGGCGCCACCACCGCGGAGATTTCGGCGGCGCTCGATTCGGGCCGGCATACCACTACCCATGCGAGGCTCTATCACCTGGACGCCGGGTCCGATCTGATCGATTCCCCGGGCATGCAGGAATTCGGGCTGCACCACCTGACGCAGCAGGACATTGCCGGGGCATTCCTCGAAATCAGGCCGTTGCTGGGCCATTGCCGCTTTCACAACTGCCGCCACCTAGTGGAACCCGGCTGCGCAATTTTGCAGGCGCAGGCTGAAGGAAGGATCGATACGCGCAGGCTTGAGGCTTACCGCAAACTGGTCCGGGAGATCGACTCGGGCAGGAAATTCTAGTCTCTATACGCCAACCCAGCGCGCAACGGTGGTCAGCGCGAGGATCAACATCCACATCACCAGCGCGCGCCAGATCATTCCGACCGCGCTCGTCATCGTGTTCACATCCGCATCGTCGCCGAGCCCGAGTTCGGGACGGAAATTCACGGTGCCGTGATGGTGCAACGTTTCGCCCAGACGCACGCCCAGTGCCCCTGCACCGCTCGCGAGCACCACACCCTGCTCCGGATCCCACCATGTCGTCGCCTGCGAGCGCCAGCAGTACACGGCATCCTCGAAATCGCCGGCAACGGCGAAACTCATCGCCGTGAGCCGCACGGGGATCCAGTCGATGTAGTAAAAAAACTTCCGGGCGAAGATGCCGAAATCGCCGTAGTCCTGCGATGAACGCGAGCCCCATTTCTGCTCGAGAATCCCGGCCAGGCGATGGAGCAGCGCGCCGCCAGGTCCAGGCAGGATCAGGAACCAGAAGATGACGCCGAATACATGGCGATGCGAATTGACGAGACCCTCTTCGATAGCCACCTTGGCTATCTCCGTGCCGCTGTATTCTGCAGCCGATTCGCCGCGAAAATCGGATAGCAGAACCCGCGCCCGGTCCAGATCGCCGACGCGCAGCGCTTCGACAATCTCGGTGAATGCGTGGCTGAACTGGCGAAATCCCATTGTCAGATAGAGCACCGCGACGCTCCACACCCATGCCGCTGAAATGCTGAGGTCCAGCAGGAAATAATGGATCGCGATGGACCCCAACACCCACGGCAGCACAGCCAGCAGCCAGGCCACCATGCCCTGATCCCGCTGCCCGGCATTGAAATGATTGCCGATGGAATTGACGTAGCGCAGATACAAGCGATGCGCCGCGTTGCGGGGGCTGAGCGGGCGAACCTGCTCGATCAGCAGCGTAAATAAAATAGCAAGGAATGACATTGTGTAATCGGATCACCGTTCAAGTGCGAATCTTACCGGATCGCGGCGCAGTGGCCGTGTTCAATTTGCGTATTCCCTTCGACAGGCCCTGTGTGCATCAATAGTTGATGGCCTGATACACCATCTGCTTGAACAGATAACGGTCGTAGCGCCGCGCCATGCCCGGCTGACCCTGGGTCATCCACACGCAAATCAGTTCCTCCGTTGGATCGACGTAGAAGCCCGTGCCCGCCGCCCCCGCCCAGTAGTATTCGCCCGCATTCCCGGTGACTTCAAACCGTCCCGTTTCCCGCCGCACCGCGAAACCGAGCCCGAAGCCGGTGCCCGCGGGCAGAGTAGTCACGCCCGAGAACTTGATATCCGGACCGAGATGGTCCGCGGTCATGTATCTCACGGTGGTCGGACTCAGCAGGCGCACGCCATCGAGGTGCCCGCCGTTGATCAGCATCTGCAGGAAGCGGGCATAGTCCGCGGCGGTGCCCACGCTTCCCGCTCCGCCCGCGTCGTTTTTCTGCGGCAGCGTCACGTCGAGCAGATTGATCGGCGTATTGGTCGCCTTATCGGTCGCGAAAGGTTGGGCCAGACGATCGCGTTTTTCCGGCGGCACGATGAACGCCGAGTCCGTCATGGCCAGCGGCATGAAAATCCGCTCCTGGAGGAACTGGCTGAGGGTCATGCCGGATATCGCTTCGATCACGCGGCCGAGCACGTCGACCGAAAGGCTGTATTCGAACGTGGTGCCCGGCTGGTGGGCGAGCGGCACCTTGGCTAATCGCTCGATCTGCTCGGCGGGCGTCACATCCTTCCAGTCGACGCCTTCCTTCGCGTAAAGCTCCTTGACTTTCGGGTGCGAGGTATAAGGCCCGTACACGAATCCCGACGTATGTCGGAGCAGATCCTGGATATTGACTTCGCGATCGGCGGGTACGTTCACGTATTTCGTCGCGCCGGTATACGGGTCCGTCGCCGGCACGCTGACCTGCAAATTGGCGAACGCCGGAATATATCTGGAGACGGGATCGGTCAGGCGCAGCTTGCCTTCTTCCATCAGCATCATCGCCGCCACCGAGGTATACGGCTTGGTCATCGAATAAAGACGGAAGATCGCGTCCTTCGGCATGGGCTTGCCGCTCGCGGGGTCGAGCTGGCCGAAGGTGTCGAAGTAGACGACCTTGCCCTTGCGCGCGACCAGTATCACGGCGCCCGGATATTGACCCTTTTCGATCTCCCCGTTGATAACCGGGCCGATGCGCGCGAGCCGCTGAGACGAAAAGCCGAGCGCCTCCGGCGAAGCCGTCGGCAAATCCGCAGCCGAGGTTACGGCAGCCGTGGAGAACGCGAGTATCGAACTCCAGACGAAACCGCGGAATGCGCTCATGTTCGTTCCTCCAGTCATTGTTTTTTTATGGGCGGCAGCATGGCAAGTTTACCCGCCGACCGCATGCTTGTGCGCGCATTCAGCGCAGCCCGGCTCCGGTCTCACCTGAGCGGTGGGCTTCCAAGATGAAGGCGATCGGAAATGTAGCGCGTTATCGTGACGGTATCCAGATGCGTTCCGGCACGGCCGACATGACCATCCGGCCGCAGAAGGTAGAAGGAAGGCTGAGGAATCTGCACGCGCGCGAGTTCCCGGTCGTTGGCGGGATCGTGGGGAATGGTGTGGATGCGCAATAGATCATCCAGGGCCGGCGTCCCCTCTTGTGGCGTGCGTTGCCCGAACGGGATCAGATTGAATCGCGTGTCGTCGAGTTTCTGAAACAGGTCCTCGGTCGGGCCGTCCGGCGAGAACTTGAGCCGCAACCATGGAAAACGATCACCGGCACGCGGCGCGGCGCCCGCAAGGCCGGCCTGCGTTTCCGACAACCGGCTTTCACGATAATGGATTCCGGTCTGGGAAATAGTGCGGAATGCCAACCTCTGAATCCTGGCGAACCCCATCGCGAAAGCCATGATCCTCACCAGGACGCGCGTGCGGAACAGTCCCGCCAGCGGATTGTCGGAAACGATCAACGAGAAAGCCTGATCTGTTGTGCTCAGCAATCGCTTCGCGACGGGAATCCGCTCTTCCTCGTACGAGTCGAGCAGCGCTTCGCCTGCACGACCTGAGACGACGAGCGCCAGCTTCCATGCCAGGTTGTACGCGTCCTGCAAGCCGGCATTCATGCCTTGCGCACCGACTGGGCTGTGGATGTGTGCCGCGTCGCCGAGCAGGAAACAGCGGCGGTCGCGGAAACGCCCGGCGCGCCGGTGATGGATACGGTAGGTCGAGAACCAGGTGCACTGCTGGAACGACAGCCCGGACCCCGCTTCCTTTTGCATGGAAGGGACAACGTCTTCGAAAGTGACCTCCGTACCTCCGCGCATCTCCCGCGGCACGATGCCAACGATGCGCCAGTGGTTGGTGCCGCGCATCGGGAAGAACAGATGAAAACCCTGGCGCCACAGATAGACGTTCAACTCGTCCGGCACCATCCCGCCGGTCAGTTCGGTGTCCGCGACGAAGAACACGTGCTCGTAAGGCGCGCCCTCGAAGGCAATCCCGTTGATGTCGCGCACCGCACTGTGGGCGCCGTCGCACCCGGCAACCCACGCCGCTGCGATTTCCCGCGTCATGCCATCCGGTTGCCTCAGCGTCGCGCGGACCCGATCGGATCCCTGCCCAAGCCCCACCAACTCCGTGTTCCAGCATACCGTCGTGCCCAGGTTGCGCAGGGCGTCGCCCAGCAGGCGTTCGTTGTCGTCCTGGCCCAGGATCAGGAGGAAGGGATAGGGACTGATCACGCTCCCGATGGCGCCCAGCGGAATGCGCGCCGCTTTCTTCCCCAGGGACCAGATGTTGGCGCCGGTGGCGCGTTTGCCCAGTTCGAGCGCGCGATCGACGATGCCGAGGTGGGAATAGATCTCGAGCGTGCGTGCCTGCACGCCCAATGCTCTGGTCTGAAGCGACGGCCCGGGGTGCCGGTCCATGATCTGCACGCGTACGCCCCGGCGAACGAGCTGATTCGCGAGCATCAGCCCGGTCGGGCCGGCTCCGACGACGAGGACGTCAGTATCCATGGGTACGTCCCGCTCCTGCGCAAGTCCCCCTCGACTGCGCAGTCAGGCGCCACATTGCAGTTTTCGTAACCATGACCTCTTCGCCTTTGCTCAAAAAGGCGCGAAGATTATAGGTGACCTGGCAGCCCTCTTCCGCTGCTCTTCCGGATCCCTCGCGCTCATCGATCAGCTTGATCCCGGGGCGTATGTTCA
>DATFUO010000218.1:0-4557 GCA_035260785.1 Burkholderiales bacterium
CGCCGTTGACTTCGATCATACCCTGGCTGCGCACCGTCATCCGCGCCTGGGTGATTTTGCCGACCCGACCCTGCTCGAGCCATTCGCGGATCGTCACGTAGTGCGGCCGGAAGCGATAATTCTCGTGCACCATGAAACGCACGCGTTCGCCGACGTAAGCGATCAACTCTTCCGCCTCGCGCACCGTGGGTGTCAGCGGTTTCTGGCAGGAGACGTGCAATCCCGCATCCGCGGCGAGACGGGTAAGTTCGGCGTGCGTGCCGACCGGCGTGGCGATGTCGACGGCGTCGAGCTTTTCGCTCTCGATCATCGTCCGGAAATCGGTGTAGACGTTGGGAATGTTGAAGGCCTGCGCCTTGGCGCGGGCCTTTGCTTCGTCGATATCGCAAATTGCGACAACTTGCGCATCGGGCATTTCCGACCATCCGGCCAGATGATACTGGCTGATCGCGCCGGCACCGGCGAAGCCGATCCTGAGTTTGTCCGCTTTGGATATTGCCCTGACCATGCGGCGATTCTAACCCGGCACAATAAAAAGCCCCGCACAAGGCGGGGCTGTTGGCAATGCAAGCGGCTTATTTTTTGGTTTTCAGGCAATCGCTCATGAATTTCTTGCGCTCGTCGCCTTTGAGGCCCTTCGCGACCGCATCGGCGTTGCACTGTTTCATCCTGGCCTGCTGTGGCGTCATTTCCTTCTTCGGCTCTGCCGCAGTTTCCTTCTTTGCGGCGAGGCACTCTTTCATGAAACTCTTGCGTGCGTCACCCTTCAGTTCTTGCTTGGCGGCATCGGCATTGCAGTTCTTCATCTTGTCCTGCTGTGCGGTGGCGGCCATAGCCGGCATCGCGAGAAGCGCAAGGCTGAGCAGCAATAGGATCTTTTTCATGTAACTCCCCTGGGCATGGTGTTTTGAATGCTCCCCGAGTCCGGGGAGCATTCGCGCTAACGCGCCGCGGCGGCCAGGGTTGACGGTTCGTGCGCCGACGGCAGCGGCGCCAACCGGCCTTCGGCATCGAATGCAAACGCCGCTGCGGGGGAAGAGATCTGGAAATGCCCGGGACCGGCGCGAACTTCGCCGAGCAGAGGTTCCGATACCTGGATCTGAGCGATATCGAGGGTGTTGCGGATGCGCACGATCCGGCAATTTTCCGGCTTGACCCGCACGACTGTTTTTGCCGCCAGTTGAATCGCCTCGCGTTCCGTGTTCATGACGATGGGAATCGCCCCGCCGTCGAGGTTCATCGAGGTAATGATGTTGGCGTAGGTCGACGGAATATCGATTGCCTTGAACAGCCGCATGGTAATGATGTCCGCCCCGCCCATTCCGGTGGCGTTGCCATGCGTTTCAGGGGTCAATCCGAGCACGACGATTTTCTTGACCTTCGGCCCGAAATTCCATTTTACGGCGCGGCGGTTGCGTCCCGTGATGTTCGGGTCGAAACCGGCCCCGCTGATGTTCTTGCCCATCTCGTCGATGATCAGCACGTCGATGTCGTCGAAGTAAAGTTGCGGCATCAGGCTCTTCGCCATTTCCTGCAGGACCGGTTCACGCGTCGCAATCCGGCCGGCCGGCATGATTTCAATGACGGCGGTCTGGTCGTGCGCGTTTTCGACAATGCCCACGCCGAGCAGCACATTGCGCTTGGCGAGATTCACGTCGCGCACCTTTGGCAACAGCGTGGGGAACGTGTCCATGCCATGCTGGTGATAAGTGGCGGCCCCGGTGATCTTGCCGATGCCGATCGACAGCATCTTGGTGACGCCGCTTTCGGTTGGCCCGCGAAAGGCCGTGTGCGGCTTGATGCGGTTGATGACGACGACGCCGTCGGCTTCGGCCGCGAAGCGATCCATGTGCACCGGGGTGCCGTCGTCGAGTTTGCCGACAATGACCGTGTCCATGGTTGCCTTGACCGGCACGCCCATGGACGCTTCGGTAATGCCGTAGCCTTCCAGCACGTTCTTCTGGCCTTCGGCGGTGGCGGCGCCATGGCTGCCCATGGCCGGAAAAATGAATGGCTTGGCACCAAGCGCCTGCAATTCGCGAATCACGCACTTGGTGATGGTCGCGATGTTGGCGACGCCGCGGCTGCCGCAGCCGACTGCGATCACCTGCCCGGGTTTCACCGTGCCGCGCACTTCGGGGCGCTGGAATTCCCGGGCGACCGTCGCCGGAATGTCGCCCAGATGCGTGGCATCGAATTTCTGGCGCACGTTGACCATGCGCGGCAGGGCAACATCTAGTCCGCCCGCGATGTTGACTTCGATTCGGTCTTCGATCATTGCTTTCTCCTCAGGCCGGCTGGTAGTAGGGCACGACATACGGCCCTTCAGGGATTACAGCCAGGGCGTGATCCCCGCTTTGTTCGATGCAGCGCTGCAAAGTGTCTTCGACCGAGTCGATCAGGTTGACGCCGGTGAGGGCACGATCCGACGCCCCCAGGCCGCCGGCATACAAATGCACGGCACCGGCTTTCATCGGCTTCAACTGCATCTGCGTTTGCCACTCGTCTATGTCGGCAAACTGCTTGCGGCTGATGTCGGCAAAGAATCCGTCTGCGCCGAGCGCGATCAGGCGGCGTTGCGCATCGGCATATTCGTCCGATCCGAGGCCCTCGGAACACTCCGACAGGATCACCAGATTGCCGCCGGGCTCGAGGATGTCAATCGGTCCGACCATGCCTTTCACCGTCTGGTAGTACGTCTTGTCCAGCGGATAGCCGGCGGCGCTGGTGACCACGGTCTGGAAGCGGCGGCCGATCGGCACGCGCGCGTAACGCTGGGTGAACGCGACGGCCTGGCGATGGCTCTCGATGATCTCGCCGTAATTGACAAAAGACAGCCGCCGATGCTCGTCGATGACGGTATTCACCGCCAGCACAGACCCGAGCATGCGCACGATCGCGATCTGCTCCTCGTGCAACGGATTGCCTTCCAGGATGCAGTTGTCGGCCTTCGGATGTGACATGAAACGCGCACTGTGGAACGTCGTGATGGTGTCCCGGTGCGCCACACCCGGAGCGATCACCTTGCGCCCGCCGGAATAGCCGGCCATGAAATGCGGTTCGACCAGTCCGGTCGCGATTTTCAGGTCGGCCTCGACGAAGCGGCGGTCAAGTTTGACCGGCGTTCCGCGCGGTGTTCGGCCGAGTTCCACATGCGCCGAGTCGTCGCGCGCGAAGTGATTCACCACGCGCACCGTCTCCAGCACCCAGGGATCGCCGACCAGTTCCTCGAGTTCCGCGCCCTCGTTGGGACGATGCAAACCCGTGGCCACGAGCACGGTGATGGCGCCGGGCTTCATGCCGGCATCGAGCAGTTGCCGGACAATTTCCGGCAGGAATAGTCCGTTTGGCACCGGCCGGGTAATGTCGCAGATCAGGATGCAGGCTGATTTCAGTCCGCGTGCCGCGTTGGCCAGCGGACTTGCCCCGACGGGTTGCGCCAGCGCCTTGCGCACGGCGCCGGCCGGATCCGGCTCCAGCGGCATAACAGGCTTGCGGATGACGGTCACATCCCAGTCATCGGGCAGTTCGAGCGGATAGTGGTCGCGGCCGTAATTCAGATCGAGTTGCATTGTCGTTCAGGCGTGGAACCGGACGAAACTATAGCACTGACAGGAGGGCAGCGTCCGCCCGAGGCTCTTCCAGAGCTTCTTTCGAGAAGGTAGCATCGCATAACCATGAATTTTTCCGATCCCGTAATGGCCGCGCTGATCGGCGCGAGCGCAACGTTCGCCACAGCCCTGTTCCAGTTGCTGGTCAATGCCCGTCGCCAGGCCGCGGAGCGCGCGGCTGGCAAGCCGGCCACTCGCAAGACCGGCAACTGGCTGGCGATTTTCGCCCTGATGCTGGCCGCGGCGGTCGGTGGCTATGCCTTTGCCGAGTACCAGACATTCCGTGATCGCGGCGACGACAAGGCGCTGCGACAGGAAATGCAGTCACGGTTGCGCGATATCGGGGAGGCCGCCGAGCGGCTCGAGCGAGCCGGAGTGCAGAAGAACGATCAGACTGGCGCGGACGCAAGGCTCGCCGCCGAGCGCATTCGCGGGACGCAAGGCGTTGCCGCGGTCATTGGATTGCCGCCCTGCGTCACTGGTCACCCCGCGCCTGAATCGTCCGCGGGATGTGGCGAAAGCAACGCCATTCATGCTTCTGTCTGCGCGATCATTCCCGCTGCGGCGGTCGTTACGGAGGTCCAGGTTTTCACCCGGCCGGAAGATTCCCAGCAGCCCTGGGCGGATGCAAGAGTGCAGATCGGGCAGGATGCCGGTGCCGCGAAATTTGTCGACGCCTTCTACGAACGCGCCCAGGCCGACGCAAAAGAGGTTTGCCAGCGCTTCATGCACTGGAACAGTCAGAAGGCGCGCCTGGCGCGCATCCTCGTCAAATATACAATCTAGCGTGGTGTTGCGCCTTGCGCGGCGAAGGCTTGTTTTTGCAGAAGATCATCGTCGCCCGTGGCGGCCATTCAACCAGAGGAAAATCAATGAGTCGTATCAAACGCGTGGAGGTGCAGGAGTTTGCGTTCGAGTTGCCCGATCTGGGATACGACGCCGGCGG
>DATFUO010000219.1:0-11526 GCA_035260785.1 Burkholderiales bacterium
GTCATCGAAGATTTCGTCAGCCTTGCCGATGGAACTTATCTGACCGACGCGGTGAGCGAGATTTATGTGGGCGAAAACGCCCGGGTATCCCACGTCAAACTGCAGCGCGAGGCATCGACCGCATTCCATATCGCCAACACTTCGGTGAGGGCGGCTCGCAACGGTTATTACGCCAGCTGGACGATGGCGATAGGTGCGCGTATTTCCCGGCACAACCTGTCGGTCGTCCAGGCGGGTGAGGGGACGGAATTCTCCATCGACGGGCTGGCATTGATCAGCGGACGGCAACTGGCGGACATGCATAGCAGCATCGACCATGCATACGCGCATGGCCGGAGCCGGCAACTGCATAAGACCGTGGTCGGCGGCGGTGCGCATGCCGTGTTCAACGGCAAGATTCTGGTGCGCCAGGGCGCCCAGCAGACAGACTCCGGACAGCAATCGCGCAACCTGCTAATCTCCGACAAGGCGCATGTCGATACCAAGCCGCAACTGGAGATTTTCGCCGACGACGTCAAATGCGCGCACGGCGCCACGGTTGGGCAGATCGATGCAGATGAACTGTTCTATCTCAAAAGCCGCGGCCTTTCGGATACGGCGGCCCGCAACCTGCTGACTTATGCGTTTGCCGCGCAGGTCATCGAGCGCATCCCGGTGAAGTCCCTCGTGGACCAGTTGGAAAAGACCGTCCTCGAACAGACACAGACGAGAGAAACAGCATGACCGCCAGCAGTTCCGTTCTTCAGACAGTCCGACCTTCCGGTGCACTCGATATCGAGCGCATTCGCGCTGGTTTCCCGATATTGAAACTCAAGGTCAACGGCAAGCCGCTCGCTTACCTGGACAACGCTGCCAGCAGCCAGATGCCCCAGCAAGTGATCGACCGGCTGGTGCACTACCAGACGGCCGAACATGCCAACATCCATCGCGGCGTGCACTATCTGTCGGAAACTGCGACGGCCGCCTATGAGGGCGCTCGCGCCAAGATCCAGCGCTTCATCAATGCGAAGGAAGCGCGCGAAATTATTTATACGCGCGGCACGACGGACTCGGTGAACCTGGTGATGCACGGATACGGACGGGCGTTCATCGGCGCCGGCGACGAAATTATCGTCTCGCAGCTTGAGCACCATTCCAATATCGTGCCCTGGCAGATGCTGTGCGAAGAGAAGGGCGCGAAACTGCGGGTGATTCCCTGCAACGACGCGGGCGAATTATTGCTCGAGGATTATCGAAAGTTCTTCAACAGTCGCACCAGGCTCGTTGCCATTACTCACGTTTCCAATGCGCTGGGCACCATCAATCCGGTCAAGGCAATGATCGAGACTGCGCATGAGCACGGCGTGCCTGTGCTGGTCGATGGGGCGCAGGCGATTCCGCATATGAAGGTGGACGTGCAGGATCTCGACTGCGACTTTTACGCCTTCTCCGCCCACAAGATGTGCGGGCCCACGGGTATCGGCATCCTTTACGGGAAGGCGGCCCTGCTCGAGAAAATGAAGCCCTTCGAAGGCGGCGGCGACATGATCCTGTCTGTGACGTTCGAGAAGACGACCTACAACGTGATCCCGCACAAGTTCGAAGCCGGAACGCCGCCGATCGCCGCGGGGATCGGTCTGGGGGCGACGGTCGACTATCTGGAAAGCGTGGGCATGGACCGGATAGCGGCGCATGAGCATGATCTGACTGTCTATGCAACCGAAGCATTCAGGCAACTGAAGGACGTGCGTATCGTCGGGACGGCGAGGGAAAAGGCCGGCGTGCTCTCGTTCACCGTGAAGGGCGTGCATCCGCACGACGTCGGCACCATTCTCAACGAGGAAGGCGTTGCGGTGCGCACCGGGCATCACTGCGCGCAGCCGGTCATGCAGCGCTTCGGTATCCCGGCCACCGCGCGCGCGTCGTTCTACCTTTACAACACGATGCCGGAAGTGGATGCGCTGGTGGGAGCCATTCACAAGGTCCGGAAAATTTTCGGCTGAGCCTCCTCCGATCGAACCGGTCATGAATTCCAAGAATCTCTACCAGGAAGTGATCCTCGATCACAACAAGAAGCCGCGTAACTGGGGCAAGCTTGCCGACGCGAGCCATCAGGCCGAGGGACTGAATCCGCTGTGCGGCGATCACATCTGGCTGTCGCTGAAGCTCGACGGCGACAAGGTCGGGAGCATTGCATTCGAAGGCGAGAGCTGCGCGATCTGCAAGGCTTCGTCGTCGATGATGACCACGAACGTCAAGGGCAAGAGCGTGCAGGAAGCCGAAGAGCTGATCCGCGAATTTCGCGACATGGCGATCGGGCTGCTTGACACGGGCAGCCAGCCGAATCACCTTGGACGCTTGAGCGTATTCGCCGGAGTCCGCGATCTGCCCTCGCGTGTGAAATGCGCGATCCTGCCGTGGCACACGCTGCACGCCGCCCTCAATTCCGAAGCAACCATATCCACCGAAGGCGACCGCGATCCGGTCGCGACCGAACGCTGATGCCCAAGATCGCCGACCTCGAGTACACGCCGAATCCGAATGCGCGCAAGTTCGTCCTCAAGGAGCCGCTGACCAATGGCCTGGCGCGCTCGTTCGAAAATGAGGAGCAGGCACAGCGCGATGAACTCGCGACGAAGCTGTTCGCCATCCCGCATGTGACCAACGTGTTCTACATCGACAACTGGATTACGGTGACGCAGGACGGTGAGGCCGACTGGCAGAACCTGCTGCGCGAGGTGGCGACGCCGATCCGTGAAGCCCCGGCCGCGCAGAAAGCCTCGGAAGAATTTGCCAAGGCGGCGGCCTGGCTGGCGGAAGACGAAGGCGGCGGGGCTGTAATGTCCGAAAGCGACAAACTCAAGCTCGATCAGATCAACGAGTTGCTCGACGAAGAGGTGCGGCCTTTTCTGCAGGGCGACGGCGGCGACCTCTACGTTGTCGGCCTGGAAGGCAGCACGCTGAAAGTCCACTACCAGGGTGCCTGCGGCACTTGCCCGAGCTCGATTTCCGGCACGCTGGCCGGCATCGAAGGACTGGTCAAGCGCATCGATCCCGAGATGGAAGTCGTTGCCGTATAACGGCGGCAACTGGTGATTGGTAAATGGTGACTGGTAAAAGCACCCGCTTGTCCGAGTCTCTTCCAATCACTATTCACTAATCACCAATCACGGCTTTTCATGTCTGACTGGATTTTTGTTGCCGAAGCCGCAGCCATCCAGCCCGGCCACTACGAGACCGTCGATCTCGACGGCAGCATCGCCGCAGTGTTCAATGTCAACGGAGAGTTTTACGCGATCGAGGATATCTGCACCCACGACGGCACGGTACTGACCAGCGGCAGCCCGATCGAGGGCGACGAGATCGTCTGTCCGCGGCACGGCGCACGCTTCTGCGTCAGAACGGGCGAAGCGCTTTCCCCTCCCGCATACGAGCCCACGCCGACGTTTCCCGTCAAGGTCGAGGACGGCAAGGTTTACATTCGCGACAACAGATGGGATTGAGCGCCACCCGATCCACGCCGGCCTGCGCCGGGACGGCCTATGCGAGTTCTTTCAGTACCGAACGCACCTGCGCCGTGCGCGCCGATACATCGGGCATGGCGGCTTCGATGCGCAAGCGATCCGGTCCGCTCAGCTTGAAATTCTTGCGTGACTGCACCAAACGAATGATTTTCAATGGATCGATCGGCGGGTTGGGGATGAATTGCAGGACCAGCGTCTCCGGTCCGGCGTCGATGCGCACAATGCCGAACGCCTTCGATGCGATGCGCAGGCGGTGCGTTTCGAGCAGGCATTTCGCCGGTTCGGGCGGAAGTCCGAATCGGTCCACCAGTTCCTCCTGCATGGCTTCCAGATCCTCGAGCGTCTCGCAGTCGGCCAGACGCTTGTAGAGCACCAGGCGTTCGTGGATGTCGGCGCAGTAGTCCTCGGGCAGCAATGCCGGCGTGTGCAGATTGATCTCGGTGCCGAGATTGAAATTGCCCGATAGTTCCGGCTCCTTGCCGGCCTTCAGCGATTTGACCGCGGCGTTGAGCATTTCGGCGTAAAGCGCGAAGCCGACCTCCTGCATTTCGCCGCTCTGGGATTCGCCGAGCACTTCGCCGGCACCGCGGATCTCCAGGTCATGCATCGCCAGATAAAAACCCGATCCCAGTTCTTCCATCATCTGGATCGCTTCGAGCCGCTTCTTCGCCTGGGAACCCACGGCATCCTCGTCCGGCGTCAGCAGGTAGGCGTAGGCCTGATGATGCGAGCGGCCGACGCGGCCGCGCAGTTGATGCAGTTGCGCCAGGCCGAATTTGTCGGCGCGATTCATGATGATCGTGTTGGCGGTCGGCACGTCGATGCCGGTTTCGATGATGGTCGTGCAAAGCAGAACATTGAAGCGCGCCTGGTAGAAGTCGCGCATCACCAGTTCCAGTTCGCGCTCCGGCATCTGGCCGTGCGCGATGCGGATACGCGCTTCCGGCAGCAGCTTCAGCAGGCGATCCTCCATGTGATGGATGGAGTCGATCTCGTTGTGCAGGAAATACACCTGGCCGCCGCGTTTGAGTTCCCGCAGCACGGCCTCGCGGATGAGTCCGTCGCCAATCGTGGAAACGAAAGTCTTGATTGCCAATCGCCGCTGGGGTGCGGTGGCGATCACCGAAAAATCCCGCAATCCTTCCAGCGACATCGCCAGCGTGCGCGGGATCGGTGTCGCCGTCAGGGTCAACACGTCCACTTCCGCGCGCAAGGCCTTGAGCTGTTCCTTCTGTCGCACGCCAAAACGATGCTCTTCGTCGATGATGGTCAGTCCCAGGTTCTTGAACTCCACGCCGCGCGACAGCAGTTTGTGCGTGCCGATGGCGATATCGACCCGTCCCTCGGCCAGTCCTTCGAGTGCGGCGGAAGTGTCCCTGGTCGAGCGGAAGCGGGAAAGCTCCACGATCCTGACCGGCCAGTCAGCGAAGCGGTCCGAGAAGGTCTGGAAATGCTGTTCCGCGAGCAAGGTGGTCGGCACCAGCACAGCGACCTGTTTGCCGTCGGCGACGGCGACGAACGCCGCGCGCAACGCCACCTCCGTCTTGCCGAAGCCAACGTCGCCGCAAATCAGCCGGTCCATCGGCCGGCCGCTCTGCATGTCGCCGATCACGGCATCGATCGCCGCCGCCTGGTCCGCGGTCTCCTCGAAGGGAAAGCCTTCGCGAAAAGCTTCGTAATCGTGCGGCTTGAGTTTGAAGGCATAACCCTGGCGCAACGCGCGTTGCGCGTAAAGGTTCAGAAGTTCCGCCGCGGTGTCGCGAACCTGCGCGGCGGCGCGGCGGCGGGCCTTTTCCCATTGCCCGCTGCCCAGCTTGTGCAACGGTGCGGCTTCTTCCGCCGCGCCGCTGTAGCGGCTGATGACCGCAAGCTGCGATACCGGCACGTAGAGTTTGTCGCCGGCTTCGTATTCGAGGGTCAGGAATTCGGTTTCCCCTTCGCCGAGGTCCATCGTGGCGAGCCCGAGATAGCGGCCGATGCCATGCTGGGAATGCACGACGGGGTCGCCGACCTTGACTTCGGATAGATCGCGCAGCATGCCTTCCGCAGCGATCCGGCGCTCGCGCGTCGTGCGCGTGCGTACCTGGGACGGATAGAGTTCGTTTTCGGTCACGATCGCGATGCGATTGTCGGGATCGACGAAACCGGCATGCAGCGGACCGACCGTCAACATCAACGGCTCGGACGACTGCTCGAACGCCGACCAGGATTCGCAGACCGCCGGGCGCAGTTGATATTCGTGCAGCAGCCCGAGCATGGTTTCGCGGCGTCCCAGACTTTCCGCGATCAGCAGCACGCGCCCCTCGAAGCCCTCGCAGAACGCCTTCAATAATGAGAGCGGATTATTCGCACGGCGGTCCACCGCCACCGATGGCAATGTGTTTGTCGATATAGGTAATTCGGGATCCGCCGCCGCACCAGGCGCGGTCAGCTCGATGCGCGGAAAGGGTTTCAGGCCGGCGAAGAATTCGTCCTCGCGCAGGAAAAGATCGGCCGGCGGCAGTAGCGGCCGGTCCGGCTCACCGCGCAAGAGGTTGTAGCGCGACTGCGTGTCCGTCCAGAATTGGCGCACGGCTTCGGACACGGCGTGATGCAGGCAGATATGCGTGCCCGGCGGCAGGTAATCGAACAACGTCGCGGTCTGGTCGAAAAACAGCGGCAGGTAGTATTCGATGCCGGCGGGCAGGAACCCCTGGCTGACATCCTTGTAGAGCCGGCTCCTGGATGGATCGCCCTCGAATTTTTCCCGGAAACGGACGCGGAACGCGGTGCGCGCCGCATCGTCCGATGGGAATTCGCGCGCCGGCAGCAGCCGCACGTCGTTGACTTTATAAATGCTGCGCTGGGTATCGACGTCGAAGGTGCGGAGGCTCTCGATTTCGTCATCGAACAGGTCGATGCGGTAAGGCAGCGGGCTGCCCATCGGATACAGGTCGATGACGCCGCCGCGAATACAGAATTCGCCTGGAGAGACGACCTGGGTCACATGCGTATAACCCGCGAGCATCAGTTGCTTGCGCAGGGTTTCCGCCGGCAGCTTCGCGCCCTGCTTGAGGAAAAAAGTGTGTCCGGCAATGAAGCTCGCGGGCGGCAGACGGTAAAGCGCCGTCGTAACCGGCACCACGGCAACGTCGAAGGCGGCATGCGTGATCTGATAGAGCGTGGCGAGACGCTCCGAAATCAGGTCCTGATGCGGCGAAAAACTGTCGTAGGGCAGCGTTTCCCAGTCCGGCAGCAGGAATATCCGCAGTTCGGGCGCGAAGAAGGCCAGCTCCAGGCGCAGGCGTTCGGCATCGTGCGCGGTTTCGGACAGGATCAACAGCGGCCTGGCGCGGCGCGAAAGGGTGGCCAGTGCCAGGGCGTCGGCGGAATCATGCAGTAAGGGAAGTCTCGTGCGCGCCCCCGGGGCGGGGGCGAGGGGGGGCAGTTGCATCGTTGCGGCCTGGAAATGAGCCGCAATTATAGTGGAAGCCGGCGCTTCACCTGCCCGGCACTGCCTTCATTTGGCGACGATTCGGCCATAGGCCGTCGATTCGTGGAGTTTGCCGACTATCTCATACGTTCCCGGCTTCAGCGGGCCGATCTTGATGGAGGCTTTCGATTTTCCGGCGACGACTTTTTCACGCTTCAGAGAATGGCTCTCGAATTCCTCCGGCGTGGAGTCTTGATTGTCCACCCTGAGCGTGATGGTCCGGCCCGCGGGAACCTGCAGTTCCGGCGGGTCGACGCGGTGGTCCTTGAACACGATGTTGAAATTCTCCTCCGCCCGGGCGGGATTGAAAATCGACAGCGTGACAGCCAGCAGGACGACAGGCACGCAGATGCGAATGAACATGGCCTGTGGACATACACGGATTGAAGGGAGCCCGATGATATTCGTTTTCATTTGGGTGTCAAGGTGGATTAAGATCGTGGGCATTCAATGTGGCGGCGGTCGCGGCGGTTCGAGCGACGGCCGATAATGCGAGCCTTTCGCCGATTCATGTCCCGCTATCTCGCCGTCATTCCCGCAGCCGGCACCGGCAGTCGCATGGGCGGAATATCGCCCAAACAATATCTTTCGGTCGGCGACCGGCCGCTGCTGTATTACGCCATTGCACGATTGTGCATGCACTCCGCCATCGATCGCGTTTATGCGGCCCTCGCGCCGGACGATCGCCTTTTCGAGACTTACGACTGGAAGCCGTTCGCAGAAAAAATGAAGCCGCTCTACGTGGGTGGAGATTCGCGTGCCGCAACGGTACTCAATGCCCTTGAGCGTATATCGGGTGAGGCCGGGGCCGATGACTGGATTCTGGTGCACGATGCCGCGCGCCCCTGTCTTAGTGCGCAGATGCTGGATCGGTTGATCGAGGAAGTCGGCGAAGATGGTTCGGGCGGATTGCTGGCGATCCCGGTTGCCGATACGCTCAAGCGCGCGGGCGGCGATCGGCGTTCGGTGCGTACCGAGCCCCGCGCCGGACTCTGGCAGGCACAGACGCCGCAGATGTTCCGCTACGAGGTGCTGCTGCGCGCGTTGCGTGCCGGCGACCTGGCGCAGGCAACCGATGAGGCGGCTGCAGTCGAGGCGCTCGGGCTCAAACCGAAGCTTGTGCAATCCGATGCAACCAACCTCAAGGTCACGCAGGCGCAGGATCTTGCGCTGGCCGCGCTGATACTGAAGAACATATGAGGTGGGCGGAGAAATGAGAATTGGCCAGGGATTCGACGTGCACGCACTGGTGAGGGGCCGCGCGCTGATCATCGGCGGCGTGAGCATTGCATTCGAAAAAGGTCTGGACGGGCACTCGGACGCCGATGTGCTGCTGCACGCGGTGTGCGACGCGTTGCTCGGTGCGGCGGGGCTGGGTGACATAGGGCGGCATTTTCCCGACACCGATCTCCGCTACAAGGACGCCGACAGCAGGGCGTTGCTGCGCCAGGTAGCGAAGCTGCTGCAGGATGTGGGTTATCAAATCGTCAATCTCGATTCCACGATCATTGCGCAGGCACCGAAGATGGCTCCCCACATTCCGGCCATGGTCGCAAACATCGCCGCCGATCTGGGCGTCGATCAGGGGCGGGTGAACGTCAAAGCCAAGACAACCGAGAAACTCGGATTTACGGGTCGCGGCGAGGGCATCGCCGCGGAAGCGATTGCGCTGATCGAATGGCGGCAGGCAGCGCAGTCCGGCAGGCGCTGAGCGCCCGTACGCAAAGGGTCTTCTTCGCCCTGTGGCCGGATGCACGGGTGCGCGCCGGGCTTTCGCACGCTGCGCGACAGATGCATTGCGTGTCGGGCGGCCGCTGTACCCGCGACGACAGCATTCACCTGACCCTGGCGTTCGTCGGCGATGTCGACGCGGAATTCCTTCCGCGCCTGCTGGCACCGCCGGACGGGATCTTTACTTCGGCTTTCCTGCTTACGCTGGACGATTGGGGATGCTGGGCGCGCAATGGCATTGGCTGGGCGGCCCCGTCGCACATCCCCGCACCCCTGCGCCATCTGGCCTCAAATCTGGAAGGCTGGCTGCGCGGCGCCGGATTTGAACTGGAGGGTCGGGCCTTCGCGCCGCACGTAACCCTGGTCAGGAAGGCACACTGCGTGCCGCTGCCGGAACCGATGGCGCCGATTGACTGGAAGGTCGAAGCATTCGCATTGATCCGTTCACGCCTGATGCCGGACGGCGCGCATTACGAGACCCTTCGTGCGTGGCCGCTGCGATGATTGCGTTCAAGCGGCCTCTGGAACGACGACCGGCAGTTCGACGCGCGCTTCCAGTCCACCGCCCTCGCGTCCGAGGAGTTTCACGTTGCCGTGTTGCATGCGGGCAGCGCGTTCGACGATCGCCAGTCCCAGGCCCGACCCCTTGCCGCCGGCGCGCGAAGCCTCGAGGCGCGTGAACGGCTGCATTACGCGCGAAACGTCGTTGTCCGGAATGCCCGGACCGCGATCGAGTACCCGCAGCACCGCGCAGTCGCCGACCTGTTCGGTCGTCACCTCGATTTGGCCGCCGCCGTAGCGCACTGCATTATCCACAAGATTGGTGACCATGCGCAGCGTGGCGGTCGGCTTCAGCGTCAGGGGCGGCAGAGTACCCAATCGCGTCCTGATCGGTTGGCCCCTGCGCGAATAACGCTCGCATACGCTCGATACGATGTGATTCAGGTCTTCGCCCTGCCGCGAGGGTTCGTTGCCGCCTTCCCGTGCGAAATCCAGGAACTGGTTGATGATCGCGTCCATGTCCTCGATGTCTAGGATCATGCCCGGCTTCAATCCGCCGTCCTGCCTCTCATCGATCATTTCCACGCCGAGCCGCAGGCGCGACAGGGGTGTGCGCAGGTCGTGCGATATGCCTGCAAGCAGCACGGCGCGATCGGCATCGAGCTGTTTCAGGTTCGATGTCATTTGATTGAACGCATGCGATAACGTGCGGATCTCGGTCGGACCGTTCTCGTCCAATGGCGGGGGCGTCTTGCCCGCGCCGATTTCCCCGGCCGCCGCGGCCAGGGCGCGCAACGGGCGGTTGACCCGCAACATCAGCAAATACCCTCCGGCGATCGCCAGCGTCAGACCGAAAATACTCCAGCCGGTCCACGCCCACGCCGACGCAGAACCGCGTGCTTCCGCCGGAAACACCACCCAGTAGGCCTGGTTCCTGACTTTGATCTTGATCCACAAGGCACGGGTGGCATCTTCGAGCATGACCAGCGCCTGTGCGTCGCCGGAGAAGTCGCGTTTGAGATGATCGCTGATGCTTCGCAGCAGCGGCGATTCGGGCAGCGGCACCTCCTCATCGTCCCATGCGGTGGCCGGCAGCAATCGGATGTTCTGCTGGGCGGGCAGCTTTTCGCTGAACTTGCGACGCGCGGAAGCCGGCATGGTCTCCAGCGCGACGCTGACGGTACTGATGACGCTGGCGATCTGGCTGGCCAGGTATTCCGATTGGGCACGGACGTTGTAAGTCCGGTAGAGACCGAACCAGATCAGCTGGCTCAGCACCAGAAGCGCCGATATCAACAGCACCGAACGGGACAAAAGCGACTGCGGGATCCAGTTCATGTTCCAGGCGCGCTACTTGTCTTCGTCGGGCACGAATACGTAACCCACGCCCCATACCGTCTGGATATAGCGCGGATGAGAAGGATCTTCCTCGAGCATGCGCCGCAACCTCGATACCTGCACATCGATGCTGCGATCGAATACACCGTATTCCCGCCCGCGGGCCAGTTCCATGAGCCGGTCGCGTGACAGCGGAACGCGCGGATGCGTCACCAGCGTCTTCAGCATTGCAAATTCCCCCGTGGTGAGCCCCACCTGCTTGCCGCCGCGAGTGAGCGAGCGCGTAGCCAGGTTGATCTCGAACGGGCCGAATTTGACCGGCTTGCGGCTTTCGTCCGGCGCGCCGGGCGACGATGTCACCGGAGATTGGCGTCGCAGCACGGCCTTGATGCGCGCGACCAGTTCGCGGGGATTGAACGGCTTCGGCAGGTAGTCGTCGGCGCCGACATCGAGACCGGCGATCCGGTCCGCTTCGTCGCCCTTCGCGGTGAGCATGATGATGGGCGTGCGCCGGCCGGCCGCCCGCAGCCTGCGGCATACGCTCATGCCGTCCTCGCCCGGGAGCATCAGGTCGAGGATGATCATGTCGACGTCTTCCTTGCCGATCACCTTATCCATCGCCGGCGCGGTGGCCACCGAATGCACGCCAAACCCCTGCTCGCCGAGATAGCGGTTGAGCAGATCGCGCAGGCGCTGGTCGTCGTCGACCACCAAGATATTTGTAGCCGTCTGGCTCATATTCGTTCGTGCAGTCTGTTAAGACCGGATTATGAGGCACCCGGTTCAGGCCAGGTAAGCGCTGTAGTTCGCGACGCCCTCGCATGAGCACGAGAAGCGGGCAGACGGTCGCTGGAGCCGGGCGCGGAGCGGCCGGGTGCGACGGCCGGCGGACTACTTGAGCAGTGCGGCGAAACGTTCGGCGTCGACCGGCCGTCCGCCGAGATAACCCTGGTAAGCCTCGCAACTTAGCGAACGCAGGAA
>DATFUO010000220.1:0-4006 GCA_035260785.1 Burkholderiales bacterium
TTCCACGATCACCGAGCGCCTCCAGAACCTCGGTGCAACGGTGTACGAAGGCCACAAGGCTTCCAACGCCGATGGTGCGCACGTGGTCGTGACTTCCTCCGCCGTGAAAGCAGATAACCCCGAAGTCATCGAAGCGCACAAAATGAAAATCCCCGTTATCCCACGCGCCGAGATGCTCGCGGAGCTGATGCGGTTGAAATACGGAATCGCCGTAGCTGGCGCGCACGGCAAGACGACTACAACCTCGATCGTCGCTTCGGTCCTGGCGGCGGCGCATCTTGACCCCACGTTTGTGATCGGCGGGAAAGTCAACCAGGCGGGCACGACGGCGCGGCTCGGCAAAGGCGAATACTTTGTCGTGGAAGCGGACGAGAGCGACCGCAGCTTCCTCATGCTCGCGCCGGTGGTCGCGGTCGTAACTACGATTGATCGCGAACACCTCGACCAGTACACCTCGCTCGAAGATATTCAAAGCGCCTTCATCCAGTTTGTGAATCGCGTGCCGTTTTACGGTGCCGCGATTCTCTGTATCGATGAGCCCAACGTGCAGGCGATCATTCCCAGCGTGAAGCGTCCCATCATTACCTATGGAACGTCGAGCCAAGCCGATCTGGTGATCAGCGCTGTAAAGCTCGAGGGTTTGGGCAGCGAGTTCCGGCTGACCTACAAAGGCGAAGATCTCGGCTTGTTCCGGCTGACGCATCCGCCGGGCATGCACAATGTCCGCAACGCGGCGGCTGCCGCGGCTGTCGCGCTGTACTTGAATGTTCCGGCCGACCTGATCCGCGAAGGCCTTGTTAAGTTTGCCGGCGTGGGCCGCCGCTTTGACATCAAGGGCGTGGTCAATGACATCACTGTGGTCGATGACTACGGCCATCACCCGGTCGAGATTCGCGCCACGCTTGAAGCCGCCCGCGGCTGCAAGTTCAATCGCCTGCTCGTGCTCTTTCAGCCCCATCGCTACACCCGTACCCAGCAGCTTTGGGACGAATTCTGCCGCGCGTTCAATCAAGCGGACATCCTTGTGCTGCTCGATATCTATGCGGCCAGCGAAGCGCCCATCCCGGGCGTGACGAGCGAAGCGCTCGCGAGCGCCATTCGCGAAGCCGGTCACAAGAACGTCCACTATTTACGCTCGATGCAGGAAGGCATCGAGTACCTGCTGAAACTAGCGCGTCCCGGGGACGCTATCCTTACGATCGGTGCGGGCAACATCAGCCGGGCGAGCAATGAATTCATGGTTCTGCTGGGAACGGAGCATCCGAGGCCTCATGCGCATAAGTGATCCCAGGATCGTTGCCAAACTCGCAGAGATCAGCGTCGGGCTGCAGCCGGGTACAGCGCTTGCCGACCTTACCTCGCTGGGCATCGGCGGGACGACGGACCTGCTCCGCATCAAGAAGCACGAAAGCCTTCCGGATCTCCTGAATCTGCTCGACGCGAACCACGTCCCGCATAAGTTCCTCGGTGGAGGCTCCAACCTGCTCGTGGGTGATGGGGAGTTGCCATGGGTCGTTCTCCAACTCGTCCGTCCGGAGCCCGACGTCGTGCTCGACGGCAATCTTGCGCACGTCGACGCCGCGGCCGACCTTGGCCGCATGATCACCTTTTGTGCGAAAAACGACCTCGGCGGGATGGAAGGACTCATCGGCGTTCCCGGCACCGTCGGGGGTGCTCTGCGCATGAATGCCGGGGCTTATGGCATGCAGATCGGCAGCTATGTTCGGGAAGTGAAGCTCTACCGGGCGGCCGGCCGGAAGATCGAAGTTCTCCGGGGCGACCAAATTTCTTTCGAATACCGGCACACTTCTTTTGCGCCGGATGATATGATGCTCGCGGTGATACTGGAACTACCCTCCAAACCGTTCAAAGAAATACTTCAAGGGATTCGTATCTGCAACGAAAAACGGCGTTCGAGCCAGCCGCTCGGCCAGAAAAGCGCCGGCTGCATTTTCAAGAACCCTCCGGGTGTGTCCGCGGGCCGCATGATCGATGAATTAGGACTCAAGGGCCTGTCCGTGGGCGACGCGCGAGTCAGCGACCGTCATGCCAATTTCTTTGTGAACGCCGGCCATGCTTCAGCCAAAGAAATGCTGACGCTGATTGCCGACGTGCGCGAACGCGTGCAGAAAACTTACGGTGTAAGTCTTGAGAACGAGGTGGTCGTTTGGAACGCGTGAAGGCCATGCGGCGGAACGCGCCTGCGGCGGCAGAGGCCGATTCCTACCGGCCGGAGCTGATTGCCGACGATGAGCCGCGTTACCTGCGCCGACAGAAGCCGGTCGAAATCCGTCGCAAGAAATTCAGCGGGCGGGGCTGGCCGTTCTATCGGCGGGCGCTGGTTTTGAGTTTTGCCGGCGTTGTGGGTGTGACCGTGGCGTTTTACGGTACGCAGTTTCTCCTGTATTCGCCCAGCATGCTGCTGCTGAAGCCTGATCAGATCGAAGTGAACGGCAATCGCATCGTCAGCCGCGAAGCAGTGCTCCAGCAATTTGTCCACGACCGGAATCGGAGTGTTTTGCGCGTCCCTCTGGACTCTCGCCGGAGCCAATTGGAGCAGATTCCCTGGGTCGAATCCGCTAGCGTGCGGCGCATCCTGCCGAATCGCCTTCGCATCGATCTGACGGAACGCACTCCCGTCGCCTTTGCTCGGAACGGCAACGAGCTGGCGCTGATTGATGCGCATGGCGTCATCCTCGACCGCCCGCGAGGCGAAGATCTGCATTTTCCGATCGTCACCGGCGTTTCGGAAGAACTGCCGCGCGACCAGCGAGAAAAGCGCATGCAGACGTACGAGGAATTCATGAAGGATGTCGATCTCGTTCGCGGCGGCTCGTCCGATCGCGTAAGCGAAATCGATCTCTCAAACCCGAAAGATTTGCGCGTCGTGATGACCGGCCTGGCGAGCGCCAACGATGCGCAGGCCGTAACGATTCACTTCGGTTCGGGTGAATTCACCGGAAAATACAAAATGCTGGTCGACAATTTTTCGCAGTGGCAGGCAAATGCCGGCCGCGTGCAGTCGATCGATCTGCAATATTCGCGGCAAGTGGTCGTGAATCCCGACACCAGCGCGGGCACGACCGCCGCAAGTACAAAATAGATTCATCGCGGGAGCGGCGGCTTGGCGAAGAAAGACAAATACCTGGTTGGGCTGGATATCGGCAGCACGAAAACGTGCGTGCTGATCGCGGAGGTCGAAGGCGAACTGGTGAAGTTTCTCGCGCTCGGTGCGGCCGAGTCCAAGGGCCTGCGCAAGGGCCTGATCGTCAATCTTGATTCCACGGTAAGTTCCATCCGTCGCGCGGTCGAGGAGGCCGAAAGCGTGGCCAACGTGCCGGTGGAAGAGGCGCTGATCGGAGTGGCGGGCGGCCATGTGCGCGGGGTAAACAGCCGCGGGGGCATCACCCTGGGGCAGCGTCCGCGAGACATCGAGCGCGAAGACGTACGCCGCGCCGTGGATGCGGCCCGCAATATCTCGCTTCCGGAAGACCGCGAGGTCCTGCACGTGCTTCCCCATGAATTCATGGTGGATGCGCAGGATGGCATACGCGATGCCATCGGCATGGTCGGCCAGCGGCTGGAGGTAAACGTCCATCTGGTCACTTCCTCCGTTGCCGCCACGCAGAATCTCGTCACTGCCGCGAACAAGGCCGGCATTCTCATCAGCGACACGGTCCTGGAACCGCTGGCTTCCGCAGAATCTTGCCTCACGCAGGACGAGCGCGATCTCGGCTGCTGCCTGTTGGACATCGGCGGCGGCACCACGGAATTGATTGTCTTCGGCGGAGGAGTGGTGCGTCACACCAGCGCGGTTGCGATTGGCGGCGATCACTTCACGAATGATCTGGCCGTCGGTTTGCGCACTCCGATCCCCGAAGCCGAAAGAATCAAGCGCCGCCACGGTTGCGCCGCCTCCACTTTCATGAAGGAAGACGGTGCGATCGAGATTGCCAGCGTGGGCGACCGTCCGCCACGGACCATCTTCGCGCACATGCTGACGGAC
>DATFUO010000221.1:0-8400 GCA_035260785.1 Burkholderiales bacterium
TAGGCCTTGGCCTCGCCGCCATACTTCTTCGACAGCACCAGCGTCAGCGCCGCCGTCAGCGTCGTCTTGCCATGGTCCACGTGCCCAATCGTGCCCACGTTTACGTGCGGCTTCGTGCGCTCAAACTTTCCCTTTGCCATCTCGCTTTCCTCTGTATTAGCTTCTCTGTAACTGGAGCAACCCTTCGAATCGTGGAGCCCATGACCAGGATTGAACTGGTGACCTCTCCCTTACCAAGGGAGTGCTCTACCACTGAGCTACATGGGCAAATCCGCCGGAACGTCCCCCAACCGGTCTGACGTTCCGCCTTCAAGTCACCTTAAAACTACCGTCAAGCGAATCCTGGAGCGGGTGAAGGGAATCGAACCCTCGTCGTAAGCTTGGAAGGCTTCTGCTCTACCATTGAGCTACACCCGCCTTCAATCCCGGCCCTGCCCGTCAAACTGCCCGAATCACCGGCAAGATGACACCCTGACAACCGATCCTGCCGCCGTCGCCCTTCCCGTCTTTCGGTTATTTTTGGTGGAGGGGGAAGGATTCGAACCTTCGAAGGCAGAGCCGTCAGATTTACAGTCTGATCCCTTTGACCGCTCGGGAACCCCTCCGAACGAAACCGCGGATTATCGATAAGAATCGAAGGCCTGTCAAACCTTTGCAGGGACTCAACCGGCGCGCAAAGGCCGCGGTGCGGCGCGAACCACGGGCGTCATGTGTTCAGATCGCGGGATTGGGATAACGCAGATGAATGGCGTCGATTTCGGCCAGGACCTCTTCTTGCAAGGTAACCCCTCCGGCGCCGATGTCTTCCCTTAACTGCTCGATCGTGGTCGCGCCGACAATGGTGCTCGCGCAAAACCATCGGCTGCACACGAAGGCGATGGCCAAAGACGCCGGCGAAAGCTTCGCCTTCCTGGCCAGTTCTGCATAGGCCGTCACGGCCGGCATCACATTCGGTTTGTCGTAACGCTGCCCAAACGGAGGAAATCTGGTCAGCCGGGCGCCTGCGGGCTTTGCTCCGTCCAGATATTTTCCGGACAGGTGGCCGAATCCGAGCGGACTGTAGGCCAGCAATGGAATGCCCTCGCGCCGCGTGACTTCCGAAAGCCCCATCTCGAAACTCCGGTTGAGCAGACTGTAGGCATTCTGGATGGACGCCACCATCGGCAGCCCTTTCGCTCTGGCAATTCGTATGAATTCCAGAACACCCCAAGGGGATTCGTTGGATACGCCAAGGTAACGGACCTTTCCGGCCTTGACGAAACCGGCGAAGGCCTCTAGTTGCTCTTCGATGGGAGCCGTCGCGCGTTCCTGCGCCGGGTCATAAAACGTATTGCCGAACAGGGGAAGATACCGGTCCGGCCAATGAATCTGGTACAGGTCGACGTAGTCCGTTTGCAAACGCTCGAGGCTGCCGTCCAGGGCCTCCTGTATGGTTTTCCGGCCGATGAGTCCGGGCCCGCCGCGAACCCAGTCGAATCCCCGGCCTTGTGCCGTAATTTTTGTAGCGATGACGAACTTTTCGCGCGCCTGCTTTTTGAGCCAGCTGCCGAGATAGGTTTCGGTGCGGCCCTGGGTCTGCGCCCTCGGGGGTACGGGATACATCTCCGCCGCATCGATGAAATTGATGCCGCGGGAGACGGCATAGTCGAGCTGCTCGTGAGCATCGCTCTGGCTGTTCTGCTCTCCCCACGTCATGGTACCGAGGCAGATATCCGACACGCTGAGGTCGCTCGATCCAAGTTTATTGTATTTCATTCGCGTCTCTTCCGTGTTGACTGCGCGCTCGCGATCGCCCGCTGTTGCGGCTTTCCGCAGCATTCAATTCTCGTTGTTGTTTGAGCGCAGCGCGACGATCAACTCGATTTCCACCGCTGCGTTTCGTGGCAATTCTGCAACGCCGACGGCACTGCGGGCATGCCGGCCGTGTTCCCCGAACAACTGGACCAGCAGTTCTGACGCGGCATCGATGACCTTGGGTTGGTGATTGAAGCCCGGCGCTGAGGCAACGAAACCGGTGAGCTTCAGAATCCGGTCGATTCGATCCAGCGATCCCAGGGCCTGATTCAGGCACGCCAGTCCTTGCAGGATGCACAGCCGCGCGGCCTCTCTTGCTTGCTCCAGGTCAACATCTCCCCCGACTTTACCCGTGACCAGAGCATCACCGTGTCGGGGCAACTGCCCGCTGACAAAGGCCAGGCGCTCATGGATGGTCACCGGAACATATTGGAAGGCTGGCGTAACGGCGGTGGGCAATTCGATTCCCAGGTCCAGCAGTTTCTTCCGGATCATTTGATTACCCCATCATTGGGAAAAGTCTTCACCGGCAACCTTGTAAAGGTCTTGTTTCGCCCAATATGAAATGCATACGCGCGAGTGCGCGGCTAAAAATTTATCCGGATGGCAACATGCAAATCGTCTATGACAGCCAGAACTATCATGTTATCGAATTCTCCGGCATCGACGGATTCGAGGTAACCAATAAAGCCGTGCATGCCTGCGCCTATTTCCACGGTCCGGCCGCAGTCGCTTTTCGCGACAACTTTGCGAAAATCATTGCCGCAAATCCGTCGATCGATTCGATTGACGAGTTTTTGGGCGGGTTCGATTCGCTGATGGCCCTGCGCACCGTGCTCCACTGAACCTGGACCCGGCGGCCCTCATGCAAGCTTTACGAGTTGCTTGCCGAGGTTGCGCCCCTTCAACATCCCGATGAAGGCCGCGGGCGCGCTCGCCAGACCATGGGCTATGGTTTCGCGATAGTTGATCTTTCCCGCAATCAGCCAGGCGTAGAGGTCCGCCAGCGCTTCATCCCATATATCGAAATGTTCGGAAATGATGAAGGCCTGCAGCCTGACGCGGCTCACCAGCAATGAGCGCAGGTGCTGCACGCCGTAATTCGCGGAGTCGTCGTATTCGGATATGTAGCCGCAGAAAGGGATGCGGGCGAACGCGTTGAAAAGCGGCAACACGGCGTCGAACACGCGCCCCCCGACGTTCTCGAAATAAATGTCGATTCCATCAGGGGTTGCCTGGCGCAACTTGCTTTCGAAGGCGTCCGACTTGTAATCGACGCATGCATCGAAGCCAAGATCGTTGACGACGTATTCACACTTGGCCGGACCGCCGGCTATGCCGACGGCGCGGCATCCTCTGAGCCGGGCAATCTGTCCGACCACGCTGCCGACCGCCCCGGAAGCGGCCGATACGACCACGGTTTCGCCCGGTTTGGGTTCGCCGATCCTGAGCAAACCGTACCAGGCGGTTACACCAGGCATGCCAACAACACCCAGCGCTGTCGACAACGGGGCACCGCGCGTGTCGACTTTGCGCAACTGGCTCGCATCCGCGGCCGCAAACAGTTGCCAACCCGACCGGCCGCCGACAATTTCTCCGATCTTGAACCTTGGGTCCTTCGACTCGACCACTTCGCCGATGGTAGCCCCAACCATCACCTCGCCGAGTTGCACCGGTGCCGCATAGGACTTGCCGTCGTTCATGCCCATGCGCATGTAGGGATCCAGCGAGAGATAGAGGTTGCGCACCAATACCTCGCCGTCTTTTGGCGAAGGCAGCGCCGATTCGACAAAGCGGAAATTATTTTCGGTGACGGGGCCCTGCGGCCGGCTCGCGAGTACTACCTGCAGATTTTGCATCGATGTCGAAATAATAACGGCACGCCGAATACCGCCGTGCCGGGACGTACCCTGTTGGCCGCTATTTCAATACCATCGCCTGGAAAAATGGCACGTAGGCCTGCAACATGATCAGCACGCCGACCAGCGCCGCCAGCGATATGCTGTGCCAGAAAACGAAGCGCAGAATCACCCCTTCCTTCCCTTGCTGATTGGTTGCGACGGAAGCAACGACGATACTTTGCGCATCGATCATCTTGCCCATCACGCCACCGGAACTGTTTGCCGCCGCCATCAACGTCGGGTTCAGGCCCAGCTTGTTTGCTGTAATCACCTGCTGGCTGCCAAACAGCGCGTTTGACGCCGCATCTGTCCCGGTCAAGGCGACACCGATCCATCCG
Source organism: Burkholderiales bacterium (assembly GCA_035260785.1). GTDB lineage: Bacteria > Pseudomonadota > Gammaproteobacteria > Burkholderiales > JACQAP01 > JACQAP01. Next base: position 4,034 of record DATFUO010000221.1, read on the forward strand.
ATCATCGTGCCAAAGAACGGATACAGCCAGCCGGTATTGGCGAACGCGAGGCCGAGTGTCCCATCCATCCCTGAGAAACGGGTCGTGTAGCCCAGAGCCAGCATTGCAAGGATGGTCAGCAGCGAATACTTCATCAGCCCGAAAGTCTCGGTCCAGGTCTTGAGCATCTCGCGCGGCTTGAAACCCATGAGGAAGCCGGAAATTATCGCGGCAATCCAGATTCCCGTCCCGGTCGCCGAGATGATGCCCCACTTCCAGATGGCGGGTTCGACGCGTGCGGCAGCAACCGCGGGCTCCACACGTTGCACTATGTTATGCAGACCCGGAATCTGCCACTCCCAGTAAGTGATTCCCTTGAGGTTCAGGAACGCCTTGACCACGGGCAGGCCCCACAGGAACAGGATTACGGTGAGGATCACCCAGGGTGTCCACGCCTTGATCACCATGTCGCGACTGTGTCCGTGATGTTCCTTCGCAGCTTCGGCCCTGGGCACGGTAATGCCGCTGCCGGATGCATCCAGCATGACCGACTTCGGTTTCCAGTAGGCAAGGAACGCGGCAAGGACGACCATCGAGATCATCGCCCCGAGCATGTCCACCAGCCACGGGCCGTGGTAATTCGAGATCAGGAATTGCGGAATCGCAAAAGACAGGCCCGCGACTAGCACCGCGGGCCACACTTCCACCGTGCGGCGCCAGCCGCAAAACGTCAACACCAGCCAGATCGGGACGATCACGGAAAAGAAAGGTAACTGCCGGCCCACCATGGCGGACAGCGTGAGCAGATAGTCCGGGTTCTCCGGCTGCGTGACAGAATGTAAAACGATGATGGGTGTTCCGAGTCCGCCGTAGGCCACCGGCGCCGTATTGGCAATCAACGACAGACCGGAGGCCGCCAGCGGATGGAATCCGAGCCCGATCAGGATGGCCCCGGTCACGGCTACCGGCGTACCGCCGCCCGCCGCGCCTTCGAAAAACGCGCCAAAGCAGAAGGCGATCAGGATGAGCTGCAGCCTTCGGTCATTTGTGATGCCGCCGATGCTGTCCTGCAGGATCTTGAACAATCCCGCCTTGAGGGTCATCCGGTACAGGAAAATTAAGTTGAGGATGATCCAGCAGATCGTGGTAACGGCAAACAGCGCACCATAGAATCCGGCACGCAGTGTCAGTTCGCCCGGCATGCCGATCACGAACATCGCGATGACCACGGCGGCAGCCAGGCCGCCGATCGCCGCGTAGTGGGCGCGAATATGAAAGATTCCCAACCCGCCAAGCAACACGATGACTGGAATTGCGCACACCAGCGTAGACAGGATGGTATTGCCGAGCGGGTCGTAAACCTGAGACCAGATCATGACGTCTCCTCCCCTGATTGATTTTTTTATGTTGATTGGACAACCGTGCGTGGCCGCCAGTCCCCAATCGCGGGCAAGTATAGTCGAATTATCGAGCCGATTCCCCCGCTAAGCGCGTGCGCCGCAGAACCGGTTCAATTATTGGAATTGTGCAACGCACCGCACACGAACGCATTCGAAGAAGATGAATATCGGCTTCGCGCGCGCTGAAGCTGTTTCGTTGCGGAGTTTGCGGTTCAATCAGTACCGGGACGGGATGGAAAATACGGGCTGGGAGCTAACACCCAGGGGAGGGGTGGATTACGATTCACCCGCCAGCCCGCGAGGGAAAACAGCTTGCGCAAACTATTCCGGTGTCGCGTGAATCGGAACTACTGACGCAATTGTTTCGGTGTAATGCCGAGCATGCGCTTGAAGTGTCGCGTCAGATGGCTCTGGTCGGCGAAACCCACGGCGGTGGCGATTTCGGCAAGGGAGCGATCGCCGGCTCCTGCCGTCAGCAACGAACGGGCGCTGTTGACGCGCACCTGCACCAGATACTGGTGGGGAGACATTCCCGTGGCCTTCTTGAATACCCGTGTCAGGTGGTAGGAACTCAGATGCGCTGCGCCCGCCATGTCGGCAAGGCTCACGTCCCCCGGATAATTCTCATGGATATACTTCATTGCCTGGATGACCGATCGCGGTGCAACGCTCACTTTTTCGGCCGCGATCAATTCCGGGTGCTCGGTGTAATTGCGCAACAGGTGCACCGCAAGGAGATTCGCCAGGGATTCGGCGTAAAGGCGGCTTCCCGCGTCACCGCTCATCACCTCACGCATCAGCGCGCCGGCGATGCTGGTAATCACCGGATCGCGCCGGCCTTCGACTGTCTTGAGCCGGACGTGGGCCGGATCGAAGGCGAAAGATTCGCGCGCAACCTTGTTCAGATATTCGGGCTCGAGAGACATCATCGTGAAAGACAGCCGGGTATCCCAGGCCCAACGCACCGGCGTGTCGCTCGGATGGATGGAAACCAGGCCGGCCTCGAGTTCCTTGTCCGCGATGTCACCGCCGCTTTCGCGGATGACGTGACCATCGGCCAGGCTGACGAATATCAGGTGCTCGGTCACGCCTCCCGGCAGGCAGTCGCCGCCCGGTTCGAGTTCACGCCTCTCGATATTCAGCGGCTTCCAGCCCAGCGGCCGGCTCGATGCGCGCACGCTATCCGGTTGCACGCCCGCCGCATCCACTGGATCGGTGGAGCGGTGGGCGCAATCGGCATTCACTAGCACCCGATCATAAGGGGCATTCATATTCTTCTCCTCCGTGCACTAGCACGCTACCCAGTCGCGGATGGACTGTTTCCCGATGGCTGCCGCCCCTGGCAAGGTCTTCAGCGTTCACGCGCGGCCAGCTCTGCTCAAGGAAGTAACTGACCAGTCAGTAATATAGATGGTGCATTGCGGCGGCGTCAATCTGTTTGCACCGCCCGAGCCCCGCATTGTGCGAATTAGTAGGCGTATGTAAGCAGTATTGCAGCGCGAAAATAATGTGCACTGAGGCATATGGTCTATTCCATGACGGAATGGACTACGCACAAACAGGCATTCGGCCATTGAGCCGGCAGCCCTCGCTATCAGGTGAATTCATGCAAGGCGATACGATGCGTCCTGATGAATTCCCAGTCGTAAACCACACCCAGCCCAGGCCCGTTGGGCACGGGAATGCAGCCATCCGCGCTGACCGACCCGAGTTCGTCGCTGTACCCGTCCGCGTAAACGGGTGGCATCGCGTTTGCGCATTTCGGCCCGACCAGCGCCAGCTCGTAATAATTGGTATTGCGGATTGCCGCCATGCAGTGTCGATGAGCCGGACCCGGCGCGTGAATTTCGACGTCGAGGCCGAACGCTTCGGCGAGGTGTGCGATTTTCATCGTGCCGGTGATGCCGAGATCGTATTCCGGATCGGCCCGCACGAAATCGGTCGCATCGTTGACAATGAAATCCGCCTTGGGCTCCACACCGCGCACATGCTCGGTCTGCAGCAACGGTGTCTTGATGAACTGGCGAAGTTTCTTGTGGACGTGCTGCGACCAGCCGCCGTCTCGCATAGGATCTTCGTACCAGAAAAAGCCGGCTTCGTCGCAGGCACGGCCGACCGCCAGCGCATCGGCAAATGTACGCAGCTCGCAGGCGGGGTCGAGCATCAGATCCATGCGCCCGTGAAAATGCCTGCCCAGCTCGAGCACGGCTTCGCATTCTTCTTTCGCATTGCCATCGCACCAGCCATGCATCTTGAAGGCGCGATAACCCATTGCGTAGCACTGCTCGGCAAAATCCACATAAGCCTGGGCGCTCGACAATCCGCCGTTGCGATCGCCATGGTAGGAACTTGCGTACGTCCGAAGACGCGTCCTCCAGCCGCCCAGCATCTTCCAGATCGGCGCGTTCAATTGCTTGCCGGCGAGATCCCAGAGCGCGATATCGATGCAACCCACGCCCATGTGATCGTATTGCCGCAATGCGCGCTTGAAATCGTCGTAAATCAGTTCGCGCTGGTGAGGATCACGGCCAAGCAGATGTGGCGCCAGTGCGAGCGTCTGGCCGAGCGCCATTTTTGTACCGCCCCATAACGCAACATATTCGCCGCGAGCGCCGTCGTCCGCCTCAATTGCGATCGCGTACTTCGACAACGTCAGTTTGTTCTTCGGCTGGTAGACGATATTGAATCCGCCGGCGTCGTATCCCAGATCGGGCAACTCGAACGCAAACTCCTGCACCTCCACGCGTTTGATACGACTCATTGATTTTCCTCTGGTTGAATGGCTGCCACGGGCGACGATGATCTTCTGCAAAAACAAGCCTTCGCCGCGCGCGGCGCAACACCACGCTAGTACAGTGACACGTTAATTACGAAACATAATGGCAACCAAGTCTTCGATCCGCGTCTTGTCGGGTAAACGTCCAATCGATGCGGCGTCGTGCGGCATTGCGTTGGCGTTGCCACGCCTGAAGCTCGCGCCGGGTAGTG
>DATFUO010000222.1:0-4362 GCA_035260785.1 Burkholderiales bacterium
ATGTCGGCGGCAAGGCGAATACCGAAGACATGGGCAAGGCGATCGCTGCCGCTATTTAAGCCATATGGCTTGAACCACGGAGGACACGGTGAACACGGAGAAAGGCAGACCAAAAGAAAATCTTTATATGAAAATTGAAAACTACCAGCGATAACGTGAAAAATACCGGTGATATCCGCACCTAAATCTTCCGAACAGGCTTTACTCCGTGTCCTTCGCGGTGAATAGAATTTTATGAAAACCTACAACATTGCAGCAATTCCCGGCGACGGCATCGGCACCGAAGTCATCGCCGCCGGCATCCAGGTACTGAATTCCCTGGCGAAACGCGACGGTGGCTTCGCGCTGCGCTTCGAGCATTTCGACTGGGGCAGCAACTATTACCTGAAGCACGGCGAAATGATGCCGGCCGACGGACTCGATCGGCTCAAGCCGTTCGACGCGATCTATTTCGGCGCGGTCGGCTCGCAGGAAGTGCCGGATCATATAACGCTGTGGGGGCTGCGATTGAACATCTGCCAGAGTTTCGATCAGTACGCCAATGTGCGTCCGGCGCGCGTGCTTCCCGGCATCGATCCGCCACTGAAACTTTCATCACCCACCGATCTCGACTGGGTCATCGTGCGCGAGAATTCCGAAGGAGAATATTCCGGCCAGGGCGGCCGTACCCATAGAGGACTGCCGGAAGAAGTCGCGACTGAAGTTTCCGTTTTCACGCGCGCTGGCGTCGAACGCATCCAGCGCTTCGCTTTCGAGCTTGCGCGAAACCGGCCGCGACGACGCCTGACGTTGATCACGAAGTCCAATGCGCAACGCCACGGTATGGTGATGTGGGACGAAATTTTCGCGCGCATCGCCGGGGATTACCCGCAAGTGCAGACCGACAAGATGCTGGTCGATGCCGCAACCATGCGTATGGTTCTGAAGCCCGCCTCACTGGATGTCATGGTGGCGACGAATCTGCATGCCGACATCCTGTCCGACCTCGCCGCAGCGTTGTCGGGGAGTCTGGGCATCGCACCGACCGCCAATCTGAATCCGGAACGCAAATTTCCGTCCATGTTCGAGCCGATCCACGGGTCGGCGCTCGATATCGCCGGGCGGGGCGTCGCCAATCCCATCGGCACTTTCTGGACCGCCGTCATGATGCTGCAACATCTCGGCGAACCCGGCGCCGCGACCCGGCTGATGGGCGCCATCGAGCATGTAACCGGATTGCGCGTGTTTACGCCGGATTTGGGCGGTCGTGCGACGACGGCCCAGATCACCGAAGCGTTGTGCAAGGCGATCGACACCTCGCCCGGTCACGCCTGACGGTGATATGCGGTACGATCCGGCGCTCGAAATGATTCCGCGATCGACTGGAATGCGCCCGGATGCAAGCCGCGCGTGAGTTGCCTGCCGGGCCGGTTTCCCTCAAAATGCGGCAGGCATGATGCTTGCAAAAGGTGTTCGATCAGGTTACGCAGGCTCAAGTTCGCGGCGCTGCGGATAGTGCGCCAAGCATGAGATTACTTCCCAGCGACTGAATTCGTGAGTGCTCCCAAAAAAATCCGAACGAGCGCCAGCACCAAATCCAACCCGGCCGAGCGCGCATCCGCAGGGACACGCGGGGCCGCGGCGCCTACACCGGAACAACGCATCGCCGAACTGGAAAGCCAGCTCGCGGGCGCGCAGTCGGATCTGGCCGCAGTCAAGCGCAAGCTCGAGAGCGCCAGTTCGGAGTTGCGGACATCATCGGCAAAACTTCTTGATTCCGAGGAAATCACCCGCAGCACCCTCGACGCACTGAAGGCCAGCCGGGATCGCGAAAAACTGGCGCTGGCCTTTGCCGAGATCGGCACCTGCGAATTCGATGTGAAGACTTCGATGGTGCGCTCGTCGGACATGAGCCTGCGCCTGCTCGGAATCCGCAGCGATAAGGCGGACCTGCCGTACGACACCCTGCTGGAAAGCCTGCATCCGGAAGATCGATCCAAATTCAGCCACGCACTCGAGCAATGCCTCGGCGGCACCGGCAACCTCGACGTCGAATACCGGGTGGCGTGGGCCGATGGCAGCTTCCGCTGGCTGCGGACCAAGGGCGATGCCCTGCTCGACCTCGACGGCGACCCGATCAAGGTGCTATGGGTCACGGAAGACGTCTCCCAACGCAAGGACATGGATGCCCGTGTGCGCTTCCTTGCGCACCATGACCTGCTCACCGGGCTGCCCAACCGCACGCTGTTCCAGGACCGTCTTCAGCAGGCGCTGGCATCCGCCAAACGCATGAAGTCGCGCGTTGCGCTGCTGTTCATCGATCTCGACCGCTTCAAATACGTGAACGATTCCTTCGGCCATCGCGCCGGCGACATCCTGCTGCAGACGGTGGCCGCCAGGTTGCGGGGGTGCGTGCGCGAGACCGACACCGTATGCCGCCACGCGGGCGATGAGTATCTGATCGTGCTTTCGGCTTTGCGCGAGCCCACGGAAGCCGCATTGGTTGCCGACAAGGTGCTGGCGATATTCGACGAAGTCTTCGTGCTCGAAAGCCATGAAGTGCAGATCTCCGCGAGTGTGGGCATCAGCGTCTTCCCCGACGACGGCCAGACCCTGGAAGACCTGATCCGCAACGCCGACGCGGCGATGTATCACTCCAAAAAAAGCGGCCGCAATCGCTTCGAATTTTTTACGCCGGAACTCAATGCGCCGGTAGCCGAACGGCTGGTGCTCGCCAACCAGTTGCGTCGCGCGATCGAAAACAACCAGCTGGTGCTGCACTATCAGCCGCAGTTCGATACGGCAACCAATCACCTGATCGGCGCCGAAGCGCTGGTGCGCTGGAACCACACAGACCACGGATTGCTGTTCCCGGACAGCTTCATCGCGCTCGCCGAGGAATCGGACATCATCCACCTGATCGGCGCATGGGTGCTGAACGAAGCCTGCCGACAGATCGCCGATTGGCAGGCCAAGGCGCTCAGCATCGTGCCGGTCGCGATCAATTTTTCGCCTTTCCAGTTTCGCCGTGCGAACCTGGTGCAGGGCGTGGCGGCGGCGTTCGCGCGCCACGGGGTCAAACCGCAGCAGCTCGAGATCGAACTGACCGAGAACGCCATCATGCAGGACCCGAAGGAAACCGCGAAGACGCTGGACCAGTTGCATGAAATGGGCGTCAGCCTGGCGATCGACGATTTCGGCACCGGCTATTCGAGCCTGAATTATCTGAAACGCTTCCCGATCGACAAACTCAAGATCGACCGCAGTTTCGTCGAAGACCTGCCCCACGACCTGAACGATTCGGCGATCGTGCAGGCGATCGTCAACCTGGCCAAGAGCCTGCGCATGATCGTGATTGCGGAGGGGGTGGAGAACAAGGCGCAACTCGATTTCCTGCGTTCGCTCAGTTGCGAGGCTTACCAGGGTTACCTCGGCGGACGTCCGATCGACGCCGAGCGCTTCTCCGCACTGCTCAAGTAGACCCCACCCGGGACGCCTCGCGCCGCGCGCCTGCAACCGCGGCCGCGCTGCCCGCGCTCACGCAAGGGCGTCGCGAACCGCCGCAAGGGATTCTTCGCCGAAACACACGCACCGCACTTCGTCGATCCCGCGCTGCCTTGCGAGAAACGCCGAAATCTCCGCCATGGCGATGGCAGCCGCCCGCCGCAGCGGAAAACCATAAACGCCGGTGCTGATCTGTGGAAACGCGATGGTGCGGATTGCATGCGCCGGCGCAAGCGCAAGACTGTTGCGATAGCAGCGCGCCAGCATTTCGTCTTCGCCGTGGTTTCCCCCGTGCCAGACCGGTCCGACCGTATGGATGACCCATTTGGCTGGCAGGCTGAATCCGGGCGTAATCCGGGCCTCGCCGGTCGGACAACCGCCCAGTGCCCGGCAGGCGTCCAGCAGCCGGGGACCGGCGACACGATGAATCGCGCCATCCACGCCGCCGCCGCCGAGCAGGCTGGAATTGGCTGCATTGACGATTGCGTCGACGCGCTGGCGGGTAATATCCTCCAGTACGACCGTAATCCGCTTTTGCATGCGCGAGAGCATACCTTGCGAGCGGCGCTTCCACGACCCGAACCCGGTGGCCCATAATCCGGTCTTAACGGACGGCAAACACACCTATGGCCCATACAGCCGCAAACATATTGGTGGTCGACGACGACCAGCGCCTGCGCGATCTGCTTAACCGCTATCTCGGCGAGCAGGGGTTTGGCGTGCATTCGGTGGCCACCGCGCCGGCAATGGATAAGGTGATCGGCAAGGAAGACGTCGACATGATCATCCTCGACCTGATGCTCCCGGGCGAGGACGGCATGAGCGTGTGCCGCAGGCTGCGGGCGGCGGGCCGGCGCACGCCCATCATCATGCTCACCG
>DATFUO010000223.1:0-2571 GCA_035260785.1 Burkholderiales bacterium
GTCTTTCTTAAGGCGCCTCAGCAGGCAAGACGCGGATGGCCGCGACAAGCCCGGCCATGACTCCGAGTAATGGTTTGATATGACCGGAGCGCGCTCCAGTGCTGACGGGATTTCACACGTCTCCCTGACACGATGTGCTAGAAGGTCCGCCCGTTTGGAAAGCGTTCAATTGACCGACCTTCGCACAGGCGCCGCCCGGCACTCCGGCATTGATTCATCCTATGCGTGGGTCCGGCTCGCCGCATCGGTGGCATTGGGTACGATCGGCGGCGTCGGGATGTGGACGATGCCGGTGGTTCTGTCCGCGGTCCAGGCGGAGTTCGGCGTGCTGCGGGCCGATGCCTCGCTGCCATTTACGCTCACCATGCTCGGCTTTGCGTGCGGTGGCGTTGTCATGGGGCGGCTGCAGGACAGGTTCGGCATCTTGGCCCCTGCCCTGTTGGGGATCGGTGCACTCTCGCTTGGCTTTTTCGCCGCCGCGATGTCGCCCACCTTGTGGATCTTCGCCCTGAGTTACCTCATCATCGGCGTCGGCGGCTCTGCGACCTTCGGGCCGATCATGACCGATGTCTCGTTCTGGTTCGCGGCGCATCGCGGCATCGCGATTGCAATCGCGGCGGCCGGCAACTATCTCGCCGGAACGATCTGGCCGCCGGTGGTCCAGCACGCAGTCGCAGCCGCAGGCTGGAGACAAACCCATGCCGGAATAGGCCTCGCCTGCCTTGCACTCATGTTGCCGCTGCTCCTGTTGTTGCGGCGACCCGCCCCGCGCAACGACCCGGCACGGGCGGCAACAGCGCGCGGCGGTAAACTCGATGTGCCGCCCGGCGTGCTGCAGGTGCTGCTGTGCGTCGCCGGGTTAGCCTGCTGCGTCGCAATGGCGATGCCCCAGGTCCATCTCGTGGCCTATTGCGGCGATCTCGGTTACGGCGTGACGCGGGGCGCCGAGATGCTGTCGTTGATGATGGCTTTCGGGATTGTCAGCCGTATCGGCTCAGGCTTCGTCGCCGACCGCATTGGAGGGCTGGCAACCCTCCTGCTTGGTTCGGCCGCGCAAGGTTTCGCGTTGCTGCTTTACGCCATGTTCGACGGGATGACCTCACTCTACGTGATATCGGCCCTGTTCGGCCTGTTTCAGGGTGGCATCGTGCCGAGCTATGCCTTCATCATTCGCGAATATTTTCCGCCCTCCGAAGTTGGGACAAGACTTGGCGTCGTGCTCATGATGACGTTGTTCGGCATGGCCTTGGGTGGCTGGATGTCGGGCGCCGTATTCGATTATTTTGGGTCGTACCAGGCGGCATTCCTCAACGGCCTCGCCTGGAATCTCCTCAACCTCGTCATTGCGCTCGCCCTGATGACCCGCAGCCTGCGGCGGCACCCGGCCCTCGCCTGATAGGCCGCGAAGGCGTTGCGTATTCCGGCAAATTGGTAGAAAGTACCAGCAAGCAACAATTCTTGTAGCTGGGGCGAACCCATGAAGGCGCTTATCCTGTATGTCGGTCTGGTGGTTGTCGGCGCAGTTCTGTCGGCTTTGCTGGGTATTTACCTGGAAAAGGCCATCTCATCGACCGTCAGCCTCGTCGTGTTTCTCTCGCTGTTCTTCGCGAATTTTGCGATATCGTGGATCGTCGTCATCTATATAATGGACGGTACGCTCAGGAAGTCGCAAGCGTAGGGCACGTTCGGTCCTGAAATAATCTGACCTCATCCTGAGGAGTGCCGCTTCTTAGCGGCGCGTCTCGAAGGATGGCCACGGGCTCAGCAGTGCCTGTTGCCATCCTTCGAGACGGCCGCCCAAGAGGGCGGCCTCCTCAGGATGAGGGCTTACAATTTTCTTCGCACGCTCTTTCGCGGGCGATGACACTTCTGAAACATTTAGTCCTGCCCTCACTCGACCCTGATATTCGATTCCCGGATCGCCTGGCCGTAGTCCTCGAACCGCCGGCGCAAATCGGCCGCGAACGCAGCGCCGCATCTGCCGACCGTATAGAGGCCGAGCGCTTTCAGCTTGGGCTTGACGGTGCGCGCGTCCAACGCCGCCCTCAGCCAGTCCGCAAGCTCGGCCACCACGGCGGCAGGGGTCCTGGCCGGCACGACCGTGCCAAACCAGACTTCCGCCTCGAAATCGTTGAAACCGAACTCGGCGACCGCCGGCACTTGCGGCAGCTCGCCGATGCGGCTGCGACGTTGTGGCGAGCGCGCGAAACGTGCCGTCCTGCAATTGCTCCGCGACTTCGGAATAGTTCACGAGGACCGAATCGACGTGTTTTCCAAGGAGCGCATTCACCGCCGGTCCATTGCCGTTGAATGGCACGAAGATCATGTTCACGCTGGCGAGGTGCCTGAGCATTTCGAACGCGATGTGCTGGGTGCTCGCCGGCCCGACGCTGGCGAGGGTCAATTCGCCGGGCCTGGCGCGCGCCGCATCGAACATCTCCATCAGACTGCGGTAAGGCGCGGCGCCGCCAACCACGATCACTTGCGGGGACGACACGAGCTGGCAGAGCGGCTCGAAGCTTGTCAGGGGATCGTAGGAGGGCTTTCGCAAATGCGGATTGATGACGAATG
>DATFUO010000224.1:0-34645 GCA_035260785.1 Burkholderiales bacterium
GGCACGGGCGCATTTGATCGGTGCGCTGGGCGATCGGCCTTATGCAGGCGTAATCGTGGCACTTGCGATCGGCGATCAGCAGGCCATACCACCTGATCAATGGCAGGTGTTCACGCGTACCGGCGTCAATCACCTGATGAGTATTTCGGGCCTGCATATCACGATGGTTGCGAGCATGGTGTTCCTGCTCGTTCAGCGGTTATGGCGTCGATCGGAAACCCTAATCCTGAAACTCCCGGCAGTTCGGGCCGCAACGGTGTGCGGACTGGTTGTCGCGCTGGCGTATGCAGCCTTGTCGGGATTTGCCGTGCCCGCCCAGCGAACGGTCTACATGCTGGCAGTCGTCGCCTTTGCGCTTTGGTCAGGCTGGACCGCGAGGCCCTTTGCTGTTCTGGCGACGGCGGCAGCACTGGCGGTCGTGCTCGATCCGATGGCGGTGATTGCACCAGGATTCTGGCTTTCATTTGGTGCCGTGGCGGTCATCATGTTTGCAGCGGGATCGCGCATCGGGAGGCAGAGCTGGTTTCGATTCTGGGCAAAAACCCAATGGGCGGTCACGCTGGCGCTCATCCCGTTTCTGCTCGCAATGTTTCAACAGGTGTCGCTGGTGTCTCCAGTTGCCAACGCCTTTGCGATTCCGCTTGTCAGCCTGATCGTCGTGCCGCTTGCGCTCGCAGCATCGGTGCTTCCTTTGGACTGGATCGCTCACTTCGCGCATCTGGTCATGGCGATGTGCATGTTCCTGCTGCGGGCGCTCAGCGATCTGCCGGATGCGGTGTGGCAGCAGCATGCGCCTGCGGCATGGACAATCCCGATCGCCCTCGCCGGCGCACTCTGGATGCTGCTGCCCAAAGGATTTCCCGGCCGCTGGGTAGGCGCGGTGATGATGTCGCCGCTGTCGCTGTCGATTCCGGAGAAACTTGCGCCGGGTGAATTGCGAGTCACCGTGCTCGATGTCGGGCAGGGCCTCGCGGTGGTCGTGCGTTCGCGCGATCATGCGCTTCTCTACGATGCCGGCCCGGCTTTCACGGAACAGATCGATGCCGGCGGACGCATCGTGGTGCCCTATTTGCGTTCCGCGGGCATCAGCACACTGGATGGAATGATCGTCAGCCATGACGATACCGATCACAGCGGCGGTGCCTTGTCGGTTTTACGGGGCATGCCCGTCGGGTGGCTGGCAACTTCGTTACCTCGGGATCATTCGATCAGAATGGCAGCAATTCGCAGCCGGTTTTGCAATGCCGGGGAGCGCTGGGAATGGGATGGTGTGTCCTTTGAATTCCTGCATCCGCAGGCACGTGAATATAACGAGCCTGACACCAAGGACAACGATCGCAGTTGTGTTCTGCGGGTCATTTCTGTCTACGGCAGCCTGTTCCTGCCCGGCGATATCGAGAAGCGGTCCGAATCCCGGCTGTTGCAGGCTCCGCAAAATCTGCGGACGGATATATTGATTGCGCCCCATCACGGCAGCCGTACGTCGTCAACGACGGAATTCGTCCAGGCGGTGGCTCCCGGCTTCACGGTTTTCTCGGTCGGATATCGCAACCGGTTCGGGCATCCGCATCCCGCGGTCAGCGCGCGTTACCGTCAGGCCGGGAGCCGAATGCTGGGCACCGATGGGTCCGGTGCGCTGATAATCGATATGAACCCAGCAGGGATCGGGGTGCAGCGGTGGCGGGAAGTCGACAGAAAATACTGGGCTGGCCGTTAATCCCGCCCTGATTGAAGATGGTCAAGCTCACCGACATCAACCGGGACATTACTTCGGGCCAGTGGCTCGAGACGCTGACCACGCGGCTGCCGCAGGCTGAGCGCGACCTGGTTGTTCGCGCGGACGCCTGGGCTCGGGAAAATTATCCGGGTCGTGAACACGGCACCGGGCAGCCGTGGCTGGATCACGCACGCGCTGCCGCGGGAATTCTCGGCGGTCTGCACGCAGGCGGTGAAGCGATTGCCGCCATGCTGCTGCTGGGCGCGCCGGCCTCCAAACGTGTCGAGCGCGACGCGCTGCAGGCGGCTTTCGGTCCTGCGGTGGTCTCGCTGATAGAGGGTGTCGCGAGCATGGCGCAGATCCAGGCCCTGCGCAGCCAAAATGTCGCCAGCGTGAATACAAACGACCGCGCATCGCAACTCGAAGCACTGCGCAAGATGTTCCTGGCTATGGCGCAGGACGTGCGCGTGGTCCTGATCAAGCTCGCCGATCAGGTGCAACGGTTGCGCGAACTGGCATCGAAAGCCGAGACCGATCTGCGCGAAGACGCAGCCCGGGAGACGCTGGAGCTGTTTTCGCCATTAGCCAACCGGCTCGGCGTCTGGCAGTTGAAGTGGGAGCTGGAAGACCTGGCTTTCCGTTGCCTCGAACCCGAAACTTACCGGAACCTGGCCCGCCAGCTGGACGAGAAGCGCAAGGACCGCGAAACCTATATCGGCGACGTCATTCGCATCCTGCGCGATGAACTCGCGGCCGGGGGTATCGATGCGCAGGTGAGCGGCAGGCCGAAGCACATTTACAGCATATGGCGAAAGATGCAGAGAAAAGGGGTGGGACTCGACGATCTCTTCGACGTGCGCGCGGTGCGCGTAATGGTTGATGACGTCAAGGATTGCTACGCCGTGCTCGGTGTCGTCCACAATCTGTGGACGCCTATTCCGCGCGAATTCGACGATTATATTGCGCGGCCAAAAGCCAACGACTATCGCTCGTTGCATACCGCCGTTGTCGGACCGGACAGCAAGGTGCTGGAGATCCAGGTGCGTACGCACAAGATGCACCAGCACGCCGAGCTCGGGGTGGCCGCGCACTGGCGATACAAGGAGGCAGTCAAAGGCGATCCGGGACTGGACGACAAGATTTCCTGGCTGCGCAATGTGCTCGAGTGGAAGGACGAACTGGCCGACGCAGCCGAACTGGCGGAGACCTTCAGGACCGACCTGTTCCAGGACATGGTCTATGTGGTCACCCCGCAGGGAAGGGTGGTCGATCTGCCGCGCGGCTCCACCCCCGTCGATTTTGCCTATCATCTCCACTCGGAGCTTGGCCATCGTTGCCGTGGCGCAAAGGTCAATGGCCAGATCGTGCCGCTGACCTACGCGCTGTCAAACGGACAGCGCGTCGAAATCATCGCGGCCAAGGAAGGCGGGCCTTCGCGGGACTGGTTGAATCCCGCTCTGGGCTACATCAAGAGCAACCGCGCGCGCGCAAAGGTGCGGCAGTGGTTCAACAGCCAGCAGCTCAACGAAGCCATGGCTCACGGGCGTGCGCAACTGGAGAAGGACCTGCAGCGGCTTGGCAAGACCGGCCAGAACCTGGAAGAACTGGCGTCGCGACTGGAATTCGCGGGCGTAAACGAGCTGTTCGCTGCACTTGGCCGCGGCGAAGTCACGCCGCGCCAGGTGCAATCGGCAGTGCTGGGCGAGGACGTGCCGGAGGACAAGCTGCTCCCGCATGCGGCAGTCCCGCAGCCGACGGCCGCGCCGAGCGGTATTTTGATTGTCGGGGTGGACAAGCTGCTCACTGTGCTGGCGCGGTGCTGCAAACCGGCGCCGCCCGACAGGATCGTCGGGTTCGTGACCCGCGGCCGCGGCGTTACCGTCCATCGGGCGGATTGCCATAACGTTGCGCGCCTGCCACAGGAAAGACTGATTGCGGCCGACTGGGGAAAGACCAGCGCTTCGAAGTTTCCGGTCGACATCGAAGTCATTGCCGGCAGCCATCCTGTGCTGATGCGCGACATCCTCGACATCTTTACGCGCGAAAAGGTACGGGTCACATCCAGCGCGTCCCACAGCCAGGACCTGAGTGCGAAGATGACGTTCACGCTGGAAGTCGACGGATTGCCGCAACTGACCCGGTTACTGGCTTCGGTGCGGGATATTTCTGGAGTGGAGTCGGCGCGCAGGAAGTGAGGTTTGAACGGCCGCGGCGTTTCGTTTAGAATCTGCCCTTCGATAGGCGCGTAGCTCAGCTGGTTAGAGCATCACCTTGACATGGTGGGGGTCGTTGGTTCGAGTCCAATCGCGCCTACCAGCTTCCCTAAGGACAGAAATGGTTTTCCGAACTTGCACGCCGGATTCAACGCATCGCTTCTGAGCCCCATTTCAGTCTGGCAGCCAAAAAAGTGCGGTTCGCCGCACTTTTTTATTTTGGATCTGCGTAAATTTCAATCATCGAAAAATGCCGTCCATTCGATTACCTGACGGATCGCTCAGAGCATTCGACAAGCCGGTCACCGTCGCCGAAGTCGCCGCATCGATCGGTGCGGGATTGGCGCGAGCCGCACTGGCAGGAAAGGTTGACGGGAGGCTGGTCGATACCTCCTTCGTCATCGATCATGACGCCGACCTCGCCGTAGTGACCGAAAAGGACGCCGACGGGGTCGACATCCTCCGGCATTCAACTGCTCATCTGCTGGCCCATGCCGTCAAGGAACTTTACCCGGACGCCCAGGTCACCATCGGCCCCGTGATCGAGGACGGCTTCTACTACGATTTTTCCTATAAGCGACCGTTCACGCCCGAGGATCTGGCCGCGATTGAAAAGCGCATGGCGGAAATCTCTAAGCGCGACATCAAGGTCGAACGGCAGGTTTGGGACCGTGAAAAGGCCGTCGAATTCTTCCGCAAACACGGCGAAGAGTACAAGGCTCAGATCATCGGTGCGATTCCGGGCAACGAGGCAATTTCGCTTTATTCTCAAGGTAACTTCACGGACCTTTGCCGGGGGCCGCATGTGCCTTCCACGGGCAAGCTGAAGGTGTTCAAACTGCTCAAGGTGGCGGGGGCTTATTGGCGCGGTGATTCGAAGAACGAGATGCTGCAGCGGGTCTATGGCACCGCATGGGCGAAGAAGGAAGACCTGGACGCCTATTTATTCCGCCTGGAAGAGGCAGAAAAACGTGACCATCGCAAGCTCGGCAGGCAGCTCGACTTGTTCCATCTCCAGGAGGAGGCTCCCGGGATGGTGTTCTGGCATCCGAAGGGATGGGCCATCTGGCAGCAGGTCGAGCAGTACATGCGCAGAACGCTTTCCCGTCATGGCTACCAGGAAGTGCGTACGCCGCAAGTCATGGACCGTTCATTGTGGGAACGCTCGGGGCATTGGGAAAACTACCGCGAACTGATGTTCACGACCGAATCGGAAAAACGCGACTACGCGGTCAAACCGATGAATTGCCCGGGCCATGTACAGATTTTCAACCAGGGCCTGAAAAGCTATCGCGATCTGCCGCTGCGGCTGGCCGAGTTCGGTGCTTGTCACCGGAATGAGCCCTCGGGGGCCCTGCACGGCATCATGCGGGTACGCGGATTTACCCAGGACGACGCCCATATCTTCTGTACCGAAGATCAGGTGCAGGGTGAAGCGCGAGCTTTTATCGACCTGCTGCAGAAGGTCTATGCCGATTTCGGCTTTACCGGGATTCTGATCAAGCTGTCCACACGACCGGTCAAACGCATTGGCGCGGATGAGATCTGGGACAGGGCGGAAGGGGCTCTGAAGGCCGCTCTCGACGCAAAAGGCCTGAAATGGGATCTGAATCCGGGCGAAGGCGCGTTTTATGGTCCGAAAATCGAGTTTTCGTTGAAAGATTCGATCGGGCGGGTCTGGCAATGCGGGACTTTACAACTGGATTTCGCGCTGCCGGGCAGGCTGGGAGCCGAATATATTGCCGAAGACAACAGCCGGCGGCTCCCGGTTATGCTGCACCGGGCGATTCTGGGGTCGATGGAGCGATTTATCGGCATCCTCATCGAGCACTACGCCGGGGCGCTGCCGCTATGGCTCGCACCGGAGCAAGTTGTCGTCCTTAACATCTCCGAGCATCAGGCCGATTTTGCCGGCAAGGTGGCCGGCCGGCTCGAAGAAGCCGGGTTCCGCGCCTTTGCGGACTTGAGAAACGAGAAAATTACCTATAAAATCCGCGAACATAGTTTGCAGAAGCTGCCTTACCAACTGGTGGTTGGTGATAAAGAGGTGGCGGCAAACTCCGTTGCCGTGCGTACCCGTAGTGGTAGCGATCTCGGTCAGATGCCGCTCGACGAATTCATTGAGCGACTCAAATCCGAGTTGCCGCATGCGGGAAGCGCGGCTTAATTATTTGATGGAGGCCTGCTTATAGCTCAGGACAGGGATGTCAGGATCAACGGCGAAATAACTGCGCCGGAGGTCCGGCTCATCGGTATCAAGGGTGAGCCAATCGGGGTCGTCAGTCTCGCCCAGGCGAATGCCATGGCGGAAGAACTGGAAATCGATCTGGTGGAAATCGCGCCAACTGCACAGCCGCCTGTTGCGCGGCTGATGGACTTCGGAAAGTTCAAGTACAGCGAGGCCAAGAAGCGTCACGAGGCCAAGCTCAAGCAGAAGCAGATTCAGGTCAAGGAGGTGAAATTCCGGCCAGGTACCGACGACGGTGACTATGCAATCAAATTGCGCAACCTGACCCGCTTTCTGACCGAAGGCGACAAGACCAAGATAACCCTGCGTTTTCGCGGCCGAGAAATGGCCCATCAGGAATTCGGCTTTAAGCTGCTGGAAAGGGTGAAAGCCGACCTCGAACCATTTGGTGTGGTCGAGCAGTTCCCGAAAATGGAAGGCCGGCAGATGGTCATGGTGCTGAGCCCAAAGAAAAAGTAATGGTTGGCTGGCAGTTGAAGTTGTTGGACAACGAATGACGGATGTCGAACGAGGGGTTGGCGGCCAACGGCCCGGAACATTCGGTCAGAATCGTTAAAACAAGTGATTCCCAGGCAACAAAGCGCTCCGCGAGGGGACGCCTGGAGTCAAGCTAAAACATGAAGGAGCAATACAGTGCCCAAGATGAAATCCAAGAGCGGCGCGGCCAAGCGTTTCAAGGCGCTCGGCAGCGGCCGTTTCAAGCGCACGCAGGCCAACCTGCGCCACATCCTGACCAAGAAGTCGACCAAGCGCAAACGCCATTTGCGCGGCAATACGGCCGTGAGTCCGTCGGACCACGGCCATATCCGGTCGATGCTGCCTTACGCCTAACCGGAGACCGCCATGCCAAGAGTCAAACGTGGTGTCACCGCGCGTGCGCGGCACAAAAAGGTACTCGAGAAATCGAAGGGCTTCCGCGGCCGTCGCGGCAACGTCTACAGGATCGCCAAGCAGGCGGTCATGCGTGCGGGTCAGTACTCGTATCGCGACCGCCGCCGCAAGAAGCGCGATTTTCGCGCATTGTGGATCGTCCGCATCAACGCTGCCGCCAGGGAATTCGGCATGACCTACAGCACCCTGATCAATGGGCTGAAGAAAGCCGCGATCGAGGTCGATCGCAAGGTCCTCGCTGACATAGCCGTATTCGACAAATCCGCTTTCGAACGGATCGCGAGTCAGGCAAAAGCCAGCCTCGGCGCCTGATTCGGGAAAACGAAGTCAAAAGGAGGCTGCAAGGCCTCCTTTTTTCTTTCAGCGCCGGGTTGAGTCAGTCCGGCGCTGATTCAACCGGGCGTTTACTTCAGTCATAGCCGCGACGAGATGAAAAACCTCGACGGCATCATTGCCGACGCGAAATCGAATTTCGACAGCATCACCGACCTTGCTGCCCTCGAGCAGGCCAGGGCGCGTTTTCTCGGCAAGCGCGGTGCACTCACGGAAATGTTGAAGGGACTCGGCAAGCTTTCCGCCGAGGAGCGTCCGCAGGCGGGCGCACTAATCAACAGGGCGAAGCAGCAGGTCGAAGCACTATTGCAAGCGCGCCGCGAGACGATCGAGATGGCAGCCCTGGAAGCCCGCTTGGCGCAGGATGGGCTCGATGTCACGCTGCCCGGACGCGGACGCAGCCGTGGCGGAATTCATCCCGTCATCCGCAGCTGGCAACGCGTCGAAGCGATCTTCCGTTCGGTGGGATTCGACGTCGCCGATGGTCCGGAAATTGAAACCGATTGGCATAATTTTACCGCGCTCAACCAGCCAGAGAATCATCCGGCGCGATCCATGCACGACACGTTCTATGTCGAAGGCGGCTTGCTGCTGCGCACGCATACCAGCCCGATGCAGGTGCGCTACGCCCGAACCCACAAGCCGCCGATCAAGGTGATCTCACCAGGCCGGACCTATCGGGTGGACTCGGACGCGACACATTCGCCCATGTTCCATCAGGTCGAAGGCCTCTGGCTCGACGAGAATGTCAGTTTCGCCGACCTCAA
Organism: Burkholderiales bacterium; assembly: GCA_035260785.1. Taxonomy (GTDB): domain Bacteria; phylum Pseudomonadota; class Gammaproteobacteria; order Burkholderiales; family JACQAP01; genus JACQAP01. Next base: position 8,170 of record DATFUO010000224.1, read on the forward strand.
AGGCGTTTACACCGATTTCCTGCGCAGATTCTTCGAAACCGACGAACTGCAGGTGCGCTTCCGGCCTTCTTTTTTTCCTTTCACCGAGCCCTCCGCGGAAATCGACATGGCATTTGCGAGCGGACCGCATAAGGGGCGATGGCTGGAGATTTCCGGCGCGGGCCAGGTGCATCCAAACGTGGTGCGCAACTTTGGACTCGATCCCGAACGATACATCGGCTTTGCGTTCGGCAGCGGCCTGGAGCGCCTGACCATGCTGCGCTATGGCATAGACGACCTGCGTCTGTTCTACGACGGCGATCTGCGCTTCCTCAGGCAGTTCAACTGACATGCAATTCTCGGAAAACTGGCTGCGCACTCTGGTCGACCCCAAGCTCTCCACCACGGAGCTTGCTCAGCTGCTGACCATGTCCGGCCTGGAAGTCGAAGATCGCCACAATGTTGCGCCGCCCTTCACCGGCGTCGTGGTGGGCCAGGTGGTAATGGTGGAGAAGCATCCCAACGCCGACAAGTTGAAGGTGTGCCAAGTCAATGTCGGCGGTGCGCAGTTGCTCGGCATCGTCTGTGGCGCTCCCAATGTGGTGGAAGGAATGAAAGTGCCGTGCGCGATCGTGGGCGCGCGCTTGCCGGGTGCATCGCCGGATCAGCCGCTGGAAATCAAGGCCGCTACCATGCGTGGCGTCGAAAGTCGCGGCATGCTGTGTTCCGCCCGCGAACTGGGAATGTCCGACGACCACAGCGGTTTGCTGACGCTCGCCGAGAATGCGGTGATCGGCGAAGACGTGCGCAAGGTGCTGGCGCTGGATGACAGCATTTTCACCATCAAGCTTACCCCCAATCGCGCGGATTGCCTGTCGGTGCTGGGCGTGGCCCGCGAAGTGGCGGCGTTGACGCGTTCGCCGCTGCAACCGCCAAAAATGTCAGCCGTTGCGCACGCAAGCATGGCGACATTCCCCGTGAAGATTTCGGCTCCCGACGGCTGCGGGCGCTTCAGCGGACGGGTCATTCGCAATGTGAACGCCAGGGCAGCGACGCCCGAGTGGATGAGGCAGCGGCTGGAGCGTGCCGGACAGCGCGCGATCTCGGCCCTGGTCGACGTCACCAACTACGTGATGCTGGAACTGGGTCGTCCCTTGCATGTTTACGACCTGGACAAACTCAAGGGCGGCATCGACGTGCGTTTCGCCCGCAAAGGCGAGAAGCTGAAGCTGCTGAATGAGCAAACCGTGGAACTGGATGAAAGCGTACTGGCCATCACGGATGCGAGCGGACCGATCGGGCTGGCCGGCATCATGGGCGGTGGCAGTACCAAAGCCGAACTCGATTCCCGAAACGTATTTCTGGAAGCAGCGTTCTTTTTTCCGGATGCGATTGCAGGCAGGGCGCGGCGCTACAACTTCACGAGCGATGCCTCCCACCGCTTCGAGCGAGGCGTCGACTTCGATAACAATATCGACGGGATCGAGCGCGCCACAGCCCTGATACTGGAGATCTGTGGCGGTGAGCCCGGTCCGACCGCAGACACTGTGGCTGCGCTACCGCAGCGGCAACCGGTGAAAATGAGAGTCGCGCGGGCGCGCAAGATCATAGGCGTGCAGATCTCCTCGGACGAGATGGCGGATATCTTCCTGCGACTCGGTTTCAAATCCCGTCGCGAGGGCAGCGGCGCCGTGGAGTTCTTTGTCGTTACGCCGCCGAGCTATCGCTTCGACATCGAATTCGAAGAAGACCTGATCGAGGAAGTGGCTCGCGTATATGGGTTCGAGCGCATTCCGGCCAATCCCCCGCTGGCCATTGCGAACATGCTCGCTTTGCCCGAGCAGCGCCGATCGTTGCATGACTTGCGCGAGCGCATGGCTGCATCGGGCTATCAAGAAATCGTCAGCTACAGCTTCGTGGAAGAGGGCTGGGAGGAGGATTTCGCCGGGAATGCGCAGCCGGTCCGACTGCTCAATCCGATCGCGAGCCAGCTTGCGGTCATGCGCTCGAGTCTGATCGGCGGATTGGTCGCCAGCGTCCGCTACAACCTGAACCGCAAGCTCGACCGGGTGCGGGTTTTTGAGGTCGGCCGTGCCTTTTTGCGAGATACCAGCGTCCTGGACAGCGATCTGGACGTGGTGGGTATTAGCCAGCCCGTGCGCATCGCGGCGGCCGCTTTCGGTACCGCAGACGACGAGCAATGGGGCATAGGCGCCCGAAGCGTGGATTTTTTCGACCTCAAGAACGATGTCGAGGTGTTGTTGGCACCCGCGCAGGTTCGCGTCGAGCCAGCGCCGCATCCCGCGCTGCATCCGGGGCGTAGCGCTCGCGTTCTGCTGAAAGGTGACGTGGTCGGCTGGTTGGGGGAACTGCACCCCCGCCTGCAACGTAAATACGAATTGCCGGCACCGCTGGTTTTATTCGAAATGGATGCCGAACCTTTGCTGGCCCGGGACCTGCCGCAATACCGCGAAGTGTCGAAGTTTCCGCCCGTGAGGCGTGACTTGTCTTACATATTTGACGAGAAAATCCCGGTTCAGTCGATCCTGGACAGCCTGAAGCGGTCGAAAGCACCCATAGTCGATGCCATTTCGGTGTTTGACTTATATCGCGGCAAAGGCATTGAAAATGGCAAAAAGGGTCTTGCATTCCGAGTGTTATTGCAAGATACTCAAAAAACTCTAACCGATGCCGAAGTGGAAGCCGCGCTTAGCGGTCTGCGCGGGATCCTGGAACAAGAATACGGTGCCAAGCTCCGACAATGAAGGTGAACCGATGACACTGACCAAAGCCGACCTGGCGGACCTGTTGTTTGAGAAGGTGGGATTGAACAAGCGTGAAGCCAAGGACATGGTGGAATCGTTTTTCGAGGAAGTACGCATGGCCCTGGAAAACGGCGACGGAGTGAAACTGTCCGGTTTCGGCAATTTTCAGTTGCGCGACAAGCCGCAGCGGCCTGGCCGCAATCCCAAGACCGGCGAGGAAATTCCGATCACGGCGCGCCGGGTCGTGACATTTCATGCCAGCCAGAAACTGAAGGCGATGGTCGAGAAGAACTACGGTGGACAGCAGCAACCACAGCAGCAATCCTAGGGCACCTTTGCCCCCGATTCCCGCTAAGCGCTATTTCACCATCGGTGAAGTAAGTGAGCTTTGCGGCGTGAAGCCCCATGTGCTGCGCTACTGGGAACAGGAATTCACCCAGCTCAAGCCGGTGAAGCGGCGCGGCAACCGCCGTTATTATCAGCACCACGAAGTACTGCTGATCCGTCGCATACGCGAGCTTTTGTACGAGCAGGGGTTCACCATCAGCGGCGCACGGGCGCGGCTGGACGAATCCGCTGCGCAGATGAAGCCTGTCGCTTCCGCCAAATACAATCCCGCGTCCTTGCGCCGGGAAATCCAGACTCTGCTCGACCTCCTGCGCGAGTAACGTGTCAGGCACCTGGCCTGCTATAATCTCCCCCGGTAAATTCGGGGCGTAGCGCAGCCTGGTAGCGTACCTGCATGGGGTGCAGGTGGTCGGAGGTTCAAATCCTCTCGCCCCGACCAATTTTTCCGCGTCAATAACCGCTGGCCGGCTGACTTTCGAGAAGAATGAACGGACGGAAAGTGAACGTTTCCAGTTCTTTCGATCTTCGGGACGAAGTCCGTCCAGGCCGATTCAGCCGATGCGTATTCTCCTGAGCAACGACGACGGGTATTTCGCGCCCGGCCTCGCTGCACTTGCGGAAGCTTTGTCAGCATTGGCGGAAATCGTCGTGGTCGCGCCCGAACGCGACCGCAGCGGCGCCAGCAATTCCCTGACGCTCGATCGTCCCCTGCAGGTCAGGCAGTCCCACAATGGATTTCGTTATGTCAACGGCACACCGACCGATTGCGTACATCTCGCCGTAACCGGGCTGCTCGAAGAAATGCCGGACATGGTGATATCGGGCATCAATCACGGTGCCAACATGGGCGACGACACCATTTATTCGGGGACGGTGGCAGCGGCAACGGAGGGGTTTTTGCTGGGAATTCCGTCGATGGCCATTTCGCTGGCCAGCAAATCTGCGGGCAACTATGCGACTGCCGCCCGTGTAGCCCGTGAGTTGTTCGGGCGCTTCCGCGATCGTCCCATCGCAAATCCGGTACTGCTGAACGTAAATGTGCCGGACGTTCCCTACGATGAGCTGGAGGGTATCGAAGTTACCCGGCTTGGCCGGCGTCACAAGGCCGAGGCGGTGGTCAAATCCATCAATCCGCGCGGTGAGACCGTTTTCTGGGTCGGAGCGGCGGGTAATGCCCAGGATGCAGGGACGGGCACGGATTTTCATGCCGTCGCGCATGGCAAGGTATCGGTTACGCCCTTGCAGATCGACCTGACCCAGTACACCAGCCTCGATTATGTGCGTAGCTGGCTTGGCGAGCCCGCGCGCACGTGATGTACGGCCAGAACGCAGGGTCAGGCGTCTTCCGATAAGATGAATAACAAGATCGCCGGCATAGGCATGACCTCGCAGCGCACACGCATGCGCATGATCGAGCGCCTGCGCGACCAGGGAGTCAAGGACGAGATGGTACTGAAGGCGATGGCGGAAATACCGCGCCACATCTTTGTCGACGAGGCACTGGCAAGCCGGGCTTATGACGATGTGGCATTGCCGATCGGATTCGGACAGACGATTTCCAATCCGTTCACCGTTGCACGCATGGTCGAACTTGCACGCGGCGGGCGCACGCTTCAAAAAGTGCTCGAAATCGGAACAGGCTGCGGCTACCAGGTTGCGGTATTGTCACGCGTCGCACAGGAAGTCTATTCACTGGAAAGATTGGCCGGACTGCTTTCGAAAGCGCGAGTGAGGCTGCGCGAGCTTGGTCTGCGCAATATCAAGCTGAAACACGGTGACGGGCATGCGGGTCTCAGGGAGCACGGCCCGTTCGATGCAATTGTCATGGCTGCGGCCGCGACTCATCTACCTGAAATGTTGGTCGATCAGCTTGGCATTGGAGGGCGGCTCGTGTTGCCGCTGGGCACCCGCGAGCAGAGGCTCGTGTTGGTCGAACGCAATTCCGACGGTTTCACGCAGTCGGTGCTGGATAAAGTCAAATTCGTGCCGTTGATTGCAGGAGTATCGGCATGACTTTTTTTTCATCACGCCCGATAGGGCGGGAAATTGTGGCGATTGGAATGACCGCGCTGTTAGCGGCCTGTGGTTCGACCCCGACCGCCGCACCGGTGATCGAACGTTCCCCCAACGCCGTAACTGCCGAAAAGAAGGCGCCTGCAGCAACCTCTTCCACTCCCGCAGCGTCGAGGCCGACGAATGCTCCTCCGGTCATTCCGCCAGTGCCGATCGCGCCGCCAGCCCCGATCCAAAAATCGGAGAAGATTTCTGCGCCCGCAGCCGAAAAACCGGCCGTGCCAGCTGAGGAGCCTACTACCAAGCCCTATCGCGAAGGCGACTGGCGACCGGAGTACCACGTTGTAAAGAAGGGCGACACGCTCTACAGCATTGCGCTCGACTACGGGCAGGATTATCGCGAGTTGGCGGTATGGAACAATCTGGACGACCCGGGCCTGATCAAGATCGATCAGCGGCTGCGACTGTTCCCCCCGGACAGCATTGGCGAAGCGACAAACGTTCAACCGACACCGCTTGCCGCTCCTTTGGCGGCGCCGGTCTTTACCGAGCCCAGAGCACGCAAGCTGCCCTATTCGGAGCAAGCGCTGGCGCAACTGAATATGCCGGCACCGAAGCCGCCGGGCGCGACCGCGCCGGTGCCCGCAACGTCACAGCCCACGGTCAAGTCAGCGGCGGTGCCCCCAACACTGGCACCGGTGGCGACGCCGGTGCAGAAGGATGCGCCGAATGGCGACGGCAAGATGATTTGGGAGTGGCCTGCACAGGGCAGGTTGTTGTATGGCTTCGGGCAAGGCCCGAATCAGAAAGGGGTCGGTATCGAGGGACGCAGCGGTCAACCTGTTCTGGCGGCCGCCCCCGGTAAAGTGGTATACAGCGGCAGTGGACTACGCGGCTATGGAAAACTTATCATCATCAAGCATAACGCGTCTTATCTCAGCGTGTACGCGCACAACAGCCAGATCCTCGTGAAAGAAGGGCAGACCGTGGCGAAGGGCCAGAAGATTGCGGAAATTGGCGATACCGACAGCGACCGCATCGGCTTGCATTTCGAGATCCGTCGCCTTGGCAAACCCATCGATCCGCTGCAGTACCTGCCCGAGCGGGCTTCATGAGCGAAGATGCCCTCTCCTCGCCCGACGAGGAGGTAGACGAACTCGCATCTGCGGAAGATTCGGCCATTGAGGACTATTTCGACCCCGATGTCCTGAGCGATGTTACCCAACTCTACTTCAACGATATCGGGCAGAACAAACTGCTGTCCGTGGACGAAGAGGTCCGGCACGCGCGACAGGCCAGGGCAGGGGATTTCGCCGCTCGGCAAACGATGATCGAACACAACCTGCGGCTGGTTGTAAACATTGCCAAGCACTACAACGGCCGTGGCTTGCAGCTTCTGGACCTAATCGAGGAAGGCAATCTCGGGTTGATCCACGCACTGGAAAAATTCGATCCCGAGCGCGGGTTCCGCTTTTCGACCTATGCAACCTGGTGGATTCGTCAGAGCGTCGAGCGGGCCATCATGTGCCAGTCGCGCACGATTCGCCTGCCCGTGCACGTCATCAAGGAACTGAACATGGTGCTGCGTGCAATGAGGCACCTGGAAACGCACTCCGAACGCAATCCCACGGCTGAAGACGTTTCGCACCTGGTCGACCTGCCGGTTGATCGGGTGCAGCGGTTACTGGCTTTGAACGAGCGCATGACCTCGCTGGATGCGCCGCTGGATATCGATCCAATGTTGTCGATAGGTGAATCCATTGCGGACGAAAACACGCCGCCTCCGGACATCAGACTCGAGAATATCGAGATCGACCATCATGTGCACGAATGGCTGGACCAGCTCAGCGAGCGCCAACGCAGCGTGATCGAGCGGCGTTACGGCCTCAACGGCCTCGAAATTCATACACTGGAGCAACTGGCGCAAAGCCTGGAGTTGACCCGGGAGAGGGTGCGGCAAATCCAGATCGAAGCGCTCGCAAATCTGCGCAAAATCCTGCGCCGTAGCGGCGTATCCCGCGAGACGCTGCTGTAACCGAGGCAGCCACGGCACGCTGCTTAACCCAGCGCACGTATGGCGTTGCGCAGAGCCTGCAGTTCGCCGGAACGGCGGTTCCCTGCGTAGCGCAAGGAGACGTAGAGAGCGCTGATCTTTTGCGCAGTTTCCCGGAGTTCGGGGAATTGCATTGATATCCGCGCCGCAAAATCGCGCGGTCCTTCGCTGGGCCTGCGAGCAGCACCGCGCTTGGCCATCGCATTGCAGTACGAGAGATAAGCCCGTTGAACGGGATCGGGACGCCGTGCGCCGGTTCTGAATAGCAGCGCCAGGGACAACGCCAGGATAATGGCACCGCTGACGGCGATGAGAATAATCACCATGTTCTGCCAGGTGACCTCGGCGAGGCCCAACTGCGCCAGAAACCGCGTCTGACGATCCGTGTTGTAACCCAGCACCCACTGGTTCCAGCTGTTGGCGACCGCATCCCATGCGTAGCGCGCTTGCCTCAACCAGTCGAAGCTGTCGCGCGCCAACAACGGACGATCGATTTCCGGCACTGCTGCCGCCAATCCGCGCTCTATGCGCAAAGGTGAAACTGCCGCCGTCGGATCCACCCTTACCCATCCCTCACGAGGCAACCAGATCTCCGACCAGGCATGCGCATCCGACTGACGCACCACGATATAGCCATCCACGGGATTGACTTCGCCTCCAAGGTATCCGGTCACTACACGCGCCGGGATGCCCGCCGCCCGCATGAGGAATGTGAATGCCGACGCGTAGTGCTCGCAGAATCCGCTGCGAGTCTCGAAAAGGAACTGGTCCACGGGGTCACCCGTGAGCTTTGGCGGTTCGAGCGAATACAGAAAGGGCTGCTCGCGAAACATGCCCAGCGCGCGCATGACGATATCGCGATCGTTGCCGCCTTGCGCGCGCCACTGCGCGGCCAGCGCGCGCGCACGGGGCGAGGTATCCGGTGGCAGGCGCGTGGCGAGACGCAACGTGCCGGGCGATTCGTCGATACCGATGCGATACTGCGGTGAAGACTGCATTTCGTAGCGCAGCCTCTCGCGCACGATGCGTCGCGACAGCAGTTGATAGTCGGTAGTGATATAAGCGTCCCGCGGTACCACCAGCGGCAGGTCGATCGCGAACAACCAATACCTGTCATGTGATTCCATCGTCACGGTGTACCGCAACGGCGGTCCCAGGGCTTCCACCTTCAGCTCCCGGGCGGTCAGGTTGAGTCCGGCCCGCCAGGTCCGGCCGTCATAATTCCAGAGCACGGGGCCGCGCCAGTAAAGCTGGGCAGGTTTCTCCGGTTGTGTTTCGAACAATACCCGGAACGCAACCGCATCGGACAGACTCAGTGAGCTCAAATCCCCGGGCGCCATGCTTTCGGAAAGGCCGCTCCGGGCCGAATAATTGATTTGCGGCAGACCCCAGAGCGGACCCTGCACGCGTGGAAACAACAGGAACAGCGCGAGCATGACCGGAATGCCCTGCAGGATCATCATGGCGGCATGGCGCAACACGGAAACCAGCCGTAGCCGGCCCGCCTGATGCTGCAGGCCGACCATTGTCGCTGTAATCACCCAGACGACCAGCAGCATGTACAGTGCGGTGGGAATCGACTGCGAGTAGAAGAAATTCGTAACGACCAGGAAATAAGCCAGAAGCACGACCACCATCGTGTCGCGTGGCCTGGTCATTTCCATGACTTTCAGGGCCATCATGACCGTCAGCATCGCCACGCCAACATCGCGCCCGTACAAGGTGCGATAGGAAAGCGCAATGCCCGCGGTGCACACCAGCGCTACCGCGATGAGCAGCCATTTGCTCGGCAGCTTTCGATGCTGCCACCCGGCATAGAAACGGGCCAGGAGTACGACGGCCACCAGCGCCGGGATCCACTCGGGCAGGTGGACTGCGTGTGGGGCGATGACCATCGCCAGCGAGAGCAGGATCGCGGTCAGGTTGATCAGACTGAGGTCGCGCGCAGCGGTCATCATTTGAACAATGCCAGGGCCTGAAGGCAGCGGTCCCGATGCAGCGCGCCCGAATCCGGATCGTGTTCGCTCCCGGGCAGACGCAAGCCGTAACGCAGCCCGGCGGACTCCGATTCAATGACCCATCGGGCCAGCCGCGACAGCTTCGCTTCCAATCCGAGTGCATTGGGGAGGTCGCCGAAATCCAGCCAGAGTTCCGCGGCCGCACTGCCGGCAAATTGCTTGGACAGGAAGATTTCGCTGCGTGCGAACGCCTTCCAGGCAATGCGACGCGGCGAATCACCAGGATGAAAAGTGCGCAGGCCGGCGAAGTCTTCGTCGCCTGTCCCGGCGACCGATCCTTGCCCGCTGGCCGCCTGCGCCGGGGGTAACGGTACATTGCCCGGTTCGGGTTTTGGGTAGATCAGGCAGTGCATGTCGAGATCGACTATCGCCCATGCGTAAAACAGACCGAGTGGATAAGTGGTGAAAATCCGGATGCGGCCGGGATACAGGAGTCCTCGCACCGCGGCAGGCAGCTTTGCCTCCACTTCCTTGGCCTCGCTCGCGGCCACGTTGAAATATTCCGGCTGCTGGCCGGAAAGCTGGACCGCGAGGCTCATCCGCGGCAGCGAGCCGGAATTTTCGACCTGCACGCGAAATCCGGCGAGTTCTCCAGCGAAAACGGGCGTTGCCTTGCCGGGTCGCAATGCGATCCGGGCAAGATTGCGCCACGTGTGCAGCATCGAAACCATGCCATTTCCGGCAAGCAGGAATACCAGCACATAGCCCAGGCTGAGGTTGTAGTTGATCGAACCGATGAGCATGAGCAGCAAGGTGACGGCGAACATCAATCCACCACCGGTGGGAAGGATGTAAACACGGCGCTGACCAAGCACCACCGGGCCGGCTTCCGCCCCCTTCGGTGGGAAAATCCAGTCGCCTATGCGTTCACGCAGCGATGGCGACACGACAGGCGGCAAACGGGCTGTCGACGACAAAAGGATCGATGCATTTCGTCCGGCTTCGTTGCTCACGCCGTACTCCTGACAATTAAGGAATCGGAACTTCCGCGATCAGACGCTCGGCGAGCTGGCCGCTGCCAAGGGAAGGATAACCGGTCACCGGGTACAGCCGATGGCCCGCCACGCTCGGCAGCACCGCTTGTACGTCCTCGGGAATGACTTCGCTACGATCGTCCATGAACGCCCAGGCACGCGCGGCATTGAGTACCGCGAGGCCGGCGCGCGGCGATAACCCGTTGACAAAATCGGATGATTGCCTCGTGTAACGGACGAGCGCCTGCACGTAATCGAGCAATGCGGGCGCAGTGAAAATCTGCCTGGCCTTCGCCTGCAGATTGAGCAGGTCGGCGGTGGCGAGCGCCGGCTTCAGATCGGAAATCATGTCGCGCCGTTCGCGTCCTTCGAGCAGACTGCGTTCTGCGGCCGCATCCGGATAGCCCAGGTGAATGCGCATCAGGAAGCGGTCGAGCTGGGATTCTGGCAACGGGAAAGTGCCGACCTGGTGCGAGGGATTTTGCGTGGCGATGACGAAGAACGGTTCTGGCAGCGGACGGGTCAGTCCTTCGGTGGTCACCTGGTGTTCTTCCATCGCCTCGAGCAGAGCGCTCTGCGCTTTCGGGGTAGCGCGGTTTACTTCGTCGGCCAGAATCACCTGGGAAAATACCGGGCCGGGATGAAACTTGAACGACGAACTGTCGCGGTCGAATATTGACACGCCGAGGATATCCGCCGGCAGCAGATCGCTGGTGAACTGAATGCGCTGAAAGTCGAGTCCGAGTGTCCTGGCGAGCGCGTGCGCAAGCGTTGTCTTGCCTACGCCGGGGAGATCCTCGATGAGCAGATGCCCGCGGGCAATCATGCAGGCGAGCGTCAGGCGTATCTGATGTTCCTTGCCGAGAATGATCCGGCCGATCTGTTCAATGACGGGTGATAGCGCGTGCGGCATACGTATGGGCTGGGGAGGTCGGTTGGCGAGAATGGCGCTACCGGCTCCCGGGATCCGGGCCCACGGTTGCTGCCGGTCAACAGTTTACCTCAGGCTGTCGCGATCGCCATTTCGGGCAGGGCGGGTACCGTGAGGCCGGTGAGGATCCTGCTCACATTCTTCATCATCGGATCGCCTTCGGCGGACGTAATGGCGAATCCCAACGCGTGCATCAATCCAAGCATCTTGTGATTGCTCGACAGCACGAAACCTTCCATGACCTGCAGGCCGCGGCTGCGCGCCGCCAGCATCAGGCAGATCATCAGTGTCCTGCCGATCCGGCGATGGTGCCAGGCGTCGGCAACGGCGACGGCAAACTCGCAGCTTCTGCCGTCCGGATTGGTGACATATCGCGCAACCGCGATCTCCTTCTCGTGGGCGTCCTCGGCGACCACCGCAATCAGTGCCAATTCACGGGCATAGTCGATTTGGGTGAAGCGGTTGAGCATCGCTTCGCTCAGTTCGTTCACGGCACTCATGAATCGGAAGTACTTGGACTCGCTGGAAAGGTCGCGCACGAACTCCTGTTCGATGTGCCGGTCTTCAGGGCGGATCGGCCTGATCAGAAGGCGGGTGCCGTCCGGTAGCGCCCAGGAGCGGATCAATTCCGAGGGATAAGGCGCTGCCATGGAGGGGAGTGGCGTGGGAGCGAAGGCCGGATCGGACGAAGGATCATTCGCAGCAGCGTCGTGGACATCCGGAAGTCGGGTGAATATGATGAACCGAAATGTCCAACGGCGTCGACACAGCGTAATGACCACTGCCTACGTGCATCATGCCGAGTGCTCCCGGCATGACATGGGCGCCCATCATCCGGAATGTCCAGCGCGTCTGGATGCGATCCACGATCATCTTCTCGCGACCGGATTGATGGATCATCTGGTCGATGTGACTGCGCCACTGGCAACACGCGAGCATCTGGAGCGGATCCACGATGCCCGGTACCTGGATGCGGTGGAAAAAATTGCGCCGCACGAGGGGGTGGTCCATCTCGATCCCGACACCGCCATGGGGCCGCATTCCTTTCGTGCGGCGTTGCGTGCAGCGGGGGCCGTCATCAAGGCGACTGACCTGGTAATGGGCGGCGAGGTCGACAACGCGTTCTGCAGTGTGCGTCCACCGGGCCATCACGCGGAGCGTGCGCGCGCCATGGGATTCTGTTTTTTCAACAACGTGGCGGTCGGCGCAGCCCATGCGTTGGCAGCCCATGGTCTCGAACGGGTGGCCATCGCGGACTTCGATGTGCATCACGGCAACGGCACCGAAGACATTTTCCGGGACGACGGGCGCGTCCTGATGGTATCCACGTTCCAGCACCCTTTCTATCCCTACAGCGGCGTCGACGGACGTTCGGCGAGAATGGTGAACATTCCCCTGCCGGCGTACAGCGCGGGCAGGGAATTCCGCGCCGCGGTGGAGGACTGGTGGCTGCCTGCGCTGGACGCCTTCAAACCACGGTTGATATTCATTTCTGCCGGCTTTGATGCCCATCGCGACGACGACATGGCGTCGCTGGGCCTGGTCGAGGGCGACTATCGCTGGGTGACGGAGCAATTGGTGGCGCTTGCCGCAAAACACTGTCATGGACGCATCGTATCCACGCTCGAGGGCGGCTATGCCCTGGACGCCCTGGCGCGCAGTGCCGCGGCGCACGTGCGTGTGCTCAGTGGCCTTTAGGTCCTGAGCATCATTCCGCGATGATGAACTGCGACATCAGGATCCGGAACCGAGCACGCTACAGGATCAGTGCTGCGGCGACGTTCCTTCCCTCCGCCAGCAGGACGTTGTAGGTGCGGCAGGCGGCACGGGTATCCATGACTTCCACACCAATTCCAGCAAGTGCCAGCGGCTGTAGCAGGCGCGGCGACGGGAATCGCAATTCGCCGCCGGTGCCAAGCAGCAGGATCTCCAAGTTTAGTCCGGCGAGGAAAGAGATATGGTCTCCGGCCAGGGCATCGACATCAGCTACCCCCCAGTTTTCGATCAGTTGGCCAGGCAGGACCACGAGGCTGCGCTCGTAGCGTCGTGCGTTTACCATCACATAACCTTGCCCGTAACCGGTGAAGGCGTTCTTCTGGTCAATACTGGCGAGATGGAGTTTCACGCTGGAAAGGTTCTTTGCCGCAATGTGGCCGATCCGGTACGATTATATCTTTTACGTTGCCTCAACAGTCGGTTACGAGCCGGCTTGAAACCCGATCCCACAGCCATGCAAGAGTTTTCACGCATCAAGCGCCTTCCTCCTTACGTCTTCAATATCACCGGGGAACTCAAGGCTGCGGCCCGCCGGCGCGGCGAAGACATCATCGACATGAGCATGGGCAACCCGGACGGGGTAACGCCCAAGCACATCGTCGACAAACTGGTCGAGGCCGCACAGCGCACCGACACCCACGGATATTCGATGTCCAAGGGAATTCCCCGCCTGCGCCGGGCGATCTGTAACTGGTATCAAACACGTTTCGGTGTGGCCCTCGATCCCGACAGCGAGGCGATAGTAACCATCGGTTCAAAGGAGGGGCTCGCGCATCTGATGCTCGCCACCCTCGATCACGGCGATACCGTTCTGGTCCCGAATCCCAGTTATCCGATTCATATCTACGGCGCTGTCATTGCCGGTGCGGACATCCGCTCCGTGCGCATGACTCCGGGTGTTGATTTTATCCAGGAACTGCAACGCGCGATTCGCGAATCGATTCCGAAGCCGAAGATGATGATTCTCGGCTTTCCCAGCAATCCGACTGCCCAGTGCGTGGAACTCGATTTTTTCGAGCGTGTGGTGGCGCTGGCCAAGGAACATGGAATCCTGGTGGTGCATGATCTGGCTTATGCGGATATCTGTTTCGACGGCTGGAAAGCGCCATCGATCATGCAAGTGCCCGGCGCGCGCGACGTGGCCGTGGAATTTTTTACCGTGAGCAAGAGTTACAACATGGCGGGCTGGCGGATCGGCTTCATGGTCGGCAACAAGGAGCTGGTCTGCGCATTGGCGCGGATCAAGAGCTATCACGACTACGGTACGTTTACCCCGATCCAGGTGGCGTCGATCGCCGCGCTTGAAGGGCCACAGGACTGTGTACGCGAAATCCGTGAAAAATATCAGAAGCGGCGCGACGTGCTTGTCCGCGGCCTGCACGAATCCGGCTGGACGGTGCAGATTCCGAAAGCCTCGATGTATATCTGGGCGGAGATCCCCGATCCCTACAAGAAAATGGGTTCGCTCGAGTTTGCCAAAAAGATATTGCTGGATGCGAAGGTCGCCGTTTCGCCGGGAATCGGATTCGGCGAGTATGGGGATGCCTACGTGAGATTTGCCCTGATCGAGAACGAGGCGCGCACGCGTCAGGCGATACGCGGCATCAAGGAAATGTTCCGCAAGGACGGGCTGCTGGGTAATGCCGCGCCGCTGCGGGCTGCGGGCTGATCAACGTTCATCAATTTCCCGATCGGGCGCGCAGCGCCCGATATTTTTATGCGAAGGTCGAACATGTCGGAAGAGACGCTGCGTATCGTGCAAGTCACGGGCGTGGGACGGACGGTGGCTGAGCCGAAATGGTTATCCGCGGCCGAACGTGTGCACCGGCAGCTGCGACCGCAATTGCCGGCCGCCTACGCGGAAAAGATGCAGCAAGTATTCGACGGTGGCGGCGAAATGTGTGTAGCCGTGCGTGCCGATCGTGTCGTCGGCGTCGCGGTTTTTCGCGAGTTCGAAAATACCCACGTCGGCCGCCGTTTCTACATAGATGATCTGGTGACGGACGAATCGGAGCGTTCCACCGGGGCCGGTCGAACGCTGATCGCTCATCTTGAAAAGGTCGCCCGCGATCGTGGTTGCCCGGGTATCGATCTCGAGTCGGGCACGCATCGCACCCGAGCGCACCGTTTTTATTTCAGGGAAGGCTTTTTTATCACGGCGTTTTCGTTCAGAAAAGAATATCGATGAAACCCATTCATGTGGGCCTGCTCGGCATCGGTACCGTCGGTGGTGGCACCTTTTCCGTCCTGCGCCGCAATCAGGAGGAAATCAGCCGGCGGGCCGGCCGCGGCATCCTCATCAAGGTGGTTGCCGACAAGGATGTCCTGAAGGCGCAGAAACTGGTGGGTAGCAGCGCCGAGGTGACCGACGACGCCTTTGCCCTGGTGGGCAGACCCGATATTGATATCGTGGTGGAACTGATCGGCGGCACCAGGATTGCGAAAGATCTGATCCTGGCGGCGATTGCGAACGGCAAGCACGTAGTCACCGCCAACAAGGCCTTGCTGGCGCATCACGGCAACGAAATTTTTCTGGCGGCGCAGAAGAAGGGCGTGATGGTTGCTTTCGAGGCTGCCGTCGCCGGCGGCGTGCCGATCATCAAGGCATTGCGCGAGGGATTGACCGGCAACCGGATCGAATGGATCGCGGGCATCATCAACGGCACATCCAATTTCATTCTTTCCGAGATGAGGGAGAAGGGATCGAGCTTCGGCGATGTCCTCGCACAAGCCCAAAAGCTTGGGTATGCGGAAACCGACCCGACCTTCGACATTGAAGGTGTGGATTCCGCCCACAAACTCACCATCATGGCTGCGATTGCCTTCGGCATTCCGATGCAGTTCGACAAGGTCTATACCGAAGGCATTTCCAAGCTGACAAAGGAGGATATTCGTTACGCGGAAGAACTTGGTTATCGCATCAAGCTGCTGGGCATTACGCGGCGCACGGCCGGCGGGATCGAACTGCGCGTGCATCCGACGCTGATTCCCTGGAAGAGGTTGATCGCCAACGTGGAAGGCGTCATGAATGCAATCCTGGTCAAAGGCGACGCGGTCGGTCCCACGCTTTACTATGGCGCCGGCGCGGGAGCCGAGCCTACTGCGTCAGCAGTGGTCGCGGACCTTGTGGACGTTACCAGGATGCACACCGCGGATCCCGAGCAGCGAGTGCCGCACCTCGCATTTCAGCCCGATCGGATGTCGGACTTGCCGATCCTGGCGATGGAGGAAGTGGAAACGTCCTACTACCTGCGCCTGCGTGTACTCGATCGCCCCGGGGTCCTTGCAGACATTACACGCATTCTTGCGGATCAATCGATTTCAATCGACGCGATGGTGCAGAAAGAGCCCAGCGAAGGCGAGGAGCAGGTGGACATCATCATGCTGACGCATCTGACGGTAGAAAAAAACATCAACGAGGCGATCAAGCGCATCGAATCCCTGCCGGTAATATCCGGCAAGGTCACGCGTATACGCCTCGAAGAACTCGGCCGGAATTAGTGGCCAATAAGCCGCCAAATGTGCCGGGGACGACCGAAGCAAGAACGAGACTAAAGAGATCCGATGGCTCGAAAAAGTCTATACAAGTATTCCCTGGCGCTCTCGGTGTCCTCGCGACTCAAATAATTCGACATGACCATGACAGACCACTATACCGGCCTCATCAATCGTTACCGCGACCGCCTTCCGGTCAGCAAGAACACGCCCGTAATCAGCCTCAACGAAGGCGATACGCCGCTGATCGAACTCGTCAATCTGCCGAAAAGAATCAGGAAGAATGTGCGTATTCTGGCCAAGTTCGAAGGGCTGAATCCGACCGGTTCGTTCAAGGATCGCGGCATGACGATGGCGGTCAGCAAGGCCGTCGAGGCGGGCGCTCGCGCCATCATTTGCGCTTCCACCGGAAATACTTCGGCTTCCGCCGCAGCCTACGCGGCCCGCGCAGGGATCGCCTGTTTTGTGCTTATCCCGGAGGGGCAGATCGCGCTCGGGAAACTGTCGCAGGCGATGATGCACGGTTCGGTCGTGATCCAGATACGCGGCAATTTCGATGACGGCATGCGGCTGGTGCAGGAGGTGGCCCGTGAGATTCCGGTGAACATCGTCAATTCGATCAATCCGTTCCGCTTGCAGGGCCAGAAAACCATTGCCTTCGAGGTGATCGAGGCACTGGGTGATGCACCCGATTACCACGTCCTGCCGGTCGGCAACGCCGGCAACATATCGGCGCACTGGATGGGTTATAGCGAAGCGGTCGGAAAAAACACCGAAAGCTGTTCGCACTGCGGCGGAAATTGCAAGTATCTGAGCAAGCCTTTGGCGACCAGGAGACCGATCATGCTCGGATACCAGGCGGCAGGCGCGGCGCCCTTTCTGCGCGGCATAATGGTCGATAGACCGGAAACGGTTGCCACCGCCATTCGCATCGGCCATCCAGTCTCGTGGAAACTGGCCTGGGCGGCAAAGAACGAATCGGGCGGCTGGTTCAACGAATGCACCGATGACGAAATCCTGCGCGCGCAGAAGCTGCTGGCCGAAACAGAGGGGATCTTTTGCGAACCGGCCTCCGCCGCTTCAATCGCCGGTCTGGTCAAGGATCTCGAACGCAGCGTAATCGGCGAGGGGACGACAATCGTGTGCACGTTGACGGGCCATGGACTGAAAGATCCCGACACGGCAATCGCGCAAAGCACAAAGCCGTTCCTGGTCGACGCAACGCGCGTGGCAATCAAGGCGGTTATCAGCGAAAACCTGCCGACTTAGCGTAGCGTGAAGGGTGGAATTCGACGAAGGTCCCTGACGCTGCGGATTGAGGGCGCTGATCGATCGCGTTGCGAGTAAGCCAGACTAGGTTCCGGCGAAACGCATCGACAGGTCGACTGCCCGAATGTCTTTTGTCAGCGATCCGATCGAGATGCGGTCGACGCCGGTTTGCGCGACGGCCTGAACGGTTTCGAGATTGATCCCTCCAGAAGCCTCGAGACTGGCGCGACCCGCCGTCACTTTGACCGCTCCGCGCAAACCGGCCAGGTCGAAGTTATCGAGCAGGATCAGTTTCGCGCCGGCCGCAATGGCTTGCCTCAACTGCTCAATGTTCTCGACTTCAATTTCTATCGGAAGGTCCGGCGCAACTTTGCGTGCCTGCGCCAGTGCCGGCCCGATACCGCCCGCCGAGGCAATATGATTTTCCTTGATCAACACCCCGTCGTAGAGGCCCATGCGGTGATTGTTTCCCCCTCCGCAGCGCACTGCGTATTTGAGCGCGTATCTCAATCCGGGAAGCGTTTTCCGGGTATCGAGGATTGCGGCTTTGGTGCCGGCTACGGCATCGACGAACGTGCGGGTCCGGGTCGCCACGGCGGACAAGGTTTGCAGAAAATTGAGGCTGCTGCGCTCGGCGGTCAACAGGCTGCGCGCGCGACCCTCGATTTCGCAAATAGTCTGGCCGAGTAACATCCGGTCACCGTCGCGCGCGTTCCAGCGAATTTCGACTTCACCATCGATCTGGTGGAAACATTCCTCGAACCAGTCCGTGCCGCTCAGTACCGCGGCTTCGCGCGTGACTACGCGCGCATGTGCCCTTTCGGATGCAGGTACCAGCCGGGCCGTAACATCACCGGTGCCAATGTCCTCGGCCAGGGCTCGCTCGACGTCTTCCTGGATTGCGGATGCCAAGTCCAAATCTTTCCCCTATGATGGAGGCGGCATTTTACTCTGGCACGGCAGGGAGGCGTCGATGTCGGGATTCATGGGTGTTCTGTCATACGGGATCGGCACTATCCTTGGTGTTGCGTTCATCGGCCTGCTGGTGTTCTGGTTTGTCCAGGACATCACGCAGAAGAAGCACACCGTGTTGCGCAACTATCCCCTGATCGGCCGCCTGCGCTATTTCTTCGAAAAACAGGGCGAGTATTTTCGCCAGTATTTCTTTGCCGGCGACCGCGATGAGATGCCCTTCAATCGCGCCACCAGAGGATGGGTTTACCGGTTGGCCAAAGACGAAGGCGGCATCATCGGGTTTGGCTCGACCTTCGATCTGCGCGAGCCCGGCTCGATTATTTTTGTCAACGCCCCGTTCCCGGTGCTGGAAGAAGACCGGCTACCCACGCCGCCCTTGATGATCGGGGAAGGCTATTGCCGTTTTCCGTTCGAGGCGCGTTCGATCATCAATATCAGCGGCATGAGCTTTGGCGCCATCTCCCAGCCCGCAGTGCAGGCGCTATCGCGCGGGGCGGAGGTTGCCGGTTGCTGGCTCGATACCGGTGAGGGTGGGTTGTCTCCGTATCATCTGGAGGGCAACGCCGACGTAATCATGCAGGTCGGTACGGCCAACTACGGCATTCGGGATCACGACGGAACATTCTCGCCGACGCGCGCAAAAGAGCTCGGGAAAGTCGTCAAGGCGTTCGAAATCAAACTGTCGCAAGGCGCAAAACCCGGCAAAGGTGGCGTATTGCCGGGATCGAAAGTGACCTCGGAAATTGCCGGAATTCGTGGCATCCCGGTCGGCCAGGACTCGATCAGCCCGAACCGCCATCGGGATATCGCCAATGTCGACGATCTGCTCGACCGGATTATGCTGATCCGCGAATTGACCGGTCGGCCGGTCGGCGTGAAAACCGCGATCGGGGGCTGGGAGTTCATCAACGATCTATGCAACGCCGTACTGCGTCGCGGCCTCGATACGGCACCGGATTTTCTGGTCATCGACGGCGGTGAGGGCGGCAGCGGCGCCACGCCGCAGGCGCTTGCCGATCATATGAGTCTGCCGATCGCGGAAGGTTTGCCGCGGGTCGTGGATGCGCTGATGGAATCCGGGCTCAAACCGCGCATCCGGGTCGTGGCGGCGGGCAAGCTGGTGACATCCGCGAAAGCCGCATGGGCGCTATGTGCGGGCGCTGATTTCGTCAATACCGCACGAGGCTTCATGTTTGCCCTGGGTTGCATCCAGGCGCTGCGCTGTCACACAAATACGTGTCCGACCGGTGTAACCACACACAACAAACGCTTGCAGCGCGGCCTGGTCGTGCAGGAGAAGTTTCAGCGTGTTGCGAACTACGTTTCCAACATGAACAAGGAAATCGACATGATCGCGCACTCCTGCGGCTGCCGTCACGCGCGGGAGCTGCGGCGCGAGCATGTGCGTATTGTCGAGTCCGCCAATCAAAGTGTCGCGTTCAACATGCTCTATCCTTATCCGAAGAATCGGCAGGACGGCACGCGGGCCATTGCAACCCCGGCTTAACGTCCGTTGATAGTCGGATCGACCGGTTCATTCAGCAATGGGAGTAATTGGTCCAGTCGTTGCACCATTGCGGCCGGTTCGAATCCCAATTCATCGCGGCGACGATCGTTACGGTTGATCCAGAACGTGCGAAATCCAAACGATGCGGCGCCGCTGACGTCCCAGAAATTGGACGACACGAATCCAATCTCGTCGACATTCACGCCAAGATGTTTAGTTGCGAGGCCATATACGCTCGGATGCGGCTTGAACATTCTGAGCTCGTCCACACTGATGACAGCAGCGAAAAATTCAGACAATCCGGCATGCTCCACCAATGCGTTCAACATTGCCGGCGAGCCATTGGAGAGTATGGCCAGTTTGCGGCCGCGCAATGCGGCCAGCGTATCCCTCACCCCGGAAAATGTGCTCAGCTGCCGATACCTTTGCATCAGATCTGTGCCGTCGGATTCCGTAAGTTCGAGGCCGAGCGCGCCGCAGGCGTAATCGAGCGCGTTCCTGGTTATCGATTCGAAGTCCGTGTAGCGTCCCATCAGGCTGCGCAGCCACGTGTATTCCAATTGCTTGGCGCGCCAGAGGCTGGACAGTTCCGCGCCTCTCCCCGGAAACAACGACTCGCAAGCGACGCTGATCGAATGAACGTCGAACAAGGTTCCATACGCATCGAAAACCAACGCGCGCGTCGGCACTTTGTTATCCATCAGTGTTGCCGCAGCCAACATGTGCCAGCGACTTTTCGCCGATCCATGCCGCGCGTGGGCAGATTGCGATTCTTCATGATCCCGATAAGCTCATGCCGGGCCTTGCCTGGCCGTCCGCCAAAAGGCGGGGGCAATTTGGATAAGTCCGAATCGAAGAGTAGCAGGATCACCGGTAGCCCCGGCCGGCTGTCTGATGGTTACTGTGCCGCGTATCTGTCTGAGCGCGAGCTTCGGCAATCTGCTCGGGCCGGGCGACCATCGGCAAACTGGCCAGCAGTGCCGTCACGCGGAATTTCAATTTGAGCACGATATGGACGAAAAAAGAGGAAAGCGAAATTTGCCAGTTTTCGGACTGCGCGGCAACGCGGTTGTAACGGCCCGCGGGCGTCGGCCACCGCTTGTTGAAATCCTCCGGAAGCCACCCAATCTAGGCGGTAGTAACTTAGATCGACCCATACATATCAAGGACCAGCAATGCGTTTCGATAAATTCACCACCCGGTTTCAGCAGGCCTTCGCCGAAGCCCAGAGCGCGGCGGTAGGTCAGGACAACCCCTATATCGAGCCGCAACATCTGCTGCTGGCATTACTGGAACAGGACGATGCCGGAACGTCCTCGCTGCTTGCGCGAGCCGGCGCCAACGTTGCGCCTTTGAAGGAGGCTTTGCGTGCTTCAATCAACCGCCTGACCAAAGTGGAGGGTCAAGGAGGCGAAGTGAGCGTATCCCGCGAGCTGGGCAACCTTCTGAATGTGACTGACAAGGAAGCCCAGAAACGTGGCGACCAGTTCATCGCGTCTGAACTTTTCCTTCTCGCTCTTGCGGAAGATAAAGGCGAGGTCGGCAAGCTGCTCAGGAGCCAGGGTATCAATAAGAAAGCGCTGGAGCAGGCCATCGAGGCGGTGCGGGGCGGGCAGGGTGTGCAAAGCCAGGAGGCCGAGGGACAGCGCGAAGCACTCGAGAAATATACCCTCGACCTGACCGAGCGCGCGCGCATCGGCAAACTCGATCCCGTGATTGGTCGTGACGACGAGATTCGGCGGGTGATCCAGATCCTGCAGCGCCGGACGAAGAACAATCCCGTCCTCATCGGCGAACCCGGAGTGGGAAAAACCGCGATCGTCGAAGGCCTTGCACAGCGCATCATCAACGAAGAAGTGCCGGAAACGCTCAAAGGCAAGCGCGTTCTCAGTCTCGACATGGCAGCGCTGCTGGCGGGCGCCAAATACCGCGGAGAATTCGAGGAGCGGTTGAAATCCGTTCTCAAGGAGCTCTCCCAGGAGGAGGGTCGCACCATCGTATTCATCGACGAACTGCATACGATGGTCGGCGCAGGCAAGGCCGAGGGCGCGATGGATGCGGGCAACATGCTCAAACCGGCGCTGGCCCGTGGTGAACTGCACTGCGTCGGCGCCACCACGCTCGACGAGTACCGCAAGTACATCGAGAAGGACGCCGCGCTGGAACGCCGCTTTCAGAAAGTGCTGGTCGACGAACCCTCTGTCGAAAACACCATTGCGATACTGCGCGGCTTGAAAGAGAAGTACGAAGTGCATCACGGCGTGGAAATCACCGATCCGGCGATCGTTGCCGCAGCCGAACTGTCACATCGATACATCACCGACCGATTTCTGCCCGACAAGGCCATCGATCTGATCGACGAAGCGGCCGCCCGCATCAAGATGGAAATCGATTCCAAGCCGGAACAGATGGATAAGCTCGACCGTCGCATCATCCAGTTGAAGATCGAGCGGGAGGCGGTGAAGAAAGAAAAGGATGAGGCCTCGCGCAAACGCCTTGCATTGATCGAGGAAGAGATCAAGAAGCTCGAGCGCGAATATGTCGATCTCGAAGAAATCTGGAAAGCGGAGAAAGGTCAGGTGCAGGGTTCGCAGCACATCAAGGAAGGGCTTGAGAAGCTGAAACTGGAAATGGATGCCGCCAGGCGCAAAGGCGACTGGCAGAAGGTTTCCGAGCTTCAGTACGGCAAGATTCCGCAGCTCGAATCGCAGCTCAAGAAGGCGGAAATCTCGGCGGATAAACCGCAGTTCAAATTGCTGCGCACGGAGGTCGGTGCGGAGGAAATTGCAGAAGTGGTATCGCGCGCAACCGGCATTCCGGTTTCGAAGATGTTGCAGGGCGAGCGCGAAAAACTGATCAATATGGAAAAGCGTTTGCACGAACGCGTGATCGGCCAGGACGAGGCTGTGCGGATGGTATCGGATGCTATCCGTCGCTCGCGTGCCGGACTTTCCGACCCGAACCGGCCTTATGGCTCCTTTCTTTTTCTGGGGCCGACCGGGGTGGGCAAGACCGAGCTTTGCAAGGCCCTGGCTTCCTTCCTGTTCGATTCGGAGGACCATTTGATCCGTATCGACATGTCCGAGTTCATGGAGAAACATTCGGTCGCGCGCCTGATCGGGGCGCCACCGGGCTATGTTGGTTATGAGGAGGGCGGGTATCTGACGGAGGCGGTTCGCCGCAAGCCCTATTCGGTCATCCTGCTCGACGAAGTCGAAAAGGCGCATCCTGACGTGTTCAACGTATTGCTCCAGGTGCTGGACGATGGCCGCATGACAGATGGACAAGGGCGGACGGTGGACTTCAAGAACACGGTGATCGTAATGACATCGAACCTTGGCAGCCAGATGATCCAGCAGATGTCGGGGGATGACTATCAGGTGATCAAACTTGCAGTCATGGGCGAGGTCAAGACCTACTTCCGTCCGGAATTCATCAATCGGATCGACGAGGTCGTGGTGTTCCACGCGCTCGATGAAAGGCATATAAAGTCAATCGCAAAGATTCAGCTCGGCTATCTCGAAAAACGTCTGGCCGCAATGGAGATGAATCTCGAGGTGGACGATGCAGTGCTGGCCGAGCTTGCGTCGGTCGGTTTCGATCCGGTATTTGGTGCGCGGCCACTGAAGCGGGCAATCCAGTCCGCAATAGAGAACCCGCTGGCGAAAGAGATCCTGGAGGGGCGTTTCGGGCCGAAGGACGTCATCCGCGTATCGATGAGCGGCGGCAGGCTCAGTTTCAAAAAAGAATAGTCCTCATGCCGGCCAGCCGGGAAGGTCCTGCCCGCTGGCTAGCGTCCCGGTTTTAACCGATAATTCGACGCTCGATCAAAGTAGCCTGCGGTGTTCGCGGTCCGCACGCGCTCTGCCGCCCCGCAATAGCTGACCAGGCCCAGTTTAATTTAGGAAAATGACCGTCGAAATTTCTGTCCCGCCGCTCGCGCTCGTTCGCGGAGAGCCGTTACGCGAATTGCCGGGAGATTTGTATATCCCGCCGGACGCCCTGCGTATTTTCCTGGATACGTTCGAAGGCCCGTTGGACCTGCTGCTGTATCTGATCCGCAAGCACAACCTTGATGTTCTGGACATTCCGATGGCGAGTCTTACCCGGCAATATATGGACTATGTTGAAGCTATGCGAGCCAATCAGCTTGAACTCGCGTCCGAATATCTGCTGATGGCGGCGCTCCTGATCGAGATCAAGTCGCGCATGCTCTTGCCGCTGCCGGTTCAGGCCGGCTCCGATGAAGACGATCCGCGGGCCGAGCTGGTGCGCCGGTTACTCGAGTACGAGCGCATGAAGATGGCCGCGCAGGAGATTAGTGAGATACCGCAGGCGGGGCGAGATTTCTCGTTGGTCCAGATTTGGCTGGATAGGGAAGCTGAACAGTGCCTGCCTGAGATTCATCCGGATGATTTGCGCAATGCCTGGCTCGGCCTGGTGGCGCGCGCGCGCATTACGAGGCATCACCGGATTACGCGGGAGCAATTGTCGGTACGCGAACACATGAGCAGAATTCTGCGCAATTTGCAGAATTTGCGATTTGTCCGTTTCGAAGACCTGTTCGACGCCGAGGCCGGCGTGGCGGTGCTGGTCGTCACCTTCCTTGCGATACTCGAGCTTGCCCGCGAGATGCTTATACAGGTCACCCAACAAGGCGCGTTTTCGCCCATTTACGTAAAGTTAAATCATGGACTTGCCGCTGTCTGACCCCCTTCATGTCAAACTCGTCCTGGAAACTGCGCTGCTGAGCAGTGCGGAACCCTTGCCTATTGCGGAGCTCAGGAGACTTTTCGATGAAGAAATCGGCACCGACGTGTTGCGCCGGGTTTTGGAGGACTTGCGCGCCGATTGGGCCAACAGGGGCGTGGAACTTGCCAATGTCGCCAGTGGATGGCGTTTTCAGGTTCGTCCCGGATATCAGAAATTCCTTGATCGCCTGAACCCGCAGCGACCCCCGAAATATTCCAGGGCGGTTCTGGAGACGCTTGCGATAATCGCTTACCGTCAGCCGGTAACGCGGGGCGATATCGAGGAAATACGCGGTGTCGTGGTGTCCAGTGGAATACTAAAAGCACTGGAAGCGCGGGGTTGGATCGACGAGGTTGGGCATCGCGAGGTGCCGGGTCGCCCCGCGCTTTATTCGACTACGCGCACGTTTCTTGATGACTTGAATCTGCGGTCTCTGGATGAATTGCCGGCGCTCGAAGACCTGGGCAGCCTGGTCGAATCGGAAGCGGATACGGACCGGATCGTGCGCTTGGAACATGCCGGGACGCAGATGCAGACCGTAACCGTCGAGGAGCCGGCCACCGCTCCGGCTGCCGAAGACGAACGACGGCTCGATACGGCGTAAAGTTTTGACGGCTTCCGGTGGCCGTTGCCAACGCCGGAGCGCATGGCTGACTTCTCGGAGAAGAATAAATATGAAGGCCATCCTCATCGCGAATCCCAAAGGCGGGTCCGGTAAGACGACCCTCGCGACCAATCTGGCTGGGTCGCTTGCGGTTAGAAACCAGAAAGTATTCCTTTGGGACCTGGATCGCCAGCAATCCTCGCTGAACTGGCTGGCGATCAGGGCCGCGGATCGTCCACGCGTTCAGAGGCTCGATGCCAAAGACGACGATGAATCCGCAATACCGCGCGGCCCCAGTTGGCTTGTTCTGGATTCTGCGGCCGGTCTTCACGGCAAGAATCTCGCGCATGCACTAAAAATAGCACACAAAATCATCATCCCCGTGCAGCCCTCGGTTTTCGATATGGCCGCGACCAGCGCATTCTTGCAGACGCTCCTGGAAGAGAAGGCGGTGCGCAAGCACAAAACTTTTATCGCGATTGTGGGCATGCGTGTGAACCCGAGAACGCGCGCCGCCGCGACGCTTGAAGCGTTCCTTGCGCAGTTCAATTTGCCCGTTCTGACCTATCTTCGCGATACACAGGTTTACGTCAATGCAGCGTTCAATGGCTTGAGCTTGTTTGATTTGCCTGAATATCTGAGCGCGAAAGACCTCGAACAATGGCAGCCGATCTTGGACTGGATCGACGAAGATTGAAGGCCACGCTGTGTTTACGCCCCGGTATAGATTGACTGGGGATTTCACGGGTTGCTATAATCCGGCCTCTCGAAATTTGGCACTGCCAATTTCGATCGGTCGCGGGGTGGAGCAGTCTGGCAGCTCGTCGGGCTCATAACCCGAAGGTCGTAGGTTCAAATCCTGCCCCCGCAACCAACCGCTCTTTAAAAATATAAACAGCCGATGCGTGTGGGTGCTTCGAGTTTTTTGAGGCGCTGCATGGGAACGGGTAGAGGGTTATCGCCCGGTTCTTTTTAACCTGTCAAAGGGGAGAGAAGGACGCCTGTCCTGTGAAGAAG
>DATFUO010000225.1:0-2967 GCA_035260785.1 Burkholderiales bacterium
CCAGGGGCCGGGCCCATCCCATTGTGTCGGGAAGGTCCCCCATCCCCTTGCCGAACTGCAGAGACGGCGCGATCGTGCTGAACGAATCGGTGTCCAGTGCCTTGGCACCGGTCCCGCCCCAATCGACGCTAATTCCTGCCGACATGGCGAGTTCGTGCGTGGCATCCTTTACGAGCTGGTACTGAACGGTCGTCCCCAGATTCTCAAAGCCGCGCGTGCGCGGGCTACCCGGTGTGTCGAGACGCGTCCAGTCGGTTCCGATCGTGATCCCGAGATTCTCGGTGAGACGCTTGGAGATGTCTCCGGAGATGTGGAGCTCAGTCGCCGAAGGGACGTCGCCGGTCTTCGATCGAGACACCGTGGGAAGCGACAATTCGTCGGCGACACACGGATCGTCGATGTTAAGCGTCGCAGGTAGAAACCGAATTCCGACAAAACAGTGCGCTTGTGCTGCGGACAGGGGTAGCAGGCCTGCAAGGGCTGCCACCACAGCGCCGCACAAACGACATGTATTAACCGCGATTTTCACGCGCGGACAATATCACGGACTGCTTGGAGGCGAGCTGCGACAAACTGTCGCAGGCCTGTGCAGGTGGGGCGATCCCTCTCGGGGCCCCGAAGGTCCGCTTCTCTAGAGCGCGGCGGGCAGCAAGGGGCTGACAGTTGCCGGTCACAACTACGAAAGGCTGCCTGTCAATCCGTGTACGCTCCGACATTGTCTGCCGCGGTTGCGTCTCAACTTCTACAGAACGTACGAGTGGTCATTCGACTGACGGCGTCTATCAGATCAACTCTTGTTTTCTACATCTGAGGCGGAACGGCGCCACCCATAGCTTTACACACGCGCATCCAGCAACACCGAATCGAGCAATGTAGAGGCACTCTCCTCGAATCCTGCATCGTCCAGGCGCGCAGCCTTCAGCCGCGCTGCATCCGCCAGACCCGGATAATTGTTCCTCATCGAACGCGTATAAGCCGGATCGTAGTGGGTCGCCAGCAGGTCGCCGACCAGATCTTGCCATTCCCGTGCGTCGATCTGTGCGATCCAGCGGGCGACGGCGGCCTTCGAATGCAACGCCTCCAACCGGAACAACTGCGTCTTCAGCCATTCCGGATCGGCGAGAAAATGCCGGTACTCGGCGATGAGAAAACGCACCCGTTCCTCTACTGGCACCTCGATGCGCACGCAACTCGCGATGCGCATGCATCCCAGCAGCCCGTCCGGAACCCGCAGCGCGCCGATTCTTCTGCTTTCCGCTTCGACGAAGATGGGCCGTCCGGGATCGTAGTGGCGCAGCGCGCTCCAGACCAGGCTTTCGAACATTTTCTGCGACGGCTGCGGATCACCGGGCAGGTCGCCGAGCACCGAGCCGCGATGCCGGGCCAGCGCTTCCAGATCGAGAACTTGCGCGCCCCGCGCCGCCAGCGTTTGCAGAAGACGGCTCTTGCCGCTGCCGGTGGGACCGCTGATCACGCGGAAATCGTATCGCATCGGCAGTTCTTCGAGCTGAGCGAGCATCGCGCGCCGATAGCTCCGGTAGCCGCCTTGCAGCGAAGCGGCATCCCAGCCGATTTCCCGCAGAATGAGCGTCATGGAGCCGGAACGCTGGCCGCCGCGCCAGCAATAAATCAGCGGTTTCCAGCCTTGGTCGCGAGTAGCGAAATGGGTCTCGAGGTGCCGGGCCACGTTTTTCGCCACCAGCGCTGCGCCTATCCTGCGTGCTTCGAACGCCGAGATTTGCTTGTAGACTGTACCGACCCGCACTCGCTCCTCGTTGCTGAGCACCGGGCAGTTCACCGCGCCGGGCACATGGTCGATGGCGTATTCGGCGGGCGAGCGCACGTCGACGACTTCATCGAAGTCGTCCAGTTGCGCCAGGTTGACGCTGCTTTCGTACCTCACCGATGCAGTACCGGAATAAAGAGTGCTGTATTCTAAGCGACCCGACCCTGTCTCGATGGCCCAGATGAACGCACCGGAAAAACGACCTATCCGTCTCACCGAATTCAGCCACGGCGGCGGCTGCGGCTGCAAGATCGCGCCGGCCGTGCTTTCCGAAATTCTTGCCCGAACGCCGCTGCGTACCCTGCCGGAGGATCTGCTGGTCGGCATCGAAACCAGCGACGACGCGGCGGTGTTCCGGCTGAACGACAACCAGGCCATCGTTGCCACCACCGATTTCTTTACCCCGATCGTCGACGATCCATTCGACTTTGGGCGCATTGCCGCGACCAATGCCATTTCCGACGTGTACGCCATGGGCGCCCAGCCGATTTTCGCGTTGGCGCTGGTCGGCATGCCCCTCGAGAAACTTCCGGTCGAAGTCATTCAACGCATCCTGGCGGGCGGCGAATCGGTCTGCGCGCTCGCGGGCATACCGATTGCGGGCGGCCATTCCATCGACACGCTCGAACCGATCTACGGCCTGGTTGCGCTTGGCATCGTCCATCCGGACAAGGTCAAGCGCAATAGCACGGCGAAAGGGGGCGATGTCCTGATCCTCGGCAAGCCTTTGGGGGTGGGCATTCTTTCCGCCGCGCTGAAGAAGGGAAAGCTCTCGGCAGACGGTTACCGGCGGATGCTGGCGACAACCACGCAACTGAACACGCCCGGGCTGAAGCTCGCCGATTTGGCCGGTGTCCACGCTATGACCGACGTTACCGGATTCGGACTTGCCGGGCATTTGCTCGAGATCTGCCGCGGTTCCAGCCTGGGTGCCTCAGTGCAGTTCGACGATCTGCCTGTGCTCGAAGAGGCGATGGCCTGGGTAAAACAGGGTGTGGCCACCGGCGCGTCGGGTCGCAACTGGGCCGGCTACGGGCATGAAGTGAAATGCTCCGCGGATTTCGACGACTGGAAGCGCAATCTCGTCACCGATCCGCAGACCTCGGGCGGCCTGCTGGTGGCGTGCGCACCCGCGGCGGTTGACGAGGTGCTGCGCATTTTCAGATCCGGGGGCTTTGCGG
>DATFUO010000226.1:0-14631 GCA_035260785.1 Burkholderiales bacterium
CGCCAATCTCTCAGGTAAAGCGGACAGAGGGGGCATTCCCGTTGCGGCTTCGGCCGCATGGGTTCGAAGACCACCTCGCGAGGAGCCGCTGTGCCGGCCACTGAATTGCAGAAGACACCGCTGCACGCGTTGCACCTTGAACTGGGTGCGAAGATGGTGCCGTTCGCCGGTTACGACATGCCGGTGAGTTACCCGGCGGGCATCCTGGCCGAGCACCGTCATTGCCGCGCATCGGCAGCGCTGTTCGACGTGTCGCACATGGGGCAGTTGCGCTTGCTGGGTGACGACGCCGCGAACGCGCTGGAGTCACTGGTCCCGGTGGATGTGGCCGGCCTCGCAGTCGGCAGGCAGCGCTACGGTTTCTTCACCAATGCCGCTGGTGGAATCCTGGACGATCTGATGATCACGCGGCGCGAGGCCGACCTGTTCGTGATCGTCAATGCGGCCTGCAAGGACGCGGATATCGAACACCTTGAGACATACATCGGCCGGCGCTGCACGGTGCAGCCGATGCCCGACCGGGCGCTGCTGGCGTTGCAGGGACCGCGGGCGGCCGATGTCGTGTCACGGTTGAACCCGGCGCTGTCCGGACTCGCCTTCATGACCGGCATGAACGCCACGCTCGCGGGCGCGGATTGTTTCGTCACCCGGTCAGGCTACACCGGCGAAGACGGCTTTGAAATTTCAGTGCCCGCGTCCCGGGCCGCCGCGCTGGCGCAGGCGCTGCTCGCGTCGACCGAAGTGAAGCCCGCCGGGCTGGGCGCCCGCGATACCTTGCGTCTGGAGGCCGGGCTGTGTCTGTACGGGCACGACATCGATGACGCGACAACGCCGGTCGAAGCGGGACTGGCCTGGGCCATCCAGAAGGTGCGCCGCGCGGGCGGTGCGCGCGCGGGCGGTTATCCGGGTGCCAATGTGATCGACGGGCAGTTGGCGCGCGGCGTCGCCAGCAAACGCGTCGGACTGGTCGGACTGGAGCGCGTGCCAGTGCGCGAAGGCACGTTGATCATCGACGCAAAGGGCGACACGCTCGGCCACGTGACCAGCGGCACGCTCGCCCCCACGGTCCACCGTCCGGTCGCATTGGCCTATCTCGCCGCCGATCACGCCGTGCCCGATCATGAGGTCTACGCGCAAGTGCGCGGCAGGAGCCAGCCCATGCGGGTCACCGCGCTACCCTTTGTCGCACACCGGTATCACCGTGCCTGAGAATCCCATTCACGATCGTCCGCGCGTAATGGCGCAAACGCCGACAACAATCGACCACCCAAGGAGAACCCATGACGACGAAGTACACGCCGGATCACGAATGGATCAACATCGCGGACCGTGAAGCCGCCACCGTCGGCATCACGCACCATGCGCAGGACGCATTGGGCGACGTGGTGTTCGTCGATCTGCCTGCGATCGGCAGCCGCATCAACAAGGGGGACGTCGCCGGCGTGGTCGAGTCGGTGAAAGCGGCCGCGGACCTGTACATGCCGGTGAGCGGCGAAGTCGTCGAAGTCAACGAAGCGTTGCGCGCCGATCCGGCCCTGGCCAACACCGATCCGATGGGCCGCGGCTGGTTCTTCAAAGTCCGCATCACCGACATGGCCGAGTTCGAGCAGTTGATGGACGGCCCGGCGTACGACGCTCTGGTGAAGAGCGCCTGAGCATGTCCGGCCGGGAAATTCCACCGCGGAAAGCGACCGTGTCCCCGTCCGCCCGGAGTCCGCTCGTCGATCTGGAAAACGCCGCTGAATTCATCGCCCGCCACATTGGCATCACACCGGACAATGAACGCCACATGCTGTCGGTCGTCGGTGCTGCATCGAGGCGGGCGCTGATCGAGGCTGTCGTTCCGCGCAGCATCGCGCGCAGCCGGCCCATGGCGCTGCCGCCCGTCATGTCCGAGGCGCAGGCGTTGGCCGAACTGAAACACATCGCCGCGCAGAACAAGGTGCTCAAGAGCTGCATCGGCCAGGGCTACCACGGCACGCACACGCCCGGCGTCATCCTGCGCAACGTGCTCGAAAACCCGGCCTGGTATACCGCCTACACGCCCTACCAGGCGGAGATTTCCCAGGGCCGCCTGGAAGCGCTGGTCAACTTCCAGACCATGGTGTGCGACCTGACCGGCATGGCCATCGCCGGCGCGTCGATGCTCGACGAAGCCACGGCGGCCGCCGAGGCCATGACGCTGGCGATGCGCGTGGGCAAAAGCAATTCGACAACCTTCTTTGTTGCCGACGATGTACTGCCGCAAACGCTGGAGGTGGTGCAAACCCGCGCCCGGCCGCTGGGTATTGCGGTGGTCACAGGCGACGCCGACGCCGCTGGTAACACCGACGCGTTCGCGGTGCTGCTGCAGTTCCCCGGCGTCGACGGCGTGGTGCGCGACCTCAAGCCGATCTGCGACGCGGTGCACGCTCGCGGAGGATTGGTCATCGTCGCGGCCGACTTGCTCGCGCTGGCGCTGATCACCCCGCCCGGCGAAATGGATGCCGACATCGCGGTAGGCAACACGCAGCGTTTCGGCATGCCCATGGGCAACGGCGGGCCGCATGCGGCCTACCTGGCCACCCGCGACGAGTTCAAGCGTTCGATGCCGGGCCGGCTCGTGGGCGTGAGCATCGACGTGCATGGGGCGACCGCCTACCGCCTGGCGCTGCAGACGCGCGAGCAGCACATTCGCCGCGAGAAAGCCACCAGCAACATTTGCACGGCACAGGTGCTTCCCGCCGTAGTGGCCAGCCTGTACGCGGTCTATCACGGCCCTGAAGGTTTGAAAAGAATCGCGCGGCGCGTGGCCAGCTATACGGCAGTGCTGGCGTCGGGCCTGCGGCAACTCGGCTGCACGCTGGCGCACGAAAGCGCCTTCGACACACTTCAGGTGACGACCGGCGCGAAGACCGAAACCCTGATGCAGGCGGCGCGCGACGCGGGCTACAACCTGCGCCGTGCGTCGGCGACGAGTGTGGGCATCACGTTCGACGAGACGACGAC
Organism: Burkholderiales bacterium; assembly: GCA_035260785.1. Taxonomy (GTDB): domain Bacteria; phylum Pseudomonadota; class Gammaproteobacteria; order Burkholderiales; family JACQAP01; genus JACQAP01. The sequence continues at coordinate 2,989 of DATFUO010000226.1, forward strand.
GCGCGTGGACCTCTCGGCGCTGTGGAAGGTGTTTGCGGGCCGACAACCGCTGCCCGATATCGGGCAGTTCGAACAAGGCATCGCCCCGCTGATCCCGCCTGCGCTGGAACGCACCAGCGCCTTCCTCGCGCATCCGGTATTCAACCGCCATCACAGCGAGACCAACATGCTGCGCTACCTGCGCAGCCTGGCCGACAAGGATCTCGCGCTCGATCGCACGATGATCCCGCTGGGCTCGTGCACCATGAAGCTCAACGCCAGCAGCGAGATGATTCCGATCACCTGGCCGGAATTCGCCGGGCTACACCCCTTCGCGCCGCGCGATCAGCTGGCGGGCTACGACACTTTGCGCGAGCAACTCGAAGCCTGGCTGTGTGAGGCCACCGGCTACAGCGGCGTGAGCCTGCAACCCAATGCCGGCTCGCAGGGGGAATACGCCGGCCTGCTGATCATCAAGGCCTGGCACGAGTCGCGCGGCGACCATCAGCGCAACATCTGCCTGATTCCCGAGTCGGCGCATGGCACCAATCCGGCCAGCGCGCACATGGCGGGCATGCAGGTGGTGGTGACGAAGTGCGATGCCGGGGGCAATGTCGACCTGACGGACCTGAAGGCCCGGTGCGAACAGTACAGCGCGCGCCTCGGCGCGGTGATGATCACTTACCCTTCCACCTACGGCGTCTTCGACCCGCAGGTGAAGGAGCTGTGCGCGCTGGTCCACAGCCATGGCGGTCGCGTCTATGTCGATGGTGCGAACCTGAACGCACTGGTCGGGCTGGCGGCGCCGGGCGAATTCGGCGGCGATGTGAGCCACCTCAACTTGCACAAGACCTTCTGCATTCCGCATGGCGGCGGCGGCCCGGGCGTCGGCCCGGTGTGCGTGGGGGAGGATCTGGCGCCTTTCCTGCCGGCACATCGCAGTGCGGGCCTCGGAACGGACAGGCAGGTGGGCGCCATCAGCGCCGCGCCATTAGGCAATGCGGGAGTGCTGCCGATCAGTTGGATGTACATGCGCATGATGGGCGCGCAGGGATTGCAGGCGGCGACCGAGACCGCGATCCTGTCGGCCAACTACATCGCCGCGCGCCTGGCTGATCACTACGAGGTAGGCTTCAGTGGCAACATCGTCGGCATCAAAGGCGGCGGCGTGGCGCACGAATGCATCCTCGATCTGCGGCCCCTCAAGGACAGCACCGGCGGCCCCGAGGGCATCAGCGCGGAAGACGTGGCCAAACGCCTGATCGACTATGGCTTTCACGCACCGACGCTGAGTTTTCCGGTGGCCGGCACGCTGATGGTCGAGCCCACCGAGAGCGAATCGCTGGAAGAGCTGGACCGTTTTTGCGACGCCATGATCGCCGTGCGCGCCGAAATCGCCAAGGTCGAGTCCGGCCAATGGCCGCGGGCCGACAACCCGCTGAAGAACGCGCCGCATACTGCCGAAACCTTGCTCAAGAGCGACTGGCCGCATGCCTACTCGCGCGAAGAAGCCGCCTATCCGATGGCAAGTCTGCGCAAGGCCAAGTACTGGTCGCCGGTGGGCCGGGTGGACAACGTCTGGGGCGACCGCAACCTGTTCTGTACCTGTCCGCCGCCCAGCAGCGACGAGGCTTAGTCTCCGATCACCTCGCCAAACAATACCCACTGCTTTCCGTCGAAGCGCATCAACTGCAGTTGCTTGATGATCCGGTAGTCGGCCGGACTCGTCGTGATTTTGATGCCGGGCAGCAACATCGGGAGTTCCAGGTCCTTGAGATGCGCTGCTTGTTTCATGACGTTATCCCGGGTGAGATCGTCGCCACACTGCTTCAAAACCTGCACCAGGGCTTGAGCCTCGGTATAGCCCACGACGTTGTAGACATCGGCGGTGTTACCGTCCGGATAATACCGCTTCATCCAGGCCAACCAATCCCTGGTGCCCGCATCGTTTTTCCACTGTGCATCGGTCGGATCCTTCAGGTATCCCGAGGAGATCACTCCGACTGACTTTTCCAGCCCGGCAGGCTGCAGCACGGATGTCACGGTAGCGCTTGCCAAGGTCAGCAACTCGAGTGGCTTCCAGCCAATTTCATGGGTTTTGCGGATCGCCATGGCGGCAAATTTTGGCGAGGCAAAAATAAGCAGCGTATCCGCGCCGGACGCTTGCAACGAGACAATCTGGGAATCCACCGAGGGATCGCTCACTTCATACGACGCTTCGGCCACGATCATCGTTCTTGCCCGGTCGCCAAGAACGTCTTTCACGGGTTGGAGATAGCCTCCTCCAAAATCGTCGTTCTGATACAGGATGGCGATCCTGGCATTCGGATTATTTCTCAACAGGTACCTGGCATAAACGCCGCCTTCGCTCTTCTGGTTCGGTTGGAAAGAAATGGTCCACGGAAAATTCCGCGGATCGTTCCACTTCATGCCGATGCTGGAGATGAGCAACTGGGGCACTTGTTTTGTGTTCAGGTATTTGTGTATGGCCGTGTTCACCGCGGTGCCGAGCGTGCCGAATATGAGCAACACCTCCTCTTGTTCCACCAGTTTGCGCGTCTGTTCCATCGTCCTGGACGGACTGTAGCCATCGTCGAGAGAGATCAGATTGATCTTGCGGCCGTTCACGCCGCCCTCGGCATTGATCTTGTCGAAATAGGCAGCCATGGCCTTCCCGACGGTGCCGTAGAGCGAAGCCGGGCCGCTGTAGGGCATCGTCTGCCCGATCTTGATCTGCGTATCGGTAGCGCCCGGACCGTATCTTTTCTCCGCAAGCACGGGAGTTGCGCCAAGCGTCAATACAAGAAGGGAGTGGATGGTCAGCCGGCCGAGCAATGCCCGCGTCTTCATGTCTGCCTCCATTTCGCGTATCCGGGAATCGGGACTGGTTTGCCACCCCGGTCGAGGGAGTCCCTTGCACAGCGCAAAGTGCAAAGGGACGAGACGAGGCTACGCTGCCCATGCCCCCGACGCAGCTATCGCTTCCTTACCGCTCGCGCACGATGATGCCGACTTTGGAAACCTGGCCGTTCTGCATCTCGCGCACCACCAGGTTCAGCTTGCCGAAGCGCACGTAGTCGCCCACGTCCGGGCGCCGGCGGAACTGGCGGTCTATGTATTGCGCGAGCGTCATGGCACTGATCGCCTGGGCAACCGCCCCGCCATACATTTCCACGACCTCACCCAGCGGGGCGTCGCCGTTCAGCGTAAACGTGCCGAAGAATCGCTGCTGTTCCGATTCTTCGAGATCGTCGGCCGGCACGAACAGCAGGTCGAGCAGGGTCAGATGCTCGCCGGGCGTAATCACGTACACCAGATCGCCCGCGGCAACTTCCAGCCGGCTGATGGATTCGAGTGATTTTCCGTCGCGGAACGCCGCCACCACGCGTACGTCGGCGGGCAGGGCGAGCTGGGTCACGGTCCGTCCGATGGCTGCGCTCAGCTCGTTGACGCGATAGCCGAGCAGTTGCAGTCCCGCGCGACCCGGCACTTCAACGAACTCGGAATAATAAGGCGCATGCTCCTGCGGGAGCTTCAATCGCAACAGCTCCGCCAGCGGCGCGACGGTCCAGCCCTGCACCAGCAGCGACGCAAGGACTACGAAGAAGGCGACATTGAAGTAGATCGACGACTGCGGCAGGCCGGCCAGCGCCGGAAACAGCGCGAGCACGATCGGCACCGCACCGCGCAGGCCGGTCCACGAAATGAATGTCTGCTCGCGCAGCGGAAATCTGAATGGAAGCAGCGATACCCCGACGGCGAATGGCCTGGCGACGAACATCAGCAACGCCGCGATCCCGATTGCACCGAAGCCGATGTCGAACAGCGCACCGGGCGTGACCAGGAGGCCGAGCATCAGGAACAGGACGATCTGCGACAGCCAGGCGAGCCCGTCGTGCACGCGCAGGATGTTGCCCGCCGTGTGCACGCGGCTGTTGCCGAGAACGAGTCCGGCCAGATAGATGGCGAGGAAACCGCTGCCATCGAGGACCGTCGTGCCGGCATAGATCGCCAGGCCTCCCGCCATCGCCAGCAGCGGATAGAGTCCGCTGGCAAGCGTCACGCGGTTGATCAGCCAGACCAGCAGCTTGCCTCCGCCGATGCCGGCCAGCGCGCCGAGCCCGAACTGCTGGGCGAAGTGCCAGAGCAGCGACCAGCCCGGTGCGTGCTGGTCGGCGCCGACGATATGGATCAGCGACAGGGTCAGGAACACGGCCATCGGATCATTGCAGCCGGACTCGATTTCCAGGGTGGCGCCGACACGCTGCTTGAGCCGCATTCCGGCTGCGTGCAACAGCGAGAAGACCGCCGCCGCATCGGTGGAGCCGATGATGGCGCCGATCAGCATGCCCTCCATCAATCCCAGCCCGAGGATGCGGGAAGCCCCATAACCCACGATCAGAGTCGTCAGCACCACGCCGACCGTGGCCAGCGACACCGCCGGCCACAACCCGACGCGGAAGGTGTCGTAACGCGTGCGCATGCCGCCGTCGAACAGAATGACGGCCAGGGCCATGGTGCCGACCAGGTAGGCGACCTGGTAATCGCCGAAGCGGATGTGCCCGGGCCCATCCTCGCCGGCCAGCATGCCGATGCCGAGGAAAACGAACAGCAGCGGCGCACCGGTGCGCGCCGAAAGAGTGCTTGCGAGAATGCTCAGCAGCACCAGAATGGCGCCGATCAGGATGGCGTGGTTGGAAAATTCCAAGTGGATTTGGTGATATGTGAGCCCGAACCCATTTCTAGCACGGACAAGCGGTTTCGCTCAAGAAGAATAGGACAACTCTCACCGCGGAGGACGCAGAGGAAGAACAAGAGCGGGAAAAGTCTGATAAATAGAGATGGCCGTCCGCGAACCTATGAGGCCGATTTTCACTGTGATGGACCATCAGTGAAGGATTTCAACCCGAGCATGCTTCTCCCTCTTGCTTTTCCTCTGCGTCCTCCGCGGTGAGAGTTGTCCTGGAGTTCAAGAGGCGTTGGCGGAAACAGGGCCGGGCCGCCAGCGAAGGAGGCGCCGTTCGGCCAGCGTGACGGCGTAGTCGAGGACCAGAGCGCAAGCGGTCAGCACCAGCACGCCGGCGAAGACCGTATTGATGTCGAACACGCCCTCGGCCTGCAGGATCAGATAGCCCACGCCGCGGGCGGAACCGAGGTATTCGCCGACCACGGCCCCGACGAAGGCCATGCCGACGGAAGCGTGCAGGCTGGAGAACACCCAGGCCGTGGCGCTGGGCAGATAGACGTGCCGCAGCAACTGGCGTCCGTTCGCGCCGAGCATGCGCGCGTTCGCCAGGATCGTGGGACTGACTTCGCGCACGCCGTTATAGACGCTGAAGAAAACGATGAAGAACACCAGCGTGATGCCGAGCATGACCTTGGACTTGATATCGAGCCCGAACCAGACCGCAAAGATCGGCGCCAGAATCACCCGCGGCATGGAATTGAGCGCAGTGATATACGGGCTCAGCAACTTTGCCGCGAAGTCGGAGAGCGCCAGCCAAAGGCCGAACGCCAGGCCCAGTACGGTGCCGATGGCGAAGGCGAGGAGCGTCTCGATCAGCGTCACGCCCAGATGGGGATAAATCTTGCCGCTGACGAACCAGTCGCGCACACGCGCCAGCACGACCAGCGGTTCGCCGAAAAAGAATTTCGGCAGCGTCTCTGTCGCGGTCAGCACGTGCCAGAGCACGAACAACCCCACCAGCAGTCCGACCTGACAGACAACAAGCGTTCCGCGTTTCATATCACACCGCCCCCGCCACCACCACCTCACCCCAGCCCTCTCCCCCTGAGGCGGAGAGGGAGCGGCAAAAGACGTTGCGCTTGGAACTGTTCGTGGTCTGAGGTGCCTGTCGTTTCCAGCAACAGAGAAGGAAAGCATATTCAAGCTTGCGGAAATAGGACGACATGTTTTTCACACCCTCTCCGCCTCAGGGGGAGAGGGCTGGGGTGAGGTGGTGGTGCTGGCGTAAGCCTTTTTGACTTCGTCGCGCAGCGCCTGCCAGATGAGTTTGTGAATTTCGACGAAGCGCGGGGTCAGCCGGATCTCGGCGACGTCGCGCGGACGCGGCAGGTCGATGGCGAATTCGCCGATCAGCCGGCTGGCCGGTCCCGCCGACATCACCACGACGCGGTCGGACAGCGAGATGGCTTCCTCGAGGTCGTGTGTGACGAAAACCACGGACTTGCGATCCTGCGCCCACAGGTTCAGCAGTTCGTTTTCCATCAGGCTGCGTGTCTGCACGTCGAGCGCCGAGAACGGCTCGTCCATGAGCAGGATCTTCGGGTCGAGAATCAGCGTCTGCGCCAGCGCGACGCGCTTCCTCATGCCGCCGGAGAGTTCGTGGGGATACTTGTGCCCGTGCGCGGCAAGGCCGACGCGCCTGAGCCAGTCGGCTGCGTGCGAGCGTGCCTCTTGCGCGGCGCGCCCTCGGAATTCGAGGCCGGCCATGACGTTGTGCAACGCCGTGCGCCACGGCATCAGCGCTTCGCTCTGGAACAGATACCCGGCCCGCGTATTGATTCCCTGCAGTTTCTGCCCGAACACGCTCACACTGCCGCGCGTCGGCGCAAGCAACCCGGCAGCGACGTTGAGCAAAGTGGATTTTCCGCATCCGGTGGGCCCGACCACCGAGACGAATTCACCTTCGGGCACATCGAGGCTGATGTCCGCGACGGCGGTGTATTCGGCGCCACCCCCGCGCGCGGCAAAGGTGCAGGTCACCCCGTCCAGTTTCAATGAACGTGTCATTCCCGTCTGTATTTCTGCAACGCCTTTTCGACGAAGGCGTTGGTGTAGGTCTGGTTGATCCACACCACGGGCGCCCGCCGCACAGCCTGGTTATGCGCCAGCAGGACCTTGTAGGAATTGTCGACGCCTTTCTTCGGAATCATGCCGTCCTGCGAATACGTCGGGCGCAGGCGCTCGAACGACGCCGCATACAACGACCTGTCGCCGAGCAGATATTCCGGCGGCACCATATTGAGCACATCCTCGGTGGTGCTGTGCCGAAGCCACAGCAGCGCGCGCACGATTGCATTGGTCAGCGCCTGCACCGTATGCGGGTTGTGCTCGATGAAGTCAGCGCGCGCGTACAGCGTCGCGGCCGGCATGCTGCCGCCGAATACGTCGCGCACGCCCTTGTCGGTGATGGTTTCGACCACAATCTTCAGGTCTCCGGAGCGCTCGAGTAGCGTCATCACGGGTTCGACGCCGGACAGCGCGTCGATCTGCCCGCTGCGCATGGCCGCAACGGCGGACGGGCCGGTGCCCACGCCGATGATGGAAACGTCGTCCTGGCGGAGTCCGACCGAAGCCAGCAGATGATTGACCAGCATGTGCGTACTCGATCCCGGCGCGGACACGCCGATCTTCATGCCTTTCAGGTCCTTCGCCCAGCCGTAGTCCGCCGCCCGGTCCTTGCGGATGCCCAGTTCGAGTCCCGGATTCAGGCCCTGCAATACGAAGGCCTGCACTTTCTGCGCGAGCGTCTGCATCACGATGGTGTGCTCGTAGGCGCCGGAGACGACGTCGGCGCTATGGCCGATGAGCGCCTGCAATGCCCTCGAGCCGCCGGGAAAATCGTTGATCTCCACGTCCAGGCCTTCGTCCTGGAAGTAGCCCAGGCGCTCGGCCAGGGTCAGCGGCAGGTAGTAGAGCGTAGTACGCCCGCCGACGGCCAGAACCACCCTGGTTTTCTCGGGCGCGTCCGCGCCGGCCGGCGCCGCGAACAGGCCGCAAATCGCGGCAAACGCGAGCACGATTGCCTTCATGGGACCGGTCGCATCGGATGCACGGGAATCAGTTCGCCGGGTTAACAGCAAACCGGCCGCGGTGATCGAGCAGGCCGATCCCGCTGCGGCGCGCCTCAGACATGGCCACCCGGGCGCGGATCAGACCGCTCCGGCGCGACGCAGCAGGTCCGCGATCGCCTCGGCGATGCGGCGGTAACCCTTGGCATTGGGGTGGATGGGATCCGACTTGAGTCCATGGTCGAACAGTACCTCCTGCATCACCTTGTTTTCCAGCGGCAGCGATAATTCTTTCGCCAGCCTGCCATAAAACTCCGGCGGACCGCCAAACAGTTCCGGCGTCGGCACGCCGATCAGCACGACGCCAATGCCGCGCGCCCTGGCCAGTTGCACCATCGCACGCAGGTTCGATTCGATGCTCGCGAAATCGGACTTGCGCAGCATGTCGTTGCCGCCCATGCAGAGCAACATCAGCCTGGGCCGGATCTCATCGAGCACCGCCGGCAGGCGATCCAGCCCGTCGGCCGTCGTTTCTCCCGGTACCCCGGCCCCGACCACCGTGCGGCTCAAGAGCTTCGCCAGCACATTCGGATAAGCCTCTTCGGTTCCGGCACCGGTGCCATAGGTCAGGCTGTCGCCGAATGCGAGAACGACATCGCCGGCGCCGAGCTTCGGCAGCGGCGGCGGTTTCTCGCCGCAGGCGGCGAGCGCGCTCAGCAGGAGCGCGACCAGCAGACTTCGGAGAAGGGCTGCCGTTGTTTGAGCTGGAATCTTCATTGTTCCGCGCGTTGGGGACGAGGGGCGACGGACGAGGGATGAGGGGAAAAGCATCGGATCCAAAGACTCAAAACCCTCGCCCCTCGCCCTTTATCCCTCGCCCCTCATCCCTATTCTCCAGCTACCGTCATTCCCTCGACCAGTACCGAACCGCACATGCGCGAACCGCGCACCACCACATCGGAACCGATGGCGACGATGTTGCGGAACATGTCCCTGAGATTGCCGGCCACGGTGATCTCCTGCACCGGATGGGCGATTTCGCCGTTCTCGACCCAGAAGCCCGCCGCACCGCGCGAGTAGTCGCCGGTCACCATGTTGACCCCCTGCCCGAGCAAGTCGGTAAGGAGCAACCCTGTCCCCATTTTTTTGAGCAGTGCGGACAAATCGCCGTCGGTCGAATCCATGCTCAGGTTGTGATTGCCGCCGGCATTGCCTGTGGATCGAAGCCCAAGCTTGCGCGCGGAGTAGCTGCCGAGGAAATAGCCTTGCAGCACGCCGTCGAGCACGATGTCGCGGCTGTGGGTGGCGACCCCTTCGTCGTCGAACGGGCTGCTGGCGAGCCCCTTGAGAATGTGCGGCCGGTCGTGGATCCGCACGTTCGGCGAAAATACCTGTTTGCCAAGGCTGTCGAGCAGGAAAGAAGATTTTCGGTACAGGCTGCCGCCGCTGACCGCCGCAACAAAGTGACCCAGCAGGCCGGACGCCACCGGCGCCTCGAAGAGCACCGGCACTTTGGCCGTCGCCACCTTGCGCGCGCCCACCCGGCGTGCCGCGCGTTTCCCGGCACACGCGCCCACTTCGGTTGCGCCATCGAGGTCCGTCGCCGAGCGCGCGATGGTGTACCAGTCGTCGCGCTGCATGTTCTCGTCCTTGCCGGCAATCACCGAACAGACAATGCTGTGGCGCGAACTCGGATACCCCGCCAGGAAACCATTGGAGTTGCCGTAGGCGAAGTGCGATTGCTGCACCGAGACCGACGCGCCCTCGGAATTGGAGACTTTCGGGTCGGCGGCGAACGCGGCGTCTTCGCAGGAACGCGCCAGTTCGATCGCCTGCTCCACGTCGATCGCCCATGGATGATAGAGATCGAGCACCGGAAACTGCGTGGCCAGCAGGTCGGCATCCGCCAGCCCGGCGAATTGATCCGACGCGGTCAGGCGTGCGATCGACAGTGCGGCATCGACCGTATCGCGCAGCGCCTGCGCGGAAAAGTCCGATGTGCTGGCGTGGCCGCGCTGCTGGCCGATATAGACGCTCACCCCCACGCCTTTGTCGCGGTTGTACTCGATCGTCTCGACCTCGCCGCGGCGCACCGTGACGCTCTGGCCGAAGCCTTCGCTGGCCTCGGTTTCGGCCGCGGTTGCGCCGCGCGCGCGCGCGTAGTCAAGCACGTCGCGGGCAATTTGTCTGAGGATGTCGGCTGAATGGGTAAATTCGCTGCTCGCCACGATGTTTTCTGAACCGGGTGCCGTCCGAACCTGAAAATCAAAGCGGCGTGCTGCCGGACAACTCGGGCGGCACGCCGCGGAAGGAAATGTTTGGTTATGATACCAGCTTGCCGATTCAGGACTCCCAGGACCATTGCCCCGGTGGAAGAAGAAGTTCAGCCCAGCAGGACAAAGCGCAAGCAGGACGACCTGGCGCTTCAGGATCTGGGCGAGGCCCTGGTGGCCGTGAGCGAAGAAAAGCTGGCCGAACTCGACCTGCCCGAGCGGCTGCGCGACGCGGTCACGCAGGCGCGCGCCATCTCCAGGTTCGGTGCCTTGCGGCGCCAGATGCAATACATCGGCCGCCTGATGCGCGAGGAAGGCGACGCTGATACCATCCGCGCGCGCCTGGACGCCTGGAACGGCGTGTCGGTCGAAGAGACGGCCCGCCTGCACCTGATCGAACGCTGGCGCGTGAGACTGCTGAACGACGAAAAGGCGCTCGAGGCGCTGATTGCCGAACATCCCGGCGCCGACGTCCAGAAACTGCGCACGCTGATGCGCAATACGAAGCGCGAGAAAGAGGCCGGCAAGCCGCCGAAGAGTTTCCGCGAACTGTTCCAGGTGCTTCGCGAAACCTTGAATTCCCAACACGATTAACCACGGAGGACACGGAGAAGAACAGAACGACGGAAAGACATGAAAAGTGTGGCCCTACGACCAGGAATAGTTGCCGCCGAGTCACCTGTATCCGCGCTTCTTTTCCAATCCAAATTGTGGTTTTCCTCCGTGTCCTCCGTGTCCTCCGTGGTTCAATGGATTTATGGTTGAAAACGAACAAGTGGTCATAGGGTTGGTCTCGATCAGCGACCGGGCGTCGAAAGGCGTGTACAGGGATGAAGGCCTGCCGGCGCTGGACGAGTGGCTCGGCAGGGCGATCCGCAATCCCCGCCGCGTAATCGAACGCCTGATCCCGGACGAGCAGGCGCTCATCTCGCATACGCTGAAGGAATTGTGCGACAAGGAGGGTTGCCATCTGGTGCTCACTACCGGGGGCACCGGACCCGCGCCGCGCGACGTCACCCCTGAAGCCACCCTGGCGGTGGCGGATCGCGAAATGCCCGGTTTCGGCGAACAGATGCGCCAGATCAGCCTGCACTTCGTGCCGACCGCGATCCTGTCGCGCCAGGCCGGCGTGATCCGCGGCAAGACGCTGATCGTCAATCTCCCCGGCCAGCCGAAATCCATTCGCGAGACGCTCGAAGGCCTGAAGGACGCGGACGGCCGGCAGATCGTGCACGGCATCTTTGCCGCGATCCCGTACTGCATCGACCTGATCGGCGGGCCTTACATCGAGACCGACGACGCCGTCTGCAAGGCCTTTCGTCCCAAGTCCGCGATACGATCTAAAACCTGAACCCTCAACCCAACACGGAGGCACGGAGAACACAGAGGACACGGAGAATGGCAATGACGAAATGTTCAGCGCAGCAAGATTGAGCGCGGGCCACGTGGAATCTCCCGAGCACATTTGCAACAGTTCAATTCTCCAAAAACAACGTCCATATGTTTTCCTCTGTGTCCTCCGTGTTCTCCGTGCCTCCGTGTTGGGTTTAGCTTTCTGTGAACTCTGTGTCCCACGATCTTGACTTTGATTTCGACCTTAAATCATGGCTGAACAACTGCAAACAATAGAAATCGA
>DATFUO010000227.1:0-8648 GCA_035260785.1 Burkholderiales bacterium
GTGTAATTGGCATCCGAGGGCATCGGCACGACGCGCAGCGTCGGCTCGCGCCCCGCGGGCAGCGTCGCCATTTCTTCCTGTGACGGCCTGCGGTCAGTGTCCGGCATAAAGCTCTTCGAACTCCTTCTGGTGCGAATCCACGACTTTCGCGCGTTTCAATTTCATGGTGGGCGTCAGCAGGCCGTTCTCGACGGTCCACGGTTCGGCGCACACTGCGACGCGGTGAATCTGCGCATAGCCGGGAAACGATTTGATTTGGCGTTGCACCCGCTCCAGCACGAGTTTGCGCGCCGGCTCGCTGCGCATGATGCCCCCTGATATGGGTGCCATCCCGTTCTGGTTTGCCAGTTTCGTCCATTGATCCTGATTGATCACGACGAACGCCGTCAGATAAGGCCTGCCTTCACCCAGCACGAGGACCTGCTCGAACAAGGGGTCCTGCAGGATGGCCGCCTCCATGTCCACGGGCGGAATCTTCTCGCCATTGGACATCACGATGATTTCCTTCAGTCGACCGGTGATATAAATGTGTCCCGCCTCGTCGAAACGCGCTGTGTCGCCGGTATTCAGCCAGCCGTCCGAGGTGAACATCGCCTTGGTCGCGTCCGGGAGATTCCAGTAGCCGAGCATGACGTTCGGGCCCTTGACGAGCAACGCATCCTTGTCGCCCAGCCTGACCTGCACGCCGGGAATCGGCTTGCCGATGCTGGCTGGAATGTTGTCATCGATGCGGTTGGTGCTGACCACCGGGCTGGTTTCAGTCAGTCCGTAGCCCTGCAGGATGGGCAGGCCGAGGCCGACAAACAGTTTGGCAATTTCGGGCGCCAATGCCGCACCCCCGCTGACCGCCGCGCGCAAGCGTCCGCCCAGACGCGCCATCACCTTGCCGGCAACCAGGCGATCGAGGATAGGCCACAGCAGGAAGGAGACTCTCCACGGCCCCCGGCCCTGCTGGCACTCAAATCGGGCCCAGCCGACTTCGACTGCGAATTCGAACAGCTTGCGGCGCAATGCCGGCCCTTCAGCAAGCCGGGTCTTGATGCTGCCGTAGACCCGTTCGTAAATTCGCGGCACCGAAATCATGATGGTGGGCCGGATGGCAACGAGATCCTCGCCCAACTGCTGGATCGAACGCGCGTACGCCACGCTGGCGCCCGCCATCATGGTCAGGTAGTAACCCGCGGTGCGCTCGAGCGTATGCGACATCGGCAGGAAGGACAGGAACAGATCCGAGGGGGTCACCTCGAAGCACTGTAATGCCCCAGCCGCGTTTTCCAGCATGTTCCGGTGCGAAAGCATCACGCCCTTGGGTTTGCCGGTCGTGCCGGAGGTGTAGATGATGCTGGTCAGTTTCGTGCCGTCCTGATTGACATGTCTGACGGCACCGGCCGTCTTTGGCAGCCAGTCTGCGATGCTTTTCAGGCGCGGATCGGGGGACGGGCCAGACAGCGGATTGATGCACAGGACCCGTTTCAGCCCGGATAGCTGTTCCTGCACCCCCGCGAACTGGTCCCACTGCCCGGCATTTTCGATCATCAGCAGCTTGGCGCCCGAATCCTGCAGGAGGTAGGCGATATTGTCGGGACGGTCGGACGTATAAAGCGGCACGGTCACCAGGCCGAGTCCCATCGCGGCCTGATCGAATACAATCCAGTTGACGCTGTTGCGCAGCATGATCGCAACCCGATCGCCAGGTTGCAACCCGTCCGCCTCGAACCCCGCCTGCCAGCGTGACACCAGTTTCTCGACGTCTCCCCAGGTGTAATCTTTCCAGCCTCCCGGTTCGTCGAAATTCCGGTACGCAAGCGCGGCGGCAGAGCGGCGCACGCGCTCCTGGAATAATCCATCGAGCGTCTTCGCAATCTCCGGGGGGATGACGTCGCCTCTATGCGCCATTTCGTTTCCTCCAGTCGTCTTCTCGTGCGTACGCGCAATCAGTCGAGAAAGATGTCGGTGTAAAGCTTCGCCCCCGGCGTGACCGCGTACGACCCGAAATCCGTGACCCCTTGCCCGCGCAGGACTTCTTCATCGATGAAGAAGTGCCCGGTAACGCTGCGGCTGTCGCATACGACGATCGCGTGGGCCGCATCGGCCATGATCGCGGGCTTGCGGCTTCCCGCCAGCGCCTGGGGGAAAAAAACCTCGACCGCGGCAGTCGCAATGGTCGTGCGCGGCCAGAGCGAATTCACTGCGATGCCTTGAGCCGCGAATTCGGCGGACATCCCGAGCGTGCACATGCTCATGCCGTACTTCGCCATGGTATAGGCGACATGCTCCTTGAACCATTTCTGGTTCATGTTCAGCGGCGGGGACAAGGTCAGGATGTGCGGGTTGGCCGCCCTGGACAGATAAGGAACGCAGGCCTGCGAGCAGATGAAAGTGCCGCGCGCATTGATCTGATTCATCAGGTCATAGCGCTTCGCGGGTGTCGCCATGGTGCCGGTGATGCTGAGCGCACTGGCATTGTTGACCAGGATGTCGATGCCGCCGAAACGTTCCGCTGCATATTGGACCGCCGCCGCCACCGCGGTTTCGTCGCGGACATCGAGCTGCAGCGGCAAGGCCCGGCCACCGGCCTCCTCGACCTCGCGCGCGGTCGAATGGATCGTGCCCGCCGCTTTCGGGTTGGGCTCCGCGGTCTTGCCGGTCACGACGATGTTGGCGCCGTCGCGCGCAAAACGCAGCGCGATTTCGCGCCCGATGCCGCGCGTCGCACCAGTGATGAATACTGTCTTGTCTTTTAGGTTCGACATCTCTTTCAAGACCAAACTCTCACCGCAGAGGACGCGAAGGACGCAGAGGAAAAAGAAGTACGGAAAGTATCGACAGAATAACAAGGAGGCAAAGCAAGAATACCGGTGGCTTTTACATTCATAATTGTTTCCTGGTCTTACTCCGCGTCCTCCGCGTCCTCTGCGGTTAACGAGCTAGAGTCACTTTCCCGTAAAAACCGGCTTGCGCTTTTCGACAAACGCGCTCACGCCTTCTTTAAGATCGTGGCCGCGCGCGCAGCGGGAAAACGCCTGCAGCTCCTGCTCCATCTGCGCGTCGAGCGCATCGAGGGATTGATTGACCAGCCGTTTGGCTTCCGCGTAGGCGCGCGTCGGCCCGGCGGCGAGACGCTGCGCGATGCGTGCGGTCTGCTCCGCGAGCTTGTCGTTCGGCACCACCCAGTTCACCAGTCCGTGAAGGCGCGCGGTTTCGGCGTCGAAGCGGTCTGGCAGCATGATCATTTCCATGGTTTTCCTGTAACCGACCAGGCGCGGCAGGAAATACGTGCTGCCCCCGTCCGGGCTCGCACCGATGTTCGCGTACGCGAGCGTGAAGCGCGTGTCGGCAGCGGCGATCACAAGATCCGCCGCGCACATCAGGCTGAGACCGGCGCCGGCGACCGCGCCGTGCACGCTGGCCAGCACCGGCTTGCCCATGCGCCGCAACGCCAGGAAGGCCGCGTGCATCTCGCGTCCCCAGGTCACGATCAGCTCCGGCAATTCGGCAAGATGCTGATGAAAGACCGCGACATCCCCGCCCGCCATGAACGCGGGCCCCTCGCCGCGCAACACGACTGCGCGAACGGACGCATCTTTCTCCACCGCTTCCGTGACGAGACGCAACTGCCGCATCATCTCGCCGTCCAGGGCGTTCATCACGTGCGGACGGTTGAGCGCGATGGTGGCAATGCCGTCCGTCACCGACAGCTTGACGGTTTCGCTCATGCCGCCGTCTTCTGCGATGCCGCGTTGCCTCGCGCCATGACGCTTGCCGGCTCTCTGACTGCCTGAAGGCGCCCGACGTCGTGTGGAAAATCGTCGACCATGATGCAGCCGTGGCGCAGTGCACTGAACTGCTGGAACAAGGCTGCCTCCCCCGCGTTGATTATGCCCTTCTCGACCGCCGCCGCCACGCGCGCCGGCTCGGTCAATCCGGCAATTACCCCGGCCTTCACCGCACTGCGGATCTTGGCTTCCACCGCTTCGCCGGCCGGCGCAGCCTGCATGGCCAGTTCCAGGCGTCCGACCGCATCGTCCTGGTGCCGCAGCACGAATACGTTGGAGGTCAGCCGCTCGCGCGTCGGCGTCGCTTCGAGCAGCAGCTTCGCGATCTGGTGTCCCAGATGATCCCTGGGCGGCGCAAATGATTTTCCCAGCGGAAATACTGCCAGACGCAGCAGCCAGCCGGTGATGCGGCTGGGGAAATTCTCGAACACGCCATAAAACGCGTCCTGGATGCGATTCAGGCAATCTTCGATCACCCACTTGACCAGCGGCAGGTCGGCACGCGGACGGCCGTCGTCTTCGTAGCGCTTCAGGACCGTGGATGCGATGTAAAGCTGGCTCAGGATATCGCCCAGACGGGCGGATAGCTTTTCGCGGCGCTTCAGGTCGCCACCGAGGAACAGCATGGAAACGTCGGCCGAGAAAGCGAAGCCCGCGCACAAGCGCGTGAGTTGCCGGGTATAGGAGCGCAATTCGAGTGAACCCGGTACGCCGACCAGGAGCGCGCCGGTCACGCCCTGCCACAGCGACCGAGCCGCATTGCAAAGAACAAAGCGCACATGGTCCCAGAACGCGTCGTCGAAATCGCTGCCCGCCTGACGAGGATCCGCATTACGGGTCGCCGCGATTTCCTTCAACACATAGGGATGGCAGCGAATCGCGCCCTGGCCGAAGATCATCATGCTGCGGGTCAGGATATTCGCGCCTTCCACCGTGATGCCAATGGGAATCTGCTGATAGGCGCGGCCAAGGTAATTGTTCGGTCCAAGACAGATGCCCTTGCCGCCATGCACGTCCATCGCGTCGTTGATCACCTGGCGACCGCGTTCGGTGCAATGGTATTTGACGATGGCCGAAATCACCGAGGGTTTCTCGCCCAGGTCTACCGCTCCGGCCGTCATGATGCGCGCGGCGTCGATCGCGTAGGTATTGCCGGCAATCCGGGCCAACGCCTCCTCGATGCCCTCGAATTTGCCGATGGCAATCTTGAACTGGCTGCGCACCCTGCTGTAGGCGCTGGTGGTGCGCAGCGCCAGCTTGGCCGCCCCGGCGCTCGAGGACGGTAGGGAAATAGAACGCCCCGCCGCCAAGCACTCCATCAGCATGCGCCAGCCCTGTCCGACAAATTCGCGGCCGCCGATGACCCAGTCCATCGGGATGAATACGTCCTTGCCCGAGTTCGGTCCGTTCATGAACGAAGCGTTGAGCGGAAAGTGGCGCCGCCCGATGTTCACGCCAGGATGTCTGGCCGGAATCAGCGCCAGCGTTATGCCGATGTCTTCCTGAGCTCCCAGCAAACCATCCGGATCGTGAAGTTTGAATGCAAGGCCAAGCAATGTTGCGACCGGCCCCAGGGTGATGTAACGCTTTTCCCAGGTCAACCTGATACCGATCATTTCGCGGCCTTCGTGCATACCCTTGCACACCACGCCGAAATCCGGAATCGATCCCGCGTCCGAACCGGCTTCCGGCCCAGTCAGTGCGAAGCACGGCATCTCCAGGCCCTTTGCGAGGCGCGGCAGATAATGATTCTTCTGCTCGTCGGTGCCATAGTGCAGGAGCAATTCGGCCGGTCCGAGCGAATTGGGCACCATGACCGAGACGCACGCCGTGGCGCTGCGCGTTGCCAGCTTCTGCACCACCTGCGAATGGGCATACGCGGAAAACCCCAGGCCACCGTATTGGCGGGGAATGATCATGCCGAGGAATCCGCGATCCTTGATGAACTGCCAGACCTCCGCCGGCAGGTCGTTCAGTTCGTGAGTGATCTCCCAGTCATCACACATGCGACAGAGGTCTTCCACCGATCCATCCAGAAAGGCCTGCTCGTCGGGCGTCAATCGCGGTTTCGGCGTGCCGAATAATTTGTTCCAGTCCGGCTGGCCGCTGAACAACTCGCCATCCCACCAGATTGTGCCCGCATCGAGCGCTTCCTGTTCGGTCTGCGATACCTGCGGCAGCGCCTTGCGAAACCAGTTGAGCAACGGATCACTGATCAAAGCGCGGCGCAACTGCGGGACCATGAACAATGCGGCCACGATGAGGAACAGGGTCCATAGCGTAGCCCTGGTTGCGCCGCCGGCGCCCGACCACAGCGTCAATGCGCCCAGGTACGCGCCAATGACGATCGTCCACGCCGCCGCACCTGCCCGAACATAGGCCAGTATCCACAACAGCGCCGCACCAGCGGCAACCCAGAGAACGGGGTTCATATTCTTTCTCCTCTTTCCGATTCGACTGCGAGTCTCATGCTGCCCTTCGACCCGGCAGGCCGCGTTTGGTTTGCAATTCGGCTGACGGGGCCCGCAATCCTGCCGAAAGGAAGGGAATTCAGCCGGTGCATGAGGACTTGCGCATCATCCGGGCCCTCGAGGTTACAACCTGCAATCAGTTTGAGCGCGTCGTCGCCGGCCACTCCGAAAAAGCGAGCCCGAGGAGCTGCGGAAAAAAACCCCCGCGCGTCAGCGGCTCGCGGCCGACGTTCATGACCGGCGCGAAGATGGCTTCGATGATCTGCTCGAAATGGCGATTGACGGCTGCGAGATTGGTCTTGGCCTTGGCGGTGATCATCCGCAACGAAGTGCCCGCATGGCCCTGCGCCATGAACAGGGACTGCGCGACAGACAGAATCCTGTCCCTGGCATCGGCGGCCTGATTCCTGATTTCAGCCATGGCGCACGTTCCGGCACACTTTGCGGACTGCCCTCTGCCCTGATAAGAAGCGGTCAAACAGATGATTCAAACAAACGTTTGAATCATCGTCAGCCCGGGAAGTCTTGTCAACGGAAAGTTTCCGGCCGGTGCGAAAAACGAAATGCGGCCCGCCTCACTGCTTACTGCTTACGGTGCGGCGTTCGCCGCGTGCCCTCAGAACTGCGCATCCTCGAGAGCAAGCACGCTCTGCGATCCGTGCACGATTTCCTGTCTGTAGGCCGCCGCCAGGGGAAGGATGTGCTCCGCATAGAAACGCGCCGTGCCGATCTTGGCGCGGTAAAAATCGTAATCGTCGTTGTTTTCATCCAGCCTGTTTTTTGCGATCAGCGCCGCGCGCGCCATCTGCCAGCCACCGGCCACGGTGCCGAACAATTTCAAAAACGGAACGGCTCCAGCCGACGCCGCTTTCATATTTCCGGGGAAAGTCGCAAGCAGCCAGTCGGTCGATTCCGAAAGAGCCGCCACGCCCTCGGCCAGGGAACGCCGGATCACGGCGAGGCCGGGATGGCCGACCTTTGCCAGTTCTGCATCGAAGCCGCGCATCTGCCCGAGAAGCAGCCTGATGGTGGCGCCTTTTTCGTAGGCAACCTTGCGTCCGACCAGATCATTGGCCTGGATGCCGGTGGTGCCTTCGTAGATTGTGGTGATGCGCGCGTCGCGCAGATATTGCGCGGCGCCGGTTTCCTCGACAAAGCCCATGCCGCCATGGATCTGGACACCGGTCGACGCAATCTCGATGGACTGCTCGGTACACCAGCCCTTTACGACCGGCGTCAGCAAATCGAACATCGCCTGATTGCGGGCGCGCTCCGACTTTTCTGGATGCAACAACGCCTTGTCGAGATGGGCGGACGCGAGTGTGGCCAGTGCGCGCATCGCCTCGGTCTGCGCTTTCATGCTCATCAGCATGCGGCGCACGTCGGGATGGTGGATGATGCTGACGCGATCCCCGTTCTTGACGCCGATTTCCCTGCCCTGGATGCGGCTCCTGGCATAGGCCAGCGCATGCTGGTAGGCCCGCTCGGCGATCGCAACGCCCTCGATGCCCACCTCGAGGCGCGCGAAATTCATCATCGTGAACATATATTCCAGTCCGCGATTCTCCTCTCCGACCAGATAGCCGATCGCGCCATCCGTGTCGCCGTAGGCCATTACGCAGGTCGGGCTGCCATGGATGCCGAGCTTGTGCTCGATGGAGACGCACTGCACGTCGTTGCGTTTTCCGAGGCCGCCGTCGGCGCTGACCAGGAATTTCGGCACGAGGAAAAGCGAGATGCCCTTCACGCCTTCCGGCGCATCCGGCGTGCGCGCGAGCACCATATGGATGATGTTCTGCGCCATGTCGTGCTCGCCCCAGGTGATGAAGATCTTGGTGCCGTGAATGCGGAAGTGCTCACCCTCGGGTACGGCGCGGGCGCGCACCGCGGACAGATCCGAGCCCGCCTGCGGCTCAGTAAGGTTCATGGTCCCGGTCCATTTGCCGCTTACCAGATTCGGCAGATAGGCGTCTTTCTGCGCATGCGAGCCATGCCGCATGAGAGAAGCGACCACGCCCGCCGTGAGCATCGGGCACAGGCAGAACGACATGTTGGCCGAGTTCCACATCTCCGAGGTCTGCGCGGAAATGATGTGCGGCAATCCCTGGCCGCCGTACTGCGGATCGCAATTCAATCCGGTCCAGCCGCCTTGCGAGAACTGCCTGAAGGCATCGGCGAATCCCGGGGCCGCGGTCACCACGTTGTTGTTCAGCTTGGCACCCGTCGTATCGCCCGGCCGGTTGAGCGGATCCAGCACGCCCGTGGCGAATTTGCCTGCCTCTTCGAGCACCGCATCGACCACATCGGGTGTGAGATCCTCGCACCCCGGCAACCCGGCGATGTCGTCAAGCCCGACCAATTCCTTGACCGCGAATTTCATGTCGCGGATCGGCGCAGCGTA